>NZ_JODF01000020.1:0-106674 GCF_000717945.1 Streptomyces sp. NRRL S-920
CGCAGGCGCCCCCGGCCCACCCCGGCGAGCCTCCCGTGCTCCCCTCCCTGCCCGGAGCCCCGGACCCGACCTCCCTGGAGTTCCTGGTCACGGACGCGGCGGCGAGGGCCCACGCCTACCTCACCACCGGCGCGGACCCCTTCACCGCCGCGTCCCCCTGGCACGACGCGGTCCGCCTCGCGGCCTGCCACCCCGGCCTCACGGGCCGCCGCACCTTCAGCCGCCCCTTCGCCGAGCTGGCCCGCTCGGTGGGCCGCACCCCCGCCGACCTGTCCCGGGCGGCCGCGGCCTGGCGCCAGGGCGGCGAGGAGGGCCTGGCGGTCCTGGAAACCCCCTGGGACCCCCCGGCGGGCCCCTTCGACCGGGCCCGCGGAGCCCTCGCCGGGGCGGACCTCCCCCGCATGACGATCCACCGCAACACCCTGACGAACGCGGAAGCGTCCCTCCAGATCCGCTACGGCCGCGACGGCCGCTGGTACCCGTACCGCAGCGAGCCGCGCGCGGAGGACTGGTGGCCCGAGGGGGAGGCGGACGTGGACGTGGTGGGGGCGCTGACGGCGGTGCTCGGTGCGTGAGGAAGGGATGGCCTCCGCGAAGAGCGCCGGGCAAGGCGCCCGTCGTCCTCGGCGGCTCCCGCGCGCAGGGCACCCGCACCGCCGACAGCGATAACGTGCTGCCGGGCGAACTGCCGCGCCCCGCCTACCCCGAGGCCCTGCGCCGCGAGGCGCTCCGCGTCTGGCTCGCCCGCGCCCGCGCGACCCGCGGCTACGCGCGGGCAACGCCCCGCGCGCCCAGCCCACCGAGGTCGCCGGCGCCCTCGCCGCGAAGGCAGCGGAGTCCTCCTGGCCGCCGCGTCTGCGGAACCGCTCAGAAGTCGGCCCGCGTCCGTTCGTCGAGCCGCGCCACCGAGTCCTGCGCGAACGCCTTCTCGTAGTCGCCGCGGATCTCCTCGATCAGGACGTCCTTCTTGCGGGCCTCGCCCGTCGGGTACAGCAGGATCAGTTCGTACGAACGTTCCCGCTCGATCCTGCCGTTGGAGTCGCGCCACTGCCCGCGCCCGTCCTGGATGGTCAGCCCGTCGGGGAAGCCGGGCGTGACCTCCTTGTCGATGAAGGCCATGAACTGCTTGTCCGTGACGGCGGGCCCGCCGTCGGGGCGCTCCGTGCCGAAGAAGAGCCGGGTCTCGGTGAAGGGCTTGCCCCGGGCGGCCGTCGAGGAGGTCGTCGAGGAGGTGGACGCGGCCGAGGACGACGGCCGTGCCGCGCCCTCCAGGGAGGCGTACGCCGCCGGGGCGCCGACCGCGAGGACCGCGGTCACGGCGCCCGCCACGGCGAGTCGGGTGCGGGTGATGCGGGAGAGGCTGCGAGTCACGGCGTGGTCCCTTTCGGTGGAGGGCGAGGGCGTCCGGCTGCGGCGGCGGGCGAGGGCGTCAACCCGCGTGTGACGAGGAGCCGTACTCCGTCGTCGGCCGCACACCGTAGCGGACACCTAGGCGGTATGTGGCGAGGTCCCGCCACGCGCCGCCCGCCCCGTCGGTCACGATCAGGTGGACCGTGTCGACGCGTCCGACGATCGGCAGGTGAGGGGCCAGCTCGGACTCCAGGGCGTCGTAGGCGGCCTGATAGGTGTCGGGGCCCTCGTGGTTCGCGAGCGTCAGATGGGGTGCCAGGGGCGGCGTGAAGACGCCGCGGTAGGGGACCGCCTCGGGCCAGCGGGCGGTGAGGGACGCGGTGAGGGCGCGGACCGGGGTCTCGGGCCGCGGGGGCAGGTAGAGGACGCCCGGATAGCGGCGGAACTCGGTGAACGCCAGGGTGAAGGGCGCGTGGGCCGCGAAGAGGTTCGTCAGGTCGGCATGGGTCGAGGCGGTGAAGCGGGACGTGTTGAGGAAGGGGTAGAGCACGGTCACATGGGCGGGAAGGCCCGTCCTCACCAGGGGGTTCACCTCGGGGACGCGGATGGTGAGGGCCGTGTCACCGGGCAGGTCGGCCCAGCCGCCGCCCGCCGCGTCAGTGACTGCCCCTGCCGGTTCTCGTACCTCGTTGCTCACAGCCCGGCATCGTGTCACGGCGGACCCCGGGCCCCCAAAGCCGTAAGACGGTGTCTTCCCTTACGTCATTCGACTCCCTTACGTTGCGCATGACTTGGCCGGTGTGATGTGCGAGGGGGCGGTGGGCGTGACGGTGCGCAGGGGAGTGGTGGGGCTGATGGCGGGAGCCCTCGTCGCGTGGGGCGCCCTGGGGGGCGGGAGCGGGGACGCGGTCGCCGCCGACGGTCCCGCGCCGGACTCCGCGTACTCGGCCACGACCGGCGTCGGTCTGCACAACGCGTACGAGAAGGCGAAGTACCCGTACTTCGCCGACGCCCTCGACTCGGGTGCCGGGATGCTCGAACTCGACGTATGGACCAACGGATTCGGCAGCGGCTGGCGGGTCTCGCACAGCAACCCGCTCGGCAACGACAACAACTGCGAGAACGCCCAGCACCCCGGCGAACTGCGCACCAAGCCGCGCAACCAGAGCCTGGCCGGGTGCCTGCGGGACATGCGCACCTGGCACGACGCCCACCCCGGCCACCGGCCCGTCCTGGTCAAGGTCGAACTGAAGGACGGCTTCCATGGCAGACGCGGGCGCGGGCCCGCCGACCTCGACGCGCTCCTGACGAGCGTGCTCGGCGACGCCGTGTACCGGCCGGGCCGGCTGGCCGCGGGACACCCCACCCTCGACGACGCCGTACGGGCCAAGGGCTGGCCGTCGCGCGCCGAACTCGCGGGGAAGTTCGTGGTCGAGCTGATACCGGGCACCGTCGAACAGGGCAACCCCGCGGACACCCTGTGGACCGACCGCGAGTACGCCACCCATCTGCGCGACCTCGCCGCGGCGGGGCGCCTCGGGGAAGCCGCCGCCTTCCCCGCCGTGCTCGGCGCCGTGGCGGGGGATCCGCGCGGCCGGTACGCGGACCCCTCGATCCGGCCGTGGTTCGTGCTGTTCGACGGGGACGCCACGGCGTACGCGGGCGGGGGCATCGACACCCGGTGGTACGCCGACCGGCGCTACCTCCTCGTCATGACCGACGCCCACAACGTCGCCCCCGCCATCGACGGCACACGCCCGACCGAGGCACAGGCGAAGGAACGGGTCGCCCTGCTCGCGGGCCGGCACGCCAGCATCGTCTCCTCGGACTGGCATCCGCTGCCGACGGTCCTCTCGACCGTCCTGCCGCGAGGCTGAACCACGGCCGAACCGGGGTGAACTCCCGTCGGGAGGCGGGCACGGGGCGCCGCGCTGGCTACCGTGAACAGATGACGCCGCCTCCCGCCCCGGGCCCCGCCGACCTCGTCATCACCGGCTGCACGGCCCTGACCCACCGCCCCGACGGGGAGATCCTCTTCGTCGAGGACGCCACGATCGTCGTACGCGAGGGAGTCATCGCCTCCCTCACCGCCCCCGGCGCCGAGCCGGGCCAGGATCCCGCCGGGCCGGGCGCCGCCGTCGAGCACATCGACGGCCGGGGCACGGTCGCCCTCCCCGGCCTGGTCAACTGCCATACGCACACCCCCATGGTCGCCCTGCGCGGGCTGGCCGAGGACCTGCCCGCCCACGCGTGGTTCAACGAGTGGATCTGGCCCGTCGAGTCCAATCTGACCGAGCGCGTGGTCCGGCTCGGCGCGCGGCTCGCCTGCGCCGAGATGATCCGCGGCGGCGTCACCACCTTCGCCGACCACTACTTCGCGATGGACGCGGTGGCCGACGTCACCGAGGAGAGCGGCCTGCGCGCCGTCCTCGGCCAGGCCTACTTCAGTTCCCAGGGGCCCGAGGGCCGGGCCGCCTCCCTCGACTTCGCCCTGCGCCGGCGCGGCACCGCGGGCGGCCGCGTCACCACCTGCCTCGCCCCGCACGCCCCCTACACCGTCGATGACGCCGACCTCGCCGCCACCGCCGGACTCGCCCGCGAACACGGCCTCCTCGTCCACCTCCACGCCGCCGAGAACCGCGAGCAGACCGACCACAGCCTGGCCCGGCACGGCCGCACGCCCATCGAGGTCCTGGAGCAGGCCGGACTCCTCGACGTGGATCTCCTCATGGCCCACGCCACCGGCCTCGACACCGCCCGCGACCTGCCCGCACTGCGCCGCGGCGGCGGACGCGTCGCCGTGGCCTCCGCGCCCCGCGGCTATCTGAAGTTCGCCTGGGACACCACGCCCGTGCGGGCGCTGCGCGACGCCGGCATCCCCGTCGGCCTGGCCACGGACGGCGCCGCGTCCAACAACACCCTCGACGTGTGGGAGTCCATGACGCTCACCGCCCTCGTCCAGAAGCACGCGGAGCACGACCCGACCTGGCTCACCGCCCGCCAGGCCCTGGACCACGCCACCCTTCAGAGCGCGCGAGCCGTCGGCCTGGGCGAGGAGATCGGGAGCCTCGCCGCGGGGCGGCGGGCCGACATCGTCCTCGTGGATATGACCGGCCCGCACACCCAGCCCGTGCACGACCTGGCCGCCACCCTCGTACACAGCGCCCGCTCCGCGGACGTACGCACCACGGTCGTGGACGGCCGGGTCCTGATGCGCGACCGCGAACTGCTGACCGTCGATGTGCCGCAAACCGTACGGGAGTTGGGGGAACTCCTGCCCGAACTGGTCGACCGGAGCCACGGCAGGCGCGTCCAGGAGTACGGGGGCTGAATCTTTTCCGGCTTTCTCGCCGCCGAGCGATGAGTTCGGCACACCCCGCCGGTCCACCCTTCGCGGAGCTGCACGCTCGAAGGCCGCTCGAAGGGTGGAGGAGACACGCCATGGGACTTCCGGACATCGTCACACGCGAGGAGTGGCTCGTCGCGCGTGAGGAGTTGCTGGCCAAGGAGAAGGCCGCCACTCGCGCGCGCGACGCGCTGAACGCCGCGCGGCGCGGCCTGCCGATGGTGGAGGTCGACAAGGAGTACTACTTCGACGGTTCCGCCGGGAAGGCGACGCTGCTCGACCTCTTCGACGGGCGTGACCAGCTGATCGTCTACCACTTCATGTTCGCCCCGGAATGGGACGCGGGCTGCCGCAGCTGCTCCGCCTTCCTCGACCAGATCGGACACCTCGCGCATCTGCGGGCCCGCGGTACGAACTTCGTGGCCGTGTCGCGCGCCCCGTACACCGCGCTGCTCACCTTCAAGGCCCGTATGGGCTGGACCGTGCCCTGGTTCTCGACGAACGGCGGCGACTTCAACTACGACTTCGGGGCGTCCTTCCCCGAGGAGCCGCGCGATGTGCCCGCGATCAACTGCTTCCTGCGGGACGGCGACCGCGTCTACCACACGTACGCGACGTTCGCCCGAGGCCTGGACGGCATCGGCTCCACGAGCAGCCTCCTCGACCTCACGGCGCTCGGTCGGCAGGAGGAGTGGGAGCGGCCCGCGGGGCGTGCCTCGGCGCTCGGGGCCCCGGCGGGCAGCGCGCGGGTGCGGTACCACGACGAGTACGAAGACTGAGGAATGCCTCAACTCCGTGTCGGTTCGGTCACGTTGCGAGCCCTGAGGGGGTCCGCGCGCGTTCTCACAGACAGAGCCGGACCGAATCGTACGGGGGACAGGAACATGACGAACGGACGAGTGGTGCTGGAGAGGTTTCCCGCGGGCGGACCCCGCGGTTCGTGGCCCGCGGAGGAGTTCGCGTGGGCCCGCCGCCAGGAGGGGCAGCCCGCGGAGGTCGTGATGGACCTCGCCTCGGACGCCTACCTGGTGATCGTGCGGGAGCCGGCCGCCCGGTAGACCCTCACCCCGGCGGAGCGCCCGCGCCCACCGGGGACCACCCCGGCGTGGTCCCCGTCACCCGGCACAGCGCCAGATACAGCGGAATCGGCGGGGTGTAGGGCACGTCGCCCTCGGGCCGGTTGATGAGCACGGGCGTCCGGCGCCCGCCGCTGCGCACCACCGCGCCCGCCGAGTAGGCGACCGGCGAGGGCCACTCCATGGCGACGTCGGAGTCCGCGGGAACGATCCACCACCAGTGCGGCCCGTCCTCGTACACGCAGCCCACGCGGGGCAGCCGGGACATCAGCCGGGGCCCGAGCGCGGCGGGCACCGCCACCGCGTCGCAGCCGAGCGGCTCGGTCATCCCCGCGGGCAGATCGAGCCGCAGGGGTGGTGGCGGGGCCCCGGGGCGCTGTCGACGCCGGGAGAGCCGGACCAAGGTGTTCAGATCCAACGGCCGCACCATACCCGCGCTCACATGCCCCCCGCCCGCATCACTGCCACGCTCGCCATCCCGTTGTCCGAACGTGCCGACGCTGTCGTTCCGGTCCACGCCGTCACTTCGGTACTGCTGTACTTCGTTCGGTACTTCGGTCCTCAGGTAGGCCGGTCCTCAGGTAGTCCGGTCCCTTCGCCGGCCCGGTCTACGCGAACTCCGGCGCTCCCTTCGGCGTCCTGCGCAACTCCGCCCACACCGTCCGCCCGATTCCGGGCCCCGCGTCGTGGACGCCCCACGCACTGCTCACCGCGTCGACGAGAAGCAATCCCCTCCCGTGCTCCTCATCGGCCCCCCTGTGCACCGGGCGCGGCGTCCGAGTACCGCAGCCTTCGTCACGTACGGCGATTCGCAGCCTCTCCGTATCCGCGCACAGCTCGCAGATGATCCGCCGGCTCGCGGTGTGCACCACGGCATTGGTGACCAGTTCGGAGAGTATGAGTGCCGCCGCGTCGCAGGCGTCGTCGTCCCGCACCGCCCACTCGCCGAACCGCACGCGCATCAGCCTTCTGGCTTGCGCTACGGAGTTCGGTCGCGGGGCGAGGGCGAAACTGACGCAGACCTCGGCAGCGCTCACAGGACGTGCCTCGGCGGGATCACCAAGACGGCCTTCGGCGGCTTCGGTTCCTAACGGCGCGGGCGGAGTCACGCTCTCCACTATCGCCCCGCCCCGAACACCTTGGCAAGACCCACTCTGAAAAGTGCACAGTGGCGTGTTCCTTCGAGACGGCGCATGGCACACTGCTCGCAACAGCTCGCGGTGCGGTGTGAGTTGTGAAAACGCGCAGTCGGGTGGAGGTAGGAGACGTGAGCGAACCGCGGTCCGCGCCGACCGTCGGCCAGGTCGTTCTCGGTCGTCGTCTCCAGGACCTGCGCGAAAGCGCGGGCCTGAAGCGCGAGGAGGCCGCGAAGATCCTGCGCGTCGCCCCCGCCACCGTCCGCCGCATGGAGACGGCCGAGGTCGCGCTGAAGATCCCGTACCTCCAGCTGCTCCTCAAGGCCTACGGCGTCTCCGACGACGAGGCCGACGCCTTCGTGACCCTCGCCGAGGAGGCGAACAAGCCGGGCTGGTGGCAGCGGTTCCACGACATCCTGCCCGGCTGGTTCAGCATGTACGTCAGCCTGGAGGGCGCGGCCAGCCTCATCCGGTCCTACGAGCCCCACTTCGTGCCGGGCCTGCTCCAGACCGAGGAGTACGCGCGCGGAGTGATGCGCTCCGGAGCCATCGGCCAGACCCGGCCCGCGGACATCGAGCGGTACGTGGCGCTGCGCATGGAGCGCCAGGCGCTGCTCACCCGCGAGGACGCGCCCCGCCTGTGGGTGGTGATGGACGAGACCGCGCTGCGCAGGCCCGTCGGCGGCCCCGAGGTGATGCGCGAGCAGCTCGACCGGCTGCTCGAAGCCACCGAGCTGCCGCACGTCACGCTCCAGGTCGCGCCGTTCGCGGCGGGCCCGCACCCCGGGACGTACGGACCGTTCGTGCTCTTCCGCTTCGCCATGGCGGAGCTGCCCGACATGGTCTACAGCGAGTACCTGACCGGCGCCGTCTATCTGGACGCGCGCAAAGAGGTGGCCACCCACTTGGAGGTCATGGACCGCATGGCGGCGCAGGCCGCCACCGCACAACGCACGAAGGACATCCTCCGCGATGTCCGCAAGGAGCTGTGACATGGACCGACACCGAGCCGGCACGCGCCCTGCCGGTCCGCGCGCACCCGGGGCCCGCGACGACTCGCGAGCCGAGCCCCGCGGGGAGTCCCGCATCTACAACGGCATGCCCGCCCGCGACCTCGGCAGCGACGGCTGGCACAAGCCGTGGAGCGGCGGCAACGGCGGCAACTGCCTGGAGGCCATGAAGCTGGCCGACGGCAGGGTGGCGGTGCGCCAGTCCGCCGACCCCGACGGCCCCGCGCTCATCTACACGCACGGGGAGATCACCGCGTTCATACAGGGCGCGAAGGCCGGCGAGGCGGACTTCCTGCTGTCGTGACCACGGAGTTCCCTCCTCCCTGACCGTCGCCTACGCCTACGCCTACGCCTGGAGCCGCTGTGACCGACCCGTCGTACATCGACACCAGCAAGCCGCACCCCGCACGGATGTACGACTGGTTTCTGGGCGGCAAGGACAACTACCCGGTGGACGAGGAGATGGGCCGCCAGCTCGTCGCGATGGACGGGCGGGTCCTGACGACGGCGCGGGCCAACCGCGCGTTCATGCAGCGCGCCACGCGCTGGCTCACCGACCATGGCGTACGGCAGTTCCTCGACATCGGCACGGGCATTCCGACCGAGCCGAACCTCCACCAGGTCGCCCAGGGGATCGCCCCTGACGCGCGCGTCGTCTACTGCGACAACGACCCCATCGTCCTCGCCCACGCCGAGGCGCTGCTCCGCTCCACGCCGCAGGGCGCCACCGAGTACATCCAGGCGGACTTCCGCGAACCGGACAAGATCCTCGAAGGGGCCGCGCGGGTCCTGGACCTCGACCGGCCGGTCGCCCTGTCGCTCGTCGCGCTGCTGCACTTCATCGCGGACGAGGACGGCGCGTACGACCTGGTGGACCGGCTGATGCGGGCGCTGCCCCCCGGCAGTTACCTGATGCTGTCGCACGGGACGGGCGAGTTCACCCCCGAGACGGCGCGGCGGGCCACGGAACTCTACAAGGCGCGCGGCATGACCCTGGCGCTGCGCACACGCGCCGAGGTGGAACGCTTCTTCGACGGTTACGAGATGGTGGCCCCCGGAGTGGCGGTCATCGACCACTGGAAGCCGGAACTGGGCGAGCGGGCGCCGGACACGGGGGAGGGGCCGACGCCGGGGTACGGCGCGGTGGCGCGCAAGCGCTGAGGGTTCGCGCAGCGGGGGTGCGGAGGTTGTGGCGCACCGGCCGGGGTGGAGGGGTGCGGGGCCCGGGATGCTCGTTGTCGGGCCCCGCGCCCGATCACACCGTCATCGGACGGTCGTACGGGGTGATCGGGGCCGGGAGGGACGTCGCGCCCATCAGCCAGCGGTCCACCGCGGCGGCGACCGCACGGCCCTCCGCGATCGCCCACACCACGAGCGACTGCCCGCGCCCCGCGTCCCCGGCCGCGAAGACGCCGGGGACGTTCGTCGCGAAGGCGGCGTCGCGGGCGAGCGCACCCCGGTCGTCGAGGTCCACGCCGAGCTGGTCCAGCAACCCGCCCGGCGCGCGCTCGGGCCCGGAGAAGCCGAGCGCGAGCAGCACCAGATCGGCCCGAAGCTTCCGTTCCGTCCCCGGCAGCGGCCGGCGCCGCTCGTCGACCCCGGTGAGGTGTACCGCCCGGACCCGCCCCGCGGCGTCCCCGCTGAAGCGGAGCGTGGACGCCGCGAAGAGGCGCGCGTCGGCGTCCGCGAGGGGCGCGGTGCGCAACTCCCCTGCCTCCTCGTGCGCGGCGGAGAGCCGGTAGAGCCTCGGATACGTCGGCCAGGGCTCCGCCAGCTCGTCACGGGCCTCGCCCGCTCGCGCGTAGATGTCCACCTGCGTGACGGACGCGGCCCCTTCCCGCACCGCCGTCCCCAGGCAGTCGGCCCCGGTGTCACCCCCGCCGACGATGACGACGTGCTTCCCCGCCGCGGACAGCGGCGAGGCCTCCAGCTCCCCCTCGCACACGCGGTTGGCCAGCGGCAGATACTCCATGGCCTGTACGACGCCCCTCAATTCCCGCCCGGGTACGTCCAGTTCGCGCCGGGCGGTCGCGCCGACGGCCAGCACCACCGCGTCGTGACGGGACCGCAGCTCCGCCGCGCCCACATCCCGCCCGGCCTCCGTCGACGTACGGAACCGCACGCCCTCGGCGGCCAACTGGCCGAGCCTGCGCTCCAGGTGGTGCTTCTCCATCTTGAACGCGGGGATGCCGTAGCGCAGCAGACCGCCCACCCGGTCGTCCCGTTCGTACACGGCGACGGTGTGCCCGGCGCGCGTCAGCTGCTGCGCCGCCGCGAGTCCGGCCGGGCCCGAGCCGACGACGGCCACCGTCTTCCCGGAGTGTCGCGAGGGCACCCGCGGCGGGGCGAGGCCGTCGGCCCAGATACGGTCGGCGACGGCCGCCTCGACGTTCTTGATCGTCACCGCGGGCTGGTTGATCGCGAGGACGCAGCCCGCCTCGCAGGGAGCCGGGCACAGGCGCCCGGTGAACTCGGGGAAGTTGTTCGTGGCGTGCAGCCGCTCCGCCGCCGCGTGCCAGTCGGCGCGCGAGACCAGGTCGTTCCAGTCGGGGATGAGATTGCCGAGCGGGCACGCCTGGTGGCAGAAGGGGACGCCGCAGTCCATGCAGCGATCCGCCTGCCGCTCGATCAGGGGCAGCAGGGCTCCGGGGACGTACACCTCGTCCCAGTCCTTCACCCGTTCCCCGACGGGACGGCGCGGCCATTCCTGGCGCGCGGTGGTGAGGAAGCCCTTGGGGTCGGCCATGGCCTCTCCCTCGCGCAGGCTTTTTGTCACCATACGTCCACCTGTCGGCCGCGGCGCGCTCAGGTTGCTCAGGCACTCGGGTCGCTCAGGTCTCTCGGGTCGCTCAGGTCTCTCAGGTCAGAGCGAGGAGGAAACACGCCGCCGCGGCGAGCGAGGCCGCACCGCGCACGTGGTTCCACGCGGTCCATTCACGGACGTACGTACGCCAGTACGCCGCGCCCTCCGCGCTCCGCGGGTCGACCTCGGCGAGGGCGTCGTTGCGCGGGACGTTCGCGGCGACGGTCACCCCGAACGAGCCGAAGAGGTGCAGCGCGGAGCCGAGCAGCAGTTCGACGGTGCCGTCCTCGGGCCAGAGTACGAACGTCACGACGGCGAGCACCGCGCAGAGTCCCGTCGCCCCCAGGAACACGGCCATGAACGCCGGGCCGACCGCGGTGACGTTGATCGAGTTCATCGCGGCGATGCCCTGGGCCGGGGGCAGCGCGGCCAGGCCCCTCATCACGAAGGCCGAGAACGCGACGAAGGCCCCGGCGGTGAGACCGCAGGCGAGCACCCCGAGCACGGTGAGGACGAAGTACGGTCCGTCGATCATGGCAACTCCCGGGGTGAATGGGGCGGTTACGTCTCGGATGGGCGGCCGCGAGTGATCCTGCACGGCGTCCCGTATACCCACAAGTCAATTGCGATGCGGCGGCGGGCACCATACGCGCATCTCGCGGGCGCATACGTCGGCGTCTCAGCCAGCGCCTCAGCCGGTGCCTCAGTCTGTGTCTCGGCTCCGCCGCCTGCTGGGGCCGCACGCGGTCGGCGGGGGCCCGGCGGCATCATGGGCCCGTGCGACTCGAACCGATCACCTGGGAACGTCTGGCCGACACCCTCGCCGACCGTCTGCTCGACCTGAAGGCGGCGGACGGGGGCCCCTGGCTCCGCGTCGCCGTGGACGGGGCGCCCGCGAGCGGCACCGGCGAGCTGGCGCGGCGGGTCGGTGACGCGCTGCGGCTGCGCGGGCGCACCTCGCTCGCCGTCGCCACCGAGGGGTTCCTGCGGCCCGCCTCGCTGCGGCTCGAATACGGTCACCAGGACGTGGAGGCGTACTACAGCGGGTGGTTCGACACCGGCGCGTTGTGGCGCGAGGTCCTCGGGCCGCTGGATCCGGACGGCACGGGGCGCGTGCTGCCCGATCTCTGGGACCCGGTGGCCGACCGCGCGACCCGCAGCCCGTACGTCCGACTCCCGCCCGGCGGCGTGCTGTTGCTGCACGGGCCGCTGCTGCTCGGCCACTGGTTCCCGTTCGACCTGACGGTTCACGTGCGCCTCTCGCCGGGAGCCCTGCGACGGCGTACGCCGGAGGGGGAGCGGTGGACGCTTCCGGCCTTCGAGCGGTACGAGACGGAGACGGACCCCGTGTCCGTGGCCGACGTGGTGGTGCGGGCGGACGACCCACGCCATCCGGCCTGGAGCGGCTGAGTGATCGGAACCGAGTGGAAGTAGGAGGAAGCGAGGGGGTTGGGGGCGAGAGGAACTCACTGGAACTGAGTGGAGCGGAAGCCTATCTACATGCATGTGCATATAGATAGGCTTCGGTCATGACCTCGAACCCGAGCACGACCCCTGTCGCCCTGGGCGAATCCGTCCGCGCCCTCCTCGACGGCAAGAACTTCGCCGCCGTCGCCACCCTGGGCCCCAGTGGCGCCCCGCAGAACTCGGTGGTGTGGATCAAACGGGACGGCGACGCCGTCCTGTTCTCCGCCACCGCGGGCCGCCAGAAGGTCCGCAACCTCGAACGCGACCCGCGCATCAGCGTCTCCGTCTACGACATCACCAACCCCTACTCCTCCGCCGAGATCCGGGGCACCGCCGAGATCCTGCCGGACGAGGGCAAGCGGCTCCCGCACGAGCTGTCGCACAAATACCTCGGCATCGACCCCCCGGCCGAGAAGGACGACGAGGTCCGGGTCATCGTCCGCGTGACGCCGCACAAGGTGATCACGTTCGCGCCCTGAGCGTCCGTCTCCGGATGCGCGCCGTCGGGGGCGCCGCGAGAATGAGGGGCGCCGGGACCAGCGGCGCGCTCGCGCCGCTCCGGACACTGCCCGGCAACGGGAGGTACCGATGACCACCGCCGGAGACATCATGCACCGGGGCGCCCAGTGGATCCCCAAGCACGAGACCCTGGACCGCGCCGCCCAGCTGATGCGCCAACTCGACGTGGGCGCGCTGCCCATCGGCGACGAGAGCGAACGGCTCTGCGGCATCCTCACCGACCGTGACATCGTGATCGGCTGCGTGGCCATGGGGCACGACCCCGCCAAGGTCACAGCGGGTGAGATGGCCAAGGGCACCCCGCGCTGGATCGACTCGGGCGCCGACGTCGACGAGGTGCTGCGGGAGATGCAGGGCCACCAGATCCGCCGCCTGCCGGTGATCGAGAACAAGCGGCTCGTCGGCATGATCAGCGAGGCCGACCTGGCCACGCACCTCAACGACGACCAGCTCGCGGGCTGGGTCGAGAGCGTCTACGCCAAGAACTAGCGTCCACGCCGAGACGTGGCGCTGTGGCGTCCCCGGGTGTCACAGCCATCCGCTCCTCCGGAACCCTCGGTACAGCGTGAGACAGGCCGCCACGACCAGGCTCATGACCAGTGGGTAGCCGAACCGCCAGTGCAGCTCGGGCATATGGTCGAAGTTCATGCCGTACATGCCGCAGACCATCGTCGGTACGGCGATGACCGCGGCCCAGGCGGTGATCTTCCGCATGTCCTCGTTCTGCGCGACGGTCACTTGCGCGAGGTGTGCCTGGAGGATGGAGTTCAGCAGCTCGTCGAAGGCGGCGATCTGCTCGGTGGCCCGCTTCAAGTGGTCGTCGACGTCCCGGAAGTACGCCTGTATCTCCGGGGCGATGACCCGCATCGGCTGGGTGGCGAGCACCTGGAGCGGGCGGCCGAGCGGCACCACCGCCCGCTTCAGCTCAAGCAGTTCGCGCTTGAGCTGGTAGATGCGGCCCGGGTCGAGCCGCTCGCCGTCCGGGGCGAAGACGGCCGTCTCGACCTGGTCTATGTCCGACTGCACCGCGTCCGTCGCCGCGAGGTAGTCGTCCACGACCTGGTCCGCGATCGCGTGCAGCACGGTGGCCGGACCCTGCGCCAGCTGCTCGGGCGACGCCTCCAACTCCTCACGCAGCGGGCCGAGCGAGCCATGGCGGCCGTGCCGGACCGTGATGACGAAGTCCCGGCCCACGAAGACCATGATCTCGCCGGTGTCCACCACCTCGCTGGTCGCCGTCAGCTCGGTGTGCTCCACGTAGCAGACGGTCTTGAAGACGGCGAACAGTGTCTGGTCGTACCGCTCGACCTTCGGGCGCTGGTGCGCGTGCACCGCGTCCTCCACGGCGAGGGGATGCAGGTCGAACAGGTCGGCGATGGACGCGAACTCCAGCTCCGTCGGCTCGTGCAGCCCCAGCCAGACGAAGCCGTCGCCCGTCTTGCGGACGCGCTCCACCGACTCGACCAGGTCGCGGCCGGGAGGCTGGCGCACCCCCTCGCGGTACGTCACGCAGTTCACCACCGACGAGCCCAGTGGGGAGCGGGCCGGGTGGCTCAAATCGACACGCGCGCCCCGGCGGCCCAGGCGTGCCACTCTGCGCAGGCCGCCGACCTTCCGCAGGCTTCCGACCTTGCCCAGGCTTCCGACTTTCCGCAGGCTGCCTGCCATCGACATGTGGGGCTCCTCGCGCTGACGACGTGACGTGCCAGTCTGCCAGGACGGCCGTCGACTCTGCTGAGGCCTGTGGGAACGGAGTACTCCGTTCCGGAATGATCGGTTCTGCCTCCCGGGAGCAAGCCGGACAACTGGGATGATCGCGGCATGACGCGAATCGACGGTCACCTCCTGGACCCCCGGCAGCTCCCCGACCCCCGTCAGCTCTCCGACGCGCGGCAGGCCGAGTCGAAGCAGCACTTCGCCGCCCACGCCGCTCTCTTCGACCCGACGACCTTCGGTCACATCGAACGCCTCGGCATCGGCCCCGGCTGGCGCTGCTGGGAGGTCGGGGCGGGGGGCACCACCGTGATCTCCTGGCTCGCCAAGCGGGTCGGCCCGACGGGCCGGGTCCTGGCGACGGACGTCGACACGTCCTGGCAGACCAGGGCCGCGCGCTCGCCCCTTGAGGTGCGCGTGCACGACGTCGCCGCCGACCCGCCGCCCATCGAGGCCTACGACCTCGTACACGCGCGGCTCGTCCTGGCCGACGTCGCCGACCGGGAGCGGGCCGTGAAGTCGATGATCAGGGCGCTGCGGCCCGGCGGCAGGCTCCTGATCGAGGAGGCCGACGTCGCACTTCAGCCGCTGGCGTGCCCCGACGAGTACGGCCCCGCGCAGGAACTGGCCAACAGGCTGCGCCACGCCGTACGGACGCTGCTCGCGGGGCGCGGGACCGACCTCGCGTACGGCCGCCGGATGCCGCGCCTGCTGCGCGAGGCGGGCCTGCGCCACGTGGAGTCCGACGCGTACTTCCCCCTGGCCTCACCGGCCTGCGCGGCCCTGGAGGCCACCACACTCCAGCAACTCCGCCAGGACCTGATCTCCGAGGGCCTGACCACGGCGGACGAGATCGACCACCACCTGTCCAACATCGCGACCCCCACGATGGACGTGGCGACGGCCCCCCTGATCTCCACCTGGGGAAGAAAGCCCTGACCCACTCCGCGCGCCCGAGCCCCTCCGGGGGCTCGGCCCCCAAAGGGGGCGCGGGGAACGGCGCGCTCAGCTCCTATTGATCCTTCTCGTTGGCAGCTTTGGCGGCTCGCTCGACGTTCGCCCGGTGGGCCTCCCAGAAGGCCGGGTCGTGCTGCGGGGTCGCGTACTGGGCAGCTGTCCCTGTCGAGTTGTCGAGCTGTTCACGCAGGATGTCGGCGTGTCCAGCGTGCCGGCTGGTCTCGGTGAGCACGTGGACCAAGATGTTGAACAGCTTCACGTGGGGACGTGGCCACCAGGGGACATGGCCGGGGGAGTCGATCGGGAGAGTGGTGATCGTCGCGTCTGAGTGCTCCCAGACGCGTCGGTAGCGGTCGATGATCTCCTCGCGTGTCTCGTGCTCCGTTGCCCACATGTCGGCGCCGCGCTCAGCGGCGTCGTCCCACCGGGGCAGTGCTTCGGGGAACGGTCGGTCGAAGACTTCGCCGAAGTACCTGGCCTCCCAGAGCGACAAGTGCTTGACCAGGCCGAGAAGGTTGGTACCGGTCGCGGTCAGCGGGCGACGGATGTCGTACTCACCAAGCCCCTCCAGCTTCCAGAGGATGGCCTTGCGTATCTCTCGCAGATCGTTGTGCAGGTAGTCCTTCACGAAGTCATCAGTCATGGGGCACGAGTCTGTCAGGCGTCGTTGAGGGGGTTAGTCGCGAGCACCGCCGCCGGTGAGGGGGTATCCAAGAGAACTCGGGATCGGAAACAGGCACCTTGTTATGACTAAGGCGCCCCGCCAGACGAGGCCCCGCCAGACAAGGCCCCGCCAGGACGGCCCCCCACCCGACCCACCGCCTCCGCCCCCGCCCGGCACCCCTCCTCCACCGTCCTCAGGACCCCCGCTCCCGCCAGCCGTGAAGCAAGGAACGCCCCCGTGAAGGCGTCCCCCGCCCCCGTCGTGTCCCGCACCTCCGCGGCCGTCGCCGATGTCCGCCCGATCACCTCGCCGTCCCGGGCCGCCACAGCACCACCGGCACCCGCCGTGACCACCACCAAGGGAAACCGCCGGCTGAGCCGCGCCGCCGCGTCCGCGGGATCGGGGAGGCCTGTGAGTGCCTCCGCCTCGTCCCTGCTGGGCAACAGCACCGCCGCGCCTTCCACCGCCGCGAGGAACCGCTCCGCGCCCAGCTCCCCGAGGAACCCCGCCGACGCCGGATCCACGCTCACCGGCACCCCACGCGCGCGTGCCGCCCCCAGTGCGTCCCGGGCCGCCGCCCGGCTCGGCTCGGCGAAGAACAGGTAGCCGGACAGATGCAGCCAGGCCACGCCGTCGAGCAGCGCGGGCGACCAGTCGGCGGGGGAGAGCCGCAGCGAGGCCCCGCTGTCCGTGAGGAACGTCCGCTCGGCGCCCGCACCCCCGTCCACCAGACAGATCACCGTCCCCGTCGGCGCCTCTGCGTCGACGACGAGCCGCGCCCGCACCCCCGCGCGCGTGAGCGCCGCCTCGTGCCACGCCGCGGAGTCGGCCCCGACCCGCCCCAGGAGGCGTACGTCGGGGCAGCCCCAGTGCGCGGCCCAGCAGGCCACGTTGGCCCCCGCTCCCCCCGGCACCGCGCGGATGGCCGCGGCCGTGTCGGTGCCCGGCGCCAGCGGCGTACGGTGCCGGGCGACGATGTCCGTGACGACGTCACCCACGACGAGCAGACCCCCGGCTGAGCGCCGTAACGCCCGCACCATCAGCGCTCGGCCCAGGAAGCCGCCACCCGCCCCGCGAGCCGTACGTTGCCGCGGACCGCCGCGAGGTTCGCCTCCAGCGACGCGCCGTCGGTACGGCGCACCAGCTCGTCGAGGAGGAACGGCGTGATCGCCTGCCCCGTGATGCCCCGCTCCTCGCACACCCGGAGCGCCTCGTCGAGCACGCGCGCGTGGAGGACGGGATCGAGCTGCTCGCTCGTAGGCACCGGATTCGCCACGATCAGCGCCGCCTCGGGCCCGCCGAGCGCGTCCTGCGCCCGCATCACCTCGGCGACCTCCCCGGGAGAGCGCAGCGTCCAGTCCACCTCGTGCCCGGAGTCCGCGAGGTAGAAGCCGGGGAAACGGTTCGTCCGGTAGCCCGCGACCGCCACGCCCAACGTCTCCAGCCGTTCCAGCGTCGCACCCACGTCCAGGATCGACTTCACGCCCGCGCACACCACCGTGATCCTGGTGCGGGCGAGCAGCCCCAGGTCGGCCGACTCGTCCTGCGTCACCGACCACTCCCGGTGCACGCCTCCGAGCCCGCCCGTGGCGAACACCCGCACACCGGCGCGCGCGGCCAGCTGCGCCGTCGCCGACACCGTGGTCGCCCCGCTCGCACCCGCCGCGACGGCGAGCGGCAGATCGCGGTGGCCCAGCTTGCGGATGCCGTCCTCGTTCGCGACCCGCTCCAACTGCTCCGCGTCCAGGCCGACATGGGGGCGCCCGTCCAGGACGGCGATCGTCGCGGGGACCGCGCCCTCATCGCGTACGACCGCTTCCAGTTCCTTCGCCACCTGGAGATTGCGCGGCCGGGGAAGGCCGTGCGCGATGATCGTGGACTCCAGGGCCACCACAGGGCGCCGCTGAGCGACAGCCGCTTGCACCTCGTCGGACACCACCAGCACGGGCCTGCCTCCTGCCTGTCGGGTCTCCCCTCATCCCTGGCGGGCGGCGGGCCCCGCCAAACCCTCGGCTAAGGTGACCGGCCATGACCACGAATGATCAAACTGTCGCGTCTTTTGCCGTGCATATTCCGGACGTCGAGCTGGAGGCCGAGCCCCTCGACCCGGAACAGATCGTCTCCGGTGATCCCGTGGTGACCGGAAAGGTGCTGTGGGAGTCCGCCGACGGCAAGCAGCTGCGCGGTATCTGGCAGATCACACCCGGCGTGGTCACCGACACCGAGGCCAACGAACTCTTCGTGGTCGTCAGCGGCCGCGCCACGGTGGAGGTCGAGGGCGGCGCCACCTTGGAGATCGGCCCCGGCGACGCGGCGGTGCTGCGCGAGGGCGACCGTACGACCTGGACGGTGCACGAGACGCTGCGCAAGGCGTACCACATCACGCTGCCCTGACCACTGCCCTTCCCGCCCCGCGGGGGCGGCCCGCGCGGGTCACGCCTTCCTGGCCGCCACCGCCCCGCGCAGCGCGAGCCCGGCCATGGGCAGCAGCACGCAGGCCCCGACGAGGTTGAGCCAGCCATAGCTCGCCCGCGCGACGATCAGGCCCGCGAGCGCCCCGCCGATGCCCGCCGCCGCGTTCATGGTCAGATCCGAGAGGCCCTGTACGGCGGCCCGGGCGGGCTGCGCCACCGAATCGGTGAGCAGCGCCGAGCCGGCGACGAGGCCCGCGGACCAGCCGAGGCCGAGCAGGAAGAGACCGGCGGCGGTCCGGCCGTGGCTCCCTCCGGCCGTCCCCGCGAGCAGCGCGGCACAGCACAGCAGCCCGACCGCCAGGCCGATCACGGAGAGGCGGCCGAACCGGTCGGCGAGCCAGCCCATCACCGGTGAGAACGCGTACATGCCCGCGATGTGGCCGCTGATGACCAGACCGACCAGTTGCAGGCCCGCGCCGTGGTGCGCCAGGTCGACCGGGGTCATCACCATGATGGAGACCATCACCGTGTGCGACACGGTCACGGTGACCAGCGCGAGGCGGGCCATCGGCGAGGCGGCCACCGCGGCGACACCGGCCCGCAGCGAGCGGTTCTGCGCGTTGTCGTCCTCCTGCGGGGCCAGGGCGCGGGCGGTGAGCAGCGGATCGGGGCGCAGCAGCACCGCCACCACCACCGCGGCCACCGTGAAGATCGCGGCGGCGAAGAGGAACGGCCCCGCGTTCTCGGGTACGGCGGTGTCGGCGAAGGCGCGGCTGGTGGGCGCGGCGATGTTCGGACCGATGACCGAGCCGATGGTGGTGGCCCAGATGACGAGCGAGATGGCGCGGCCGCGCCGCTCGGGCTCGGCGAGATCGGCCGCAGCGAAACGTGCCTGCAAATTGGCCAGCGAGCCCGCGCCGAAGGCCGACATGCCGAGCAGCAGCAGAGGGAAGCTCTCGACGACCGCGGCCAGCACCACGAGGCCCGCCCCGAGCGCGCCGATCACGTACGCGAGGACGAGGCCCGCCCGCCGCCCGCGTGCCGTCATCAGCGCGGCGAGCGGCACCGAGAGCAGGGCCGTGCCGGCCACGGAAGCGGTGGGTGCGAGGCCGGACAGCGCCTCGGTCCCGCTCACCTCGGTCGCGAGCACGGGGGCCAGCGCGATACCGATCGGTATCCCGAGGCCGCCCAGGATCTGGCTGGCCATCAGCACCGCGGTCGTGCGGCGGCGCAGGGCGGGCAGCGTCTCCGAGGCGGGTATGTCAGGGGCATCGACGGTGTCGGTCACCGGGGAAGTGTGACAGGGGCCGCCCGGACGCGAAACAGCTACCGGCTCCCCTACGGCACCTCGGGCGACCAGGAGCGCCGGCCCCGCGGCGACCAGGAGCGCCGCCCCCGCGGCGACCAGAAGCGCCGGCCCCGCTCCTCAGAACAGCGGCTGTGGAAGCACACCCTCCAGTGCGAGCAGCTGCCGCTTCGTCTCCAGGCCGCCGCCGAAGCCGCCGATGCCGCCGTCGCTCTCCACCACGCGGTGGCACGGCACCACGACCGGCAGGGGATTGGCGCCCATCGCGATGCCGACGGCCTGGGCGGCGCGCGGCTGGCCGACCCGGCGGGCCAGATCGCCGTAGCCCACCACTGAGCCGTACGGCACGCCGGTGGCCAGCTCGCGCAGCACCTGCCGGTTGAAGCCGGATATCAGCGACCAGTCGAGCGCCAGCGCGAACTCGCGCCGCTCGCCCGCGAAGTACTCCGCGAGCTGCCGTATCGCCTCGGCGAGCAGCGGCGATCGCGGCGCTCGTACCGGCTCGGCGCCCAGCCGGGAGCCGAGCCGGTCCAAAGTCCTGTCCCGCACGTCGTCCGTGGCGTGGAAGCCCACGGTGACGAGCCCCGTGCCGGTCGCGGCGAGCAGGAGGGGGCCGATGTCGCTCTCGACGACGGCCCACTCGGCTTGGCGCCGGTCCTCCTGGCGCTGGTCCTCGTTCATGCCGACCACGGTACGGCCGCCCACTGACAACGCGACGCGTCAGTGGGCGGTCCCGCGCCGGACCAGCGGCGTCTCAGGCGCCGTGCAGCGCCTTGCGTACGACGTCGGGCGTGTTGGTGATGATCCCGTCCACGCCGAAGTTCGCGGCGCGCACCGCGTTCGGGGCGTCGTTGACGGTCCACGTGAAGATCTCCAGGGGCTTGCCGTGCGGGCCCTTGAACGCGTGGATCGCGGCGACGTAGGGGGTCGAGATGGAGGTGTGCGTCGAGTTGATCTGGTCGGCGAACTTCGCGTACGCGGGCAGATCGGCGACCGCGGGCGTGCCGAGGAAGCCCGTCTTCACATCGGGCCGCAGCGCGTGCACGGTCTTCACGCTCTCGGCGCTGAAGCTCTGGATGACGAGCCTGCTTCTGACGTGGTGCTTGTCGAGCCACCCCGTCTCGCGCAGCACGCGAAGGCCCTGCTGCTCGATGCCCGGGTACAGCTCGGGCTTCTTGAACTCGAAGACGAGCCGCTGGTGGTTGCGCGAGACCCGGCGCATGTACTGCCTAAGGGTCGGCACGCGCTCACCCGCGTACTTCGGGCTGAACCAGCTGCCCGCGTCGAGGCGTGCGATCTCCGCCGCCGTGAAGTCCGCGACCTTCCACGGGGCACGGTCGGGGAAGACCTCCTCGACGTTCGTCGTGCGCTTCAGGTTGTCGTCGTGCATGATCACGAGTTCGCCGTCCTTGGTCCGCTGGACGTCGTTCTCGACCCAGCGGAACCCCATGTCGCGCGCCTTGTCGATGGCCGCCAGCGTGTTCTCCGGGGCGTACGCGGAGGCGCCGCGGTGGGCGATGACCAGCGGGTGGTCGTGCCAGGCGGCGCGCGGCGCCGCGGGCGCCTGCGCGGAGGCGGGGGCGGAGGGGAGGACGAGTGCACCGGCCCCCAAGAGGGCGGCGGTGGTGGCAGCGGCAGCGCGTGCGAACACGGGTACTCCTCGCGTCGTGAGATCGCGGACCGGTCGAGAGTGACAGTCCACGGCCAACGGGAAACAGGTGCAGGATGGCCACAGGTTGAACGGAGTCGCCAAAGTCGAGGACCCCGCGCGCGGGTAACGCGATTCTTTGCCGGAAAATCGTGTCGACGTCCCGGCGTGAGCTTTACTCTCTGCGTCAGCCGACGGTCTTTCAGATGGCCGACGGTAGGGGGTGTATAGGACGTTACGGGGCATTTAGGCACAACAGGCGGAAGGGCTACCGCGCATGCAGGGCACGGTCGACGGGTTCAGCTACGGAGTCGTCACACCGGTGGTGGCCTACGTCATGGCCTGCCTCGGGGGAGCACTCGGGCTGCGCTGCACGACCAGATCGCTGCTCGTCGCGCACTCCTGGCGCCCCGGCTGGCTCGCCCTCGGCTCGGCCGCGATCGGCTCCGGGATCTGGACCATGCACTTCGTGGCGATGATGGGCTTCACCGTCAAGGAGGCGCCCATCCACTACGACAAGGCGCTGACCTTCGCGAGTCTCGCCGTCGCCATCGTCATGGTCGGCATCGGGATCTTCATCGTGGGGTACCGCGGCGCGACCGGAACCGCCCTGTTCACCGGCGGCACGATCACGGGCCTCGGCGTGGCGTCGATGCACTACCTGGGAATGGCCGGTATGCGTCTGCGCGGGACGCTGGAGTACAACACGCTCACCGTCGCCGCCTCCGTCGTGATCGCCATGGTCGCCGCCACCACCGCCCTCTGGGCGGCCGCACAGGTCAGGGGCTTCCTGTGGAGCCTCGGTGCGAGCCTCATCATGGGCCTGGCCGTGAGCGGGATGCACTACACCGGAATGGCGGCCCTCAGCGTCCATCTGCACGGCTCGGGCGCGGCCCCGCCCGGCGACTCGCCCGCCGAGATCCTCGCACCGATGATGATCGGACCGCTCGCCTTCCTGCTCCTCGCGGGCGTGATCGTCATGTTCGACCCGCTGATCCTGGTGGGCGGCCGCCAGGCGGACACCAGGGCCACCCCGCGCGGCGGACACCCCCGCCGCCCCTACCCCGTCCCCCGCTCGGGCGACCGCCACGCCCCCGCGCCGCGCCGCGGGACCCGGCCGCGGCCGGGCTCGCGCACCCCGCAGAACCGCTGACGGAGCACGGCTGAGCGGCTTCTCCCACCCGGTTGTCAGTGCTGGGTCGTACGGTGGATTCCATGCGGCCCGTATCCAAGATCGAACGCACGGTGGCACCTTTCGAGGTCGTCAGTCCCTACCAGCCCAGCGGCGACCAGCCGGCGGCCATCGCCGAGCTGGAGCGGCGCATCCTCGCAGGTGAGAAGGATGTCGTCCTCCTCGGCGCGACCGGCACCGGCAAATCGGCCACCACCGCGTGGATGATCGAGAAGCTCCAGCGCCCCACCCTCGTGATGGCGCCGAACAAAACGCTGGCCGCCCAGCTGGCGAACGAGTTCCGCGAGCTGCTGCCGAACAACGCGGTGGAGTACTTCGTCTCGTACTACGACTACTACCAGCCCGAGGCATACGTCCCGCAGTCGGACACGTACATCGAGAAGGACTCCTCGATCAACGAGGAAGTGGAGCGCCTGCGGCACTCCGCGACGAACTCACTGCTGACCCGCCGCGACGTGGTCGTGGTCGCCTCCGTCTCCTGCATCTACGGCCTCGGCACCCCGCAGGAGTACGTGGACCGCATGGTCCCGCTCAAGGTCGGCGACGAGATCGACCGCGACCAGCTGCTGCGCCGCTTCGTCGACATCCAGTACACGCGCAACGACCTGGCCTTCACCCGCGGCACCTTCCGCGTCCGCGGCGACACCATCGAGATCTTCCCGGTCTACGAGGAGCTGGCCGTCCGCATCGAGATGTTCGGCGACGAGATCGAGGCGCTCTCCACCCTCCACCCGCTCACCGGCGAGGTCATCAGCGACGACGACCACCTCTACGTCTTCCCCGCGTCCCACTACGTAGCGGGCCCCGAGCGCCTGGAGAAGGCGGTCAACGGCATCGAGAAGGAGCTGACCGAGCGCCTCGCCGAGCTGGAGAAGCAGGGCAAGATGCTGGAGGCCCAGCGCCTGCGCATGCGCACCACGTACGACCTGGAGATGCTCCGCCAGATCGGCTCCTGCTCCGGCGTGGAGAACTACTCCATGCACTTCGACGACCGAGCCCCCGGCACGGCCCCCAACACCCTCCTGGACTACTTCCCGGAGGACTTCCTCCTCGTCCTCGACGAGTCGCACGTCACGGTCCCGCAGATCGGCGCGATGTACGAGGGCGACGCCTCCCGCAAGCGCACCCTCGTCGACCACGGCTTCCGCCTGCCGTCCGCGCTGGACAACCGCCCCCTGAAGTGGGAGGAGTTCCTCGGCCGCATCGGCCAGACGGTCTACCTCTCGGCGACCCCGGGGAAGTACGAGCTGTCGCGCGGCGACGGCTTCGTCGAGCAGATCATCCGCCCCACCGGCCTCGTGGACCCCGAGGTCGTCGTCAAGCCCACCGAGGGGCAGATCGACGACCTGGTGCACGAGATCCGCACGCGCACCGAGAAGGACGAGCGCGTCCTGGTGACCACGCTCACCAAGAAGATGGCCGAGGACCTTACCGACTACTTCCTCGAACTGGGCATCCAGGTCCGTTATCTGCACAGCGACGTCGACACCCTGCGCCGCGTCGAGCTGCTGCGCGAGCTGCGCGCCGGGGAGTACGACGTCCTGGTCGGCATCAACCTCCTGCGCGAGGGCCTCGACCTGCCCGAGGTCTCCCTGGTGGCGATCCTCGACGCCGACAAGGAGGGCTTCCTGCGCTCGGGGACGTCCCTGATCCAGACCATCGGCCGCGCCGCGCGCAACGTCTCCGGTCAGGTCCACATGTACGCCGACAAGATCACCCCGGCGATGGAGAAGGCCATCGACGAGACCAACCGCCGCCGGGAGAAGCAGATCGCGTACAACAAGGAGAGGGGCATCGACCCGCAGCCCCTCCGCAAGAAGATCAACGACATCGTGTCCGCGATCGCACGCGAAGAGGTCGACACCGAACAGCTCCTCGGCTCCGACTACCGCAAGCCCAAGGCGGGCAAGGGCGCCAAGGCCCCCGTGCCCGCACTCGGCGGCGACGCGGCCAAGGCGGGCAAGGCGGCCACCTCCGCGAAGGCCAAGGGCAAGAAGGGCGCGACCACCCCGACCGACCGCCCCGCCGCCGAACTGGCCGAGCAGATCGAGGAGATGACCGCGCGTATGCGCGCGGCCGCCGCCGACCTCCAGTTCGAAATCGCCGCGCGGCTGCGCGACGAGGTGTCGGAGATGAAGAAGGAGCTGCGCCAGATGAGGGAGGCGGGCCAGGCCTAGGAGCACGCCCGGGGCAGGGGAGATGGCGTACTGGCCGGTCTGTTGCAGGACCGCCACAATGTGCGACCCGCGGTGCGGCGGTACGGGCCGCGCTGCATAGGGTGCTGGGCAGCCGCAAGAGGCGGTTGCCCAGGCAGTTCGAGAGGGGACAGCGCGTGACGGTCAACATGACCAAGGGTCAGGCCATCAGCCTACAGAAGGACGACGGGGGCGCCCTTTCCGCGGTGCGTATGGGCCTCGGATGGCAGGCGGCCCCGCGGCGCGGCCTGTTCGGCAGCCGCACCCGCGAGGTCGACCTGGACGCCTCGGCGGTCCTGTTCGCCGACAAGCAGCCGGTCGACGTCGTCTTCTTCCGCCACCTCGTCAGCGACGACGGCTCGGTGCGCCACACCGGCGACAACGTGGTCGGCGGTGTCGGCCAGGGCGGCGACGACGAGGCGATCCTCGTCGACCTCCAGCGCGTCCCCGTCCACATCGACCAGATCGTCTTCACGGTGAACTCCTTCACCGGCCAGACCTTCCAGGAGGTGCAGAACGCGTTCTGCCGCCTGGTCGACGAGACCAACGGCCAGGAACTCGCCCGCTACACCCTGGACGGCGGCGGCCAGTACACCGCCCAGATCATGGCCAAGGTCCACCGCGCGGGCGCCGGCTGGCAGATGACGGCCATCGGCAGCCCCGCCAACGGCCGCACCTTCCAGGACCTGATGCCGTCGATCCTGCCGCACCTGTAGCAGCCTGCCTCAGAAGAAGCCTGCGTCAGGCTCTGCGCCACATCCGTACGTACAAGGGGGAACGAAAGCGATGACGGCCGAGCTGGTGCGGGGGCAGAACCACCCGCTGCCCGGGACCCGACTGGAGATCCGGATCTCGGCCGGCAAGCCGATCGTGGCGGGGGCCACGCTCGGCGACGAGCGGGGCAGGGTCCGTGGTGTGGAGTGGGTGGCCCACCCGGGCTCGCCCTCCCTGCCGGGCCTGGAGGTCTCCAAGCAGGCGGCGGCCGACCACCGCCTCGCCGTGGACCTCGGCGCCCTGCCGGACACCGTCCACCGGGTCAGTGTCCTGCTCGCACTGCCCGTCGGCGGCGCGGGCCCGGCCGCCTTCCGTACGCTCGCCGCGCCCTTCGTGGCGGTCACCGGGCTCGACGGCGCCGAGATCGCCAGCTACACCATCACCGGCCTCGACGCCGAGTCCGCGGTCGTCGCCGTCGAGCTGTACCGCCGCCAGGGCGCCTGGAAGGTCCGCGCCGTCGGCCAGGGATACGCGGGCGGTCTCGCCGAGATGCTGACCGACCAGGGCCTGTCCGAGGCCCGCGAGATAGCGGCCGCCGTCAACGACGCGGTCGCCGGCGGCCTGGCCCGCTCCGTGTCCGCGCCACCGCCCCGCCCCGCCGACGACGCCCGCGTGCGCACCACCACTCAGGGCCCCGCGGGCCCCGCGCAAGGGCACCCCGCGCCGCCTCCCGCGCCCCCGAGCGGCGACGCCCCCGCCGCGCAGGCCGGGACCCCGGGCGGCGGCGGACCCGTCGACTACACCCACCCGCGCCGCCAGACCACCGCGCCACCGCCGCCGCCCCCCGCCGCGCCCCCGGCCGGGCCGGGAGAGCCCGCCCGGCCGGTCGCGGGCGACGCCACCGGCTGGTCCATGGAGGAGCGGCTCTACAACCAGGTGTGGGGCATGTTCGAAGACCTGGCCCGCACCACGGCGGCCTACCGAAGCGCCGTCGACTTCGCCGACTCCCGCATGGAGCAGGAGCTGGACAAGGTCCTCGACGACCCGCGCGGCCGCATCGGCGGCGCCGGTGACGCCGCCCGCGAAAGCGCCCGGGCCAAGCACGCCGACCTCGTCGGCCAGGCCAGGGCGGCCCTCGACCGCGACCTCGCCCAGCTCACCGCCGAGGCCGACGTCGTCGAGCCCGCCCTGCCCCCGGCCTTCGCGGCATGGAGCAGCCCCGTCTGGCACGCCTATCGCGCGCCCATGGAGATCCCGATGGCCGTGCGCCTCGGCGACCTCCACCTCCCCGAGCGCACCGAGCTGCGGATCCCCATGCTCGTACGGCTGCCCCTGGAGCGCGGCCTGTGGATCGACAGCGGCAAGGCCCTCACCAACCACCGCACCGACTCCACCGAGGTGCGCCGCCTCGCCATGGACACCGCCGTCGCGCACGCCGCCCGGCTGCTCGCGGTCTACCCGGCGGGCGAGTTCCAGGTGCACGTCATCGACCCGGCGGGCTCCGCGGGACCCGCCCTCGCCCCGCTCGTCACGGCCGGTGTCCTCGCCGGGCCCCCGGCCTCCGGCGCGGCCGGTGTCTCCGCGGTCCTCGCCCAGCTCACCCAGCGCGTCGACCTGGTCCAGATGGCGATCCGCGGCGGCGCCGCCGACGCGCTGCCCCCGGACCTGGACACCGCCGAGCAGCTCCTGATCGTCAACGACTTCCCGCACGGCTTCGACGACCGCGCCGTGACCCAGCTGCGCTACCTCGCCGACGAGGGCCCGGCCGTCGGCGTCCACCTCATGATGGTCGCCGACCGCGAGGACGCCGCCGAGTACGGCCCGTTGCTCGATCCTCTGTGGCGCGGGCTCCTGCGACTGGCCCCGGTGCCCGACGACCACCTCGCCGACCCGTGGGTCGGGCATGCCTGGACGTACGACCCGCCGGCCTTCCCGCCGGGCAGCCGGATCCTGGGGCAGATCCTCGACCGGGTCGCCGAGGCCCGCCGCACCGGCAGTCGTTAACCCTCCACTGAACTGGCCTTTTGGTTTTTGTTTGCCATCCCCTTTACCAATCCTTGGTATTTCGCGTACTCTGGTGACAGCGGAGGGGAGTACTCCCGGCTGCGACGTACCCGTCAATACGGACCGCCATCGGTCCCGGGGCGTCGGCCCGATCCATGGCGGTGACGCCTCGGGTGGAAGAGACCTCCGGCAGCGACGACGCTGATCAGTAGCCGTACGAAGCCGGAGGCGCAGTGGACGTTTCAATGACCCTGTGGGTAGCGACCGTTCTAGGTCTGTGTGCCCTGATCGCGGTCGACTTCTTCATCGGGCGCAAGCCCCATGACGTGTCGATCAAGGAAGCCGGAACATGGACGGTCGTCTGGATCGTCCTCGCGGCCCTCTTCGGCCTCGGCCTGCTGGTCGCGGGTGAGAGCCAGGCGTCCGGCGAGTTCTTCGCGGGCTTCATCACCGAGAAGTCGCTCTCTGTCGACAACCTCTTCGTCTTCATCCTGATCATGGCGAAGTTCTCGGTGCCGTCCCACCTCCAGCAGCGTGTACTGCTGTTCGGTGTGCTGATAGCCCTGGTCCTGCGCGCGATCTTCATCGCCGCCGGCGCCGCGGTGATCGCCAACTTCTCGTGGGTCTTCTACATCTTCGGCGCGTTCCTGATCTACACCGCGTGGAAGCTCATCCAGGAAGCCCGTGCCGACGACGAGGAAGAGGACTGGGAGGAGAACCGCCTCCTGAAGTCCATCGAGAAGAAGTTCGGCGTCTCCGACCGGTACGAGGGCACGAAGCTCTTCATCCGGAAGAACGGCAAGAAGATCATGACGCCCCTCATGGTCGTCATGCTCGCCATCGGCACCACCGACGTGCTTTTCGCGATGGACTCCATCCCGGCGATCTTCGGCCTCACCCAGGACCCGTACATCGTCTTCACCGCCAACGCCTTCGCGCTGATGGGCCTGCGCCAGCTGTACTTCCTCATCGGCGGACTGCTCAGGAAGCTCGTCCACCTCAGCTACGGCCTGTCCGTGATCCTCGGCTTCATCGGCGTGAAGCTCGTCCTGCACGCCCTCCACGAGAACGGGGTGCACGTCCCCGAGATCTCCATCCCGGTCTCGCTCGGCGTCATCTGCGGCGTCCTGGTGATCACCACGATCACCAGCCTCATCGCCTCCAAGAAGCAGGAGCAGAAGGCGGCGGCCGAGGCCGCAGCCGCAGGGGAGACCTCGAAGGACCGCACCGAGAAGGACAGCATCGAGGCCTGACGGTCTCACCAGGTGCCGCCCCCTCGCCGGAGGCGGCACCGAGTCGCGACACCCGAGCGCCCGGGGCAGCATCGAGTCATGGTCACTCGGCTCCGGGCGCTCGGCACGCAGTGGACGACCGTGGTCCCGCTCCTCGCGGTCGTCCTCCTCGCCCTCACTTGGGGCCGCGATCTGCCCGGTGCGGTCGTCGCCCTGGTGACGCTGATCCTCGCCGGAGCGGTGCTGGCCGCCGTCCACCACGCCGAGGTGATCGCCCACCGCGTCGGCGAGCCCTTCGGTTCGCTCGTCCTCGCGGTCGCCGTGACGATCATCGAAGTCGCGCTGATCGTCACCCTCATGGCCGACGGCGGCGACAAGAGCTCCACACTCGCCCGGGACACGGTCTTCGCCGCCGTGATGATCACCTGCAACGGCATCGTGGGCCTCTGCCTCCTGGTCGGCGCGCTGCGCCACCGCGTCGCCGTCTTCAACCCCGAGGGCACCGGCGCCGCCCTCGCGACCGTCGCCACCCTGGCCACGCTCTGCCTGGTCCTGCCGACATTCACCACCACCAAGCAGGGCCCGGAGTTCTCCACGAGCCAGCTCACCTTCGCCGCCGTCGCCTCGCTCATCCTGTACGGCCTGTTCGTCACCACGCAGACCGTGCGCCACCGCGACTACTTCCTGCCCCTCACCAAGCAGGGCCAGGTCATCGACGCCGACAGCCATGCCGAAGGCCCTTCCTCCCGGCAGGCGCTGACCAGCCTCGGTCTCCTCGCGCTGGCCCTGGTCGGCGTGGTCGGACTGGCCAAAGGCGTGTCACCGACCATCGAGTCGGGCGTGGAGAGCGCCGGCATGCCGCACGCCGTGGTCGGCGTGATCATCGCACTGCTCGTGCTGCTCCCCGAGACCATCGCGGCCGTCCGCGCCACCCGCCGCGACCGCGTGCAGACCAGCCTGAACCTCGCCCTCGGCTCGGCGATGGCCAGCATCGGCCTGACCATCCCGGCCGTCGCGGTCGCCTCCGTCTGGCTGGCCGGGCCGCTCGTGCTCGGCCTGAGCGCGACCCACATGGTGCTGCTCGCCCTCACAGTGATCGTCGGCACCCTCACGGTGGTGCCGGGGCGGGCAACCCCGCTCCAGGGCGGCGTCCACCTGGTGCTGTTCGCGGCGTACCTGGAGCTTGCGGTCACTCCGTAGGCTCTCCTCGGATCACCCTGTGGCCGCCGCCACCTCCCGCACCGGCCGCGTCTCCGGGAGCAGCGCGAAGCAGCCGAGGCTCAGCAGCGCGATGCCCGACAGATACGCGGCCACGCCCCACGGCGCCCCCTCCCCCTGCGCCACCGCCGTCGCCACGATGGGCGTGAGCGCGCCGCCGAGCACCCCGCCGAGGTTGTAGCCGACCGCGGCGCCCGTGCAGCGCACGCGCGGCTCGTACAGCTCGGGCAGATACGCGGCGATCACGGCGAACATGGTGATGAACGCGACCATCGCCACCAGGAAGCCGAGGAACATCAGCAGCGGCTGCCCGGTCGAGAGCAGCGCGATCATCGGGAACATCCACAGCGCCGTCGCGGAGCAGCCGAGCAGGCACAGCGGCCGCCGCCCGTACCGGTCGCCCAGCACCGCCACCACCGGCGTCAGGGCGCCCTTCACCACGACGGCCGCCATGACGCAGGCCAGCATGACCGTACGGCTCACCCCGAGCCGCTCCACTCCGTAGGCGAGGGACCAGGTCGTCACCGCGTAGAAGACGGCGTACCCGACCGCGAGCGCGCCCGCCGTCAGGAGCACCAGGCGCCAGTGGTCGCGGACCACCTCGGCGAGCGGCACGCGCGCGTGCTCGCGCACCCGCAGGAAGTCGGGGCTCTCCGCGAGCGAGGAGCGCAGCGCGAGCCCGGCGGCCGCGAGCACCCCCGCGGCCCAGAACGGCACGCGCCACCCCCAGGCCGCGAACTGCGCGTCGGTGAGCGTCGCGGAGAGCGCCAGCATGATGCCGTTGGCCAGCAGGAACCCGACCGGGGGCCCGATCTGGGGAAAGCTCGACCACAGCCCGCGCCGCTCGGCCGGCGCGTGCTCCGCCGTCAGCAGCACGGCCCCGCCCCACTCACCGCCGAGCCCGAGACCCTGCACGAAGCGCAGCACGAGGAGGAGCAGGGGAGCGGCGATCCCGATCGAGTCGTACGTCGGTACGCAGCCGACGGCGACCGTGGCGAGGCCGGTCAGGAGCAGCGACCCGAGGAGGACGGGCCGCCTCCCGCGCCGGTCCCCGATGTGCCCGAAGACGATCGACCCGAGGGGCCGTGCCACGAAGCCCACTCCGAATGTCGCGAAGGCCGCGAGAGTTCCCGCCAGCGGCGAGAACGTGGGAAAGAACAGCGGCCCGAGGACCAGGGCCGCGGCCGTCCCGTAGATGAAGAAGTCGTAGAACTCGATGGCGGTTCCGGCCAGCGAGGCCGCCGCGAGCCGTGGCATAGAGGGGGGTCGGGTGGTGCGCATGTCGCGTCAACTACCCACAGTTACGAGTAGTTACGGCTGGTTACAGGGGGCGCACAGAGGTGACCGGATCGCTCAGTACGTCACCGTGATGCGCCGCCCCGGCCCGTCGACCCGCACATTCCCTCCGTAAGGGATCACCAGCTGGGGGTCGGTGTGCCCGAGGTCCACGTCGAAGACCGCCATCGTGTCCGGGGCGTACATGCCGAGCGCCCGCAGTACGGCTTCGCGCTGCTCACGTGCGTGCGCGGCCTTCTTCTCGGCGTCCTGGGGGCGGGCGAACGACCAGGCCTTGGCGCGTCCCATCAGGAGGGCGGGGAAGCGGTGCAGCATCCCGCGCTCACCCATGTTGCGCAGGATGCGGAACACCTGCTCGGCGCCGATGAGTTCCTCGCAGGTCTCCAGGAACAGTACGCAGCCCTCGTACGCCGACAGGTCCCGCGCGACCTCGCGGTCCGCCATCAGGAGCCACGAGACGATCTCCAGCTCGCCGCCCCAGGAGCGGCCCTCCACGACCCGCTCAGGCCGGTGCCAGTGCCAACCGGAGCCCGGCTCGGTCGGCGGCTCCTCCGCGAAGGCCGCGGGGTCCTCCCAGGGCAGGTCCACGTCGCGGTAGCGGTCGGCGGGGTGCAGCTCGTAGGCCCCGGACGTGAAGAGCGCGGCGCGCAGCGAACGTTCCGTCAGGGGTGCCATCGCGCCGGGCCGGCCCAGCTCGCACATCACGGAAGCGCCGTGGTAGCCGACGATGCCGCACTGCCAGAGGTAGGCCAGCAGGTTGGTGTTGTCGCTGTAGCCGAAGAACGGCTTCGGGTGGGCGCGGATCAACTCGCGGTCCAGGTGCGGCAGTACGGTGATCTGGTCGTCGCCCCCGATGCTGGCGATGACGGCCTTGACGGTCGGGTCGGCGAAGGCCGCGTGGATGTCGTCGGCACGCTCCCGGGGCGTCGAGCCCATTCTTCGCGTCGAGGGATACTCCACGGGTTCGAGGCCGAACTCCTTGCGGAGCCGTTCGAGGCCCAGCTCGTAGGGGAGCGGGAAAAGCCCCGGCAGGCCGCTGGACGGCGAGATCACGGCGATGCGGTCACCGGGCGAGGGCTTGGGCGGGTACAGCGGTTCGATCATCATGGAGCGCAGCGTAGGGCCGTACTCACACACAGCGCACCGGAGTTCCCGCGCGCGGGAGGCGTGATAGACCTCCTCCATGACCCTCAGCGCCCGCGGCCTCGCCACCGCTCCGATCATGATCCTGAACGGCCCGAACCTGAACCTCCTCGGGCAGCGCCAGCCCGAGATCTACGGCTCGGACACCCTCGCCGACGTCGAGGCCCTGTGCGCCGAGGCGGCGGCGGCGCACGGCGGGACGGTGGACCTGCGGCAGACCAACCACGAGGGTGAGTTGGTCGACTGGATCCACGAGGCGCGCGAGCACCACGCGGGCATCGTCATCAACCCCGCCGCCTACTCCCACACGTCCGTCGCGATCCTGGACGCCCTCAACACCTGTGACGGGATGCCCGTGGTGGAGGTCCACATCTCCAACATCCACCAGCGTGAGGCGTTCCGGCACCACAGCTACGTCTCGCAGCGCGCCGACGGCGTCATCGCGGGCTGCGGCGTCCAGGGGTACGTCTTCGCGGTGGAGCGGGTGGCGGCGCTGGTGGCCGCAAGGGCGTGACGCCTGCCCCCGGCCCGCCGGCGCCGCCCGTGCTCACCAGCCGCGGGCGCGCCACTCCGGCAGGTGCGGGCGCTCGGCGCCCAGCGTCGTGTCGTCGCCGTGGCCGGGGTAGACCCACGTCTCGTCGGGGAGCGTCCCGAAGATCTTCGTCTCGACGTCGTCGATGAGGCTGGCGAACGCCTTCGGGTCCTTCCAGGTGTTGCCGACGCCGCCGGGGAAGAGGCAGTCGCCGGTGAACACGTGCGGATGGCCGTGCGGGTCGTCGTAGACGAGCGCGATCGAGCCCGGGGTGTGGCCCACGAGGTGGCGGGCGGTGAGGGTGACCCCGCCGACCGTGATCGTGTCGCCGTCGTCGACGAGGACGTCCGTCGGCACGGGGATGCCCTCGGCGTCCTCGCGGCCCGCGTACGTCCGCGCGCGGGTCGCCGAGACGACCTCGGCGAGTGCCTGCCAGTGGTCGCCGTGCTGGTGCGTGGTGACGACGGACGCGATGCCGTCGTCACCGATCAGCGTCAGCAGCGTCCCGGCGTCGTTGGCCGCGTCGATCAGGAGCTGCTCGCCGGTGGCCCGGCAGCGCAGCAGATACGCGTTGTTGTTCATCGGCCCGACCGCGACCTTGGAAATCATGAGGTCCGGCAGCTCGTGCACATCCGCGCCCCCGCCGACCTTCACCGCTCCGCTGTACGTCATGGCCGTCAGCCTATAGCGGGGGCAGGGTCGGCAGGAGGCCTCCTTCGGCCGTCAGCGCGGAGCCGTCGCGGCGGCCGGAGAGCCAGCCGACCACCTCCGGGGCCGGGCCGGACACGGTGATGGTGGCGTCGTCGGGGGCACCCTCGCGGCCGGTGCTCCACGCGTGCGTGCCGTCGGTGATCCGGGTCGGCGGCACCGTCGCGTTCCCCGAGAAGCGTGCGGCCAGGAACGCGATCTCCCGCCGGACGAATTCCTGGGGCAGGTCTTCCAGCTCGTACCCGACGCCGAGGTCGACGTGGTGCAGCTCGACCTCGACCCACCGGCGGAAGGGCACCCGCGACGCGGAGTCGGTGACGCCGTTGCGCATGGTGATCGTGCGGGACCAGTCGGCGGGCACCGCGGCCTGCGCCTCGAAGCGGGCCGCGCTCTCCCGGACGTCGGCGAGCTGCGCGGCCGGCGGCCTCGGGGCGTCCCGCTCGATGTCCGCGTCACGGGCCTCGGCGCTGGCGTACATCGGCCGCCCGGCGAGCACGTTCACCAGCGCGTCCGCGTTCCGCGCGAGGTGGGCGAGGACATGACCGCGGGTCCAGCCCGGCAGGCGTGACGGCTCGGCGATCGAATCGTTGTTCAGTTTCATGACCGCGCTGAGCAGTCGGTCGGTCGCGTCACGTACAGACGCGAGGTCGCGCACATGATCAATCATGCGCCCGACGATAGCTGGGTCACACGTTCGGGTGAAGGAGTCCAGGTCACCCCGTAAATCGAATGTGCGTGCTATATGGTCGAGGGTGGCATCGGGCATTCTTGACGGTGCGGGCTTGTTCCACAGGTGAACCAGGGAAGCAGCCCGGCGTTGTCAGTGGCTCGCCCTAGTCTGTGAAAGACGGGGTTTCGTCCCTGTCACTTCTCTCTAGAAAGGTGCGGACCGGCGTGGCCGACCGTCTCATCGTCCGTGGCGCGCGCGAGCACAATCTCAAGAACGTCTCGCTCGACCTCCCGCGTGACTCCCTCATCGTGTTCACCGGACTCTCCGGCTCGGGCAAGTCCTCGCTCGCGTTCGACACGATCTTCGCCGAGGGCCAGCGGCGGTACGTCGAGTCGCTGTCCTCGTACGCCCGGCAGTTCCTCGGCCAGATGGACAAGCCCGACGTCGACTTCATCGAAGGCCTCTCCCCGGCGGTCTCCATCGACCAGAAGTCGACCTCGCGCAACCCGCGCTCGACGGTCGGCACCATCACCGAGGTCTACGACTACCTGCGCCTGCTCTTCGCGCGCATCGGCAAGCCGCACTGCCCCGAGTGCGGCCGCCCCATCTCCCGGCAGTCGCCGCAGGCCATCGTCGACAAGGTCCTCGAGCTGCCCGAGGGCAGCCGTTTCCAGGTCCTGTCCCCGCTGGTGCGCGAGCGCAAGGGCGAGTTCGTCGACCTCTTCGCCGACCTCCAGACCAAGGGGTACTCCCGCGCGCGGGTCGACGGGCAGACGATCCAGCTCTCCGAGCCGCCCACGCTCAAGAAGCAGGAGAAGCACACCATCGAGGTGGTCATCGACCGCCTCACCGTGAAGGACTCCGCCAAGCGCCGCCTGACCGACTCCGTGGAGACCGCCCTCGGCCTCTCCTCGGGCATGGTCGTGCTCGACTTCGTCGACCTCCCCGAGGACGACCCCGAGCGCGAGCGCATGTACTCGGAGCACCTCTACTGCCCGTACGACGACCTGTCCTTCGAGGAGCTTGAGCCCCGCTCCTTCTCCTTCAACTCGCCCTTCGGCGCCTGCCCGGACTGCACGGGTATCGGTACGCGCATGGAGGTCGACCCCGAGCTGATCATCCCGGACGAGGACAAGTCGCTCGACGAGGGCGCCATCCACCCCTGGTCGCACGGGCACACCAAGGAGTACTTCGGCCGGCTCGTCGGAGCACTCGCCGACGCCCTCGGCTTCTCCACCGACATGCCCTGGGCCGGTCTGCCGCAGCGCGCCAAGAAGGCCCTCCTGTACGGCCACAAGACGCAGATCGAGGTGCGCTACAGGAACAGGTACGGCCGGGAGCGGGTCTACACCACCGCCTTCGAAGGCGCCGTCCCCTTCGTCAAGCGCCGTCACAGCGAGGCCGAGAGCGACGCCAGCCGCGAGCGCTTCGAGGGCTATATGCGCGAGGTGCCCTGCCCCACCTGCGAGGGCACCCGCCTCAAGCCCATCGTCCTGGCCGTCACGGTCATGGGGAAGTCCATCGCCGAGGTCTCCGCGATGTCCATCAGCGACTGCGCGGACTTCCTCGCGGAGCTGAGGCTGGGCGCCCGCGACAAGAAGATCGCCGAGCGCGTCCTCAAGGAGGTCAACGAACGGCTGCGCTTCCTGGTCGACGTCGGCCTGGACTACCTGTCGCTGAACCGCGCCGCGGGCACCCTCTCCGGAGGCGAGGCCCAGCGCATCCGGCTGGCCACCCAGATCGGCTCCGGTCTCGTCGGCGTGCTCTACGTCCTGGACGAGCCGTCCATCGGCCTCCACCAGCGCGACAACCACCGCCTCATCGAAACCCTCGTACGCCTGCGCGACATGGGCAACACGCTCATCGTCGTCGAGCACGACGAGGACACCATCAAGGTCGCCGACTGGGTCGTCGACATCGGCCCCGGCGCGGGCGAGCACGGCGGCAAGGTCGTGCACAGCGGCTCCATGAAGGAGCTGCTCGCCAACGACAAGTCGATCACCGGGCAGTACCTCTCGGGCAAGAGGTCCATCCCGGTCCCGGACGTGCGCCGCCCCGCCGACCCCTCCCGGCAGCTCACGGTGCACGGCGCCCGCGAGAACAACCTCCAGGACATCGACGTCTCCTTCCCGCTCGGCGTCCTCACGGCCGTCACGGGCGTCTCGGGATCCGGCAAGTCGACGCTGGTCAACGACATCCTCTACACCCACCTGGCCCGCGAGCTGAACGGCGCCCGGTCCGTCCCGGGCCGCCACACGCGCGTGGACGGCGACGACCTCGTCGACAAGGTCGTGCACGTCGACCAGTCGCCCATCGGCCGCACCCCGCGGTCGAACCCGGCGACGTACACCGGAGTCTTCGACCACGTCCGCAAGCTCTTCGCGGAGACCACGGAGGCGAAGGTGCGGGGCTACCTCCCCGGGCGCTTCTCCTTCAACGTCAAGGGCGGCCGCTGCGAGAACTGCTCCGGTGACGGCACCATCAAGATCGAGATGAACTTCCTGCCGGACGTGTACGTCCCGTGCGAGGTCTGCCACGGCGCCCGCTACAACCGCGAGACGCTGGACGTGCACTACAAGGGCAAGTCCATCGCCGAGATCCTCGACATGCCGATCGAGGAGGCGCTCGACTTCTTCGAGGCCGTGCCCGCCATCGCCCGCCACCTGAGGACGCTCAACGACGTCGGTCTCGGGTACGTGCGCCTCGGCCAGTCCGCGCCCACCCTCTCCGGAGGCGAGGCCCAGCGCGTGAAGCTGGCCTCCGAGCTACAGAAGCGCTCCACGGGCCGGACCGTCTACGTCCTCGACGAGCCGACCACCGGCCTGCACTTCGAGGACATCAGCAAGCTGATCACGGTCCTGTCCGGCCTGGTCGACAAGGGCAACACGGTCATCGTCATCGAGCACAACCTCGACGTCATCAAGACCGCGGACTGGGTCGTCGACATGGGCCCCGAAGGCGGTAACGGCGGCGGTCTCGTCGTCGCCGAGGGCACGCCCGAGGCGGTCGCGGGGGTGGCGACCAGCCACACCGGCAAGTTCCTGCGGGACATCATCTCGGCGGACCGGATCAGCGACGCGACGCCCTCGCAGGGGCGCGGGTCGGCCAAGAAGGCCCCGGCGAAGAAGTCCGCCGCCAAGCGGGCGGTCGCGGCGAGCGCCACGGCCACGAAGAAGACGGCCACGGCCCGGACGGGCACCGCCGCCAAAAAGGCTGCCGCTACGAAGACGACGGCTACGAAGGCGACGGCTGCGAAGTCGTCGGCTACGAAGAAGGCTGCCGTCGCCAAGAAGACGACCGCGCCCAAGAAGGCCGCCGCCAAGAAGGCGACGCGGGCCCGCAAGGCCTGACCGGCGCCTGGCACCCGGTACCGGCCGTAGCGCCCCGCCCCCTCTGGGCTCCACTGGAGTCCACCGAGGGGGGGCGGGGCGTTCTCGGGTCGCGGGTCCGGAGGCGGATCCTGCGGCGGGGATGTGTTGCGGGGACGTCTTGTCGGGTGCCCCCGCCCGTGGTCGGCTGGCCCCATGTCCGTACGTACTGAACGCGAAGGGCCCGTCACCACCATCGTGCTGTCCCGGCCCGCCGCCCGGAACGCCGTCGACGGGCCCACCGCCCGCGCCCTCGCCGACGCCTTCCGTGCCTTCGACGCCGACCCGGACGCCTCCGTCGCCGTCCTGTGGGGCGAGGGCGGCACCTTCTGCGCGGGCGCCGACCTCAAAGCCATCGGCACCCCCGACGGCAACGACGTGACGGAGGACGGCGAGGGGGACGGCCCCATGGGGCCCACCCGGATGCGCCTGTCCAAGCCGGTGATCGCCGCGATCGCCGGTCACGCCGTCGCGGGCGGCCTCGAACTCGCCCTCTGGTGCGATCTGCGGGTCGCCGAGGAGGATGCCGTCCTCGGGGTCTTCTGCCGCCGCTGGGGTGTCCCGCTCATCGACGGCGGGACGGTACGGCTGCCGCGGCTGATCGGCGAGAGCCGTGCCATGGACCTGATCCTGACGGGCCGTCCGGTGGGCGCGGCCGAAGCGCTCGCCATGGGCCTGGTCAACCGCACGGTGCCCACCGGCACCTCGCGCGCCGCGGCCGAGCGCCTCGCCGCCGAGATCGCCGCGTTCCCGCAGACCTGCCTGCGGCACGACCGGCTCTCCCTCCTCGAACAGGGCGGCCTGTCCGAACAGGAGGCGATGGCGGGGGAGTTGCGGCACGGCCTGCACTCACTGGCCGAGGCCGCCGAGGGAGCCGCCCGCTTCACGGCGGGCGCGGGCCGGCACGGGACGTTCACGGAACGGTGACCCGCCCGCCCCCCCGCCACCGGCTGACCGCGCCCAATGCGAATACGCGCCCCCACCGAACGCGCGCCCGACCCGGACTCGCGCTCCTATCCGACTCGCGCCCGACCCGGACTCGCGCTCCTACCCGACTCGCGCCCGACCTGGACTCGCGCCCCCACCGAACGCGCGCCCGACCCGGACTCGCGCTCCTACCCGGCTCGCGCCCGACCTGGACTCGCGCTCCTACCCGGCTCGCGCTCCTACCCGGCTCGCGCTCCTACCCGGCTCGCGCCCCGACCCGGACTCGCGCCCCGACCCGGACTCGCGCCCGACACGGACTCGCGCCCCTACCCGACTCGCACCCCACCCCAACTCGCGCCCTACCCGAGTTCCGCCGCATACGGAGGTTCCGCGCCCGTCCGCGAGCAGGTGACCGCCGCTGCCCGCGCCGCGAACCGCAGGACGTCCGACCAGGTCTCGGCGTCCAGCCCGGCCACCGCTTCCGGCGAGAGCGCGTCCCGGGTCGCGAGGCCGTGCAGCAGCGCGGCGTTGACCGTGTCGCCCGCGCCGATCGTGTCCACCACGTCGACCGGCTCGCCGGGAACGCGCAGCTCGTCCCCCTCCCGCGTATACAGCCACAGGCCCTCGCCGCCGCGCGTGACGACCACGGCCGACGGCCCGGACGCCAGCCACTCCCGCGGGGTGCCGCCGAGCCAGTCGGCGTCCTCCTGCGACAGCTTGAGCAGCGACACCGACGGCAGCCAGCTCTTGAACCGCGCGCGGTACGCGTCCGCGTCGGGGATCAGCGCGGCTCGTACGTTCGGGTCGAGCGCCGTGAACACCCCGCGCCCCGCCGCCCGGCGCAGCAGTTCCTCGTACGCGCTCGCGCCCGGTTCGAGGACGAGCGAACACGTGCCGAACGACATCGCGCGTACGCCGTCGGGAAGCCGGTCCGGAGCGGTGAACAGGCGGTCGGCCGTGCCCTCGACGTAGAAGGAGTACCCGGCGGAGCCGTCCGCGCCGACCGAGGCGACGGCGAGCGTCGTCGGCTCGGGGCCGCGCTGCACGTACGACAGATCGACACCGGCCGCCCGCAGCCCGCCGAGGAGCGCCTCGCCGAACGCGTCGCGTGACACGCGCGAGCAGAACGCGACGGGTGAGCCGAGGCGGCCGAGCGCCACGGCGGTGTTGTACGGGCCGCCGCCGAGGCGGGGCGCGAGCGGGGGCAGCCCGGCGTCCTGGTCCGCCTCCTGCGGCACGAGGTCGATCAGGGCCTCTCCTGCGACGACTATCACGGGCGGTTCCTCTCGGGCGCTGCCTGGCTCGGCTCGGGCCGCGCGGCGCGGCGCGCGCCCGGCATCCCGCTCAGGCTAGGCCGTGCGCGGCCCTTCGGCAGGAAGCGGGCGGCACTCGGGCACGCCCGCGCCCAAACCGGCCCCGAAGCCGCGCGCCGGTATGGTCTGATCCGTCACCGAAACGTCCCTGACCTGTGGAGACACCATGCCCGGCACGCCCCCCGCCCGCCGCACCGTGCTGCGGGCCGCCGCTCTCGCCCCGGCCGTCGGGCTCGGCCTCACCGCCTGCGCCTCGGACGACGGCGGATCGAACAGGTCGGCGCCGACCGCGCCGGTGGACCTCGGGAAGTCCGACGACGTGAAGGTGGGCGCCTCGAAGCTGTACACGGACAAGAACGTGGTCGTCAGCCGGATCTCCGACGACGAGTACAAGGCGTACAGCACGATCTGCACACACGCGCGGTGCCCGATCAAGACGCTGGAGGGGCACAAGCTCATCTGCCAGTGCCACGGCAGCCAGTTCGACGCCACGAACGGCAAGGTGCTGAAGGAGCCGGCCGTCAAGCCGCTGGCCGAGCTGCCGGTCAAGGTGGAGAACGGCAAGATCATCGCGGGCCCCCGGAACCCCGGCAACGGGGACACGCCCTAGCTCACCCCGAGGCCCCTACTCCCAGTCCCACGCGATCCCCAGCAGCCCCGCCCGTACCTGTGGCTCCACCAGATGCACCGAGCGGTGGCTGCCGCTCAAGGTCAGCTCCTGCCGGCCCCCGCGCGGCCCGGCGGCCGACTGCTGGGCGAAGCGGTGGCAGCGTACGGGCAGGGCCAGCTCGTCGAAGCGGATCTGGAGCGCGTACTGCCCGCCCGCGTACGTGAAGCCGCGCACGTACTCGGTGGCCGTCCCCGCCGTGCCGTCCTCGAAGCCGTACGCGAACAGATGCGTGTCGCCCGCCCGCAGCCGCGCGTCGAAGAGCAGTTCGGCGACAAGCACCCCCGTCCCCTCATGCCAGCGCACGCGCCCGGTACGGCAGTTCTCCAGGGCCCGTACGCGTACGCGGTCCGGGGCGCAGCCCGGGTCGCCGTGGTGGATGGCGACATAGCGGTCCACGCCGTCGCGGTGGGCGCGTACGACGTGCTGCGACTCGCGGCCCACCAGCTCGCGGCGCGCGCCGATCCGCACCCGCTCGTGGTGGCCGATGGTGTGCAGCCCGCCGTCGACCGGCGAGCCCAGCTCGGTCAGGAGCGCGCGCAGCACGTCGGAGGCCTCCACGAGGGAGCGGTACGAGCGGGCGGCGGGCCGTTCGGTGTCGGCGCGCTCGGCGGGGTGGGCGAGGAGCCGGAGCAGTGACTCCTCGGGGAGCTGAAGGATCTCCTCCAGGGCGCGTACGGCGCGCAGCGACTCGGCGCGCTGGGGGCGCCGGGCGCCCTGCTGCCAGTAACTCAGGCTGGTCACCCCGACGTTGATGCCGTGCTGGGCCAGATGGTGACGCACGCGCTGCAAGGGCAGTCGCCGGACGGCGATCGCGGTGCGCAGCGCGAGGTGGAAGGGGCCGGTGCGCAGGGCGGCCGTCAGCTCCGCCGGTTCGTCGTCCGCCATCCATGCCGCGTCCGCGGGCACGCCGTGTGCGAACCGTGTGCCGTGTCGCATGCGGGCCCCTTTCTGTGAACGTTCACTCAAGCCGCCCGGCGTTCGTGCCGGTCGGAGCGGGTCGCCAGGTCGGCGTACGACGTCCGTTCACATCCGTACGCCGCCGTTCACGGCCCAAGTAATTCCGCATTGAAGCGTGTTGACCTGCACTCGACAACACTCGATGCTCAACGCAGCGTCCGGACGCGCTCCTCCACACCCCACATCCCGCTCGGGAGGAACGCGATGCGCCCACCGATCAGCAGGACCAGCAGCACAGGCAGACGCAGATATCTCTGCGCGCTCGCCGTCGTCGCCGCCGCGCTCCTGACCGCCCCCACGGCCACGGCGGCCCCCGCCCCCACCACCTCCGCCGCCCCCGTCACGTCCGCCGCGCCCGCCGCCTCCGAGGCGAGCGGCACGGGCGCCGCCGACGTCTCCGCCCTCGCCGCGAGGCGCCTGAACATCACCATGCAGGCGCAGCAGAAGACCAACTGGTGCTGGGCCGCGGGCGGCAACACCATCGCGGCCTTCATGGGCCGGAACTACAGCCAGAACCAGTTCTGCAACGCCGCCTTCGGGCGCAGCCAGAACACCGAGTGCCCCAACAACCAGGCCACGCTCGGCAATGTGCAGAACGGCCTGCGCTGGACGGGCATCAACCCCGGTTCGTACGTCACCGGGTGGCTGCGCTACTCCACGGTCAAGACCGAGGTCGACGCGGGCCGCCCGGTCGAGACCCGCATCCAGTGGTCCAACGGCGGCGGTCACATGCACGTCCTCTACGGCTACGACGACGCCAACAGCTGGGTCTACTGGGGCGACCCCTGGCCCTCCAGCGACCGCTACAACTGGGCCTCGCACGCCTGGTACGTCGACAACAACACCTTCTCCTGGACCCACTCGCTCTACCGGATAGGGGCGTGAGAGCGATGACCCGTCACCTTCCCCGCCACCTGGCCAGGGCCGCGCTCGCCACATCGGCCGCCACCCTGCTCGTGGGCCTCGCCACCCCGGCCGCCACCGCCGACTCCGGTCCCCCCGCCCCCTCCGCGGCCTCCCGTGACGCCGCGCACAAGGCGGCGCAGGCGCCGAAGACCCTGGAGACGCTCTCCCGCTTCTTCTCCCGGGAGGGCGCGGTCACCAGGGCCGCGGCCGACCCCCGGGTCGAGGGCAAGGCCGTACCGGTGTACTACCTCTCCCCGGAGTTCGTCGCGGGCAAGAAGGGCGCCCCGGTCGCCCGCCTGGAGTTCCTCGCCAGCAAGGCCGTCTCCTCGGACGGCCAGGAGGCCTCCCTGTGGACGGTCGAGCGAGGCGGGTCGTGGCAGGTCGTGAACATCGCCACAGGGGACGACGAGACCCGCTACGCGCGCGCGGGCGCCAAGAAGCTCCCCGGAGGCACCGTCTTCCACGAGCCGCAGATCAACGCCTGGTACGTGCAGGGCCACGCGCGCGTGCTGCCCCTCGACAAGGACGCGGTGCGAGCGGTGGGCGCCGACGGCACCTCGCTGGCGGCCTATCGCAAGCGCGTCCAGAAGGCGTACGGCGACAAGCTGCCGGGCTCCGCGTACGAGAAGTCGGGCAAGGCGGGCGGCTACGACGACGCGAAGGCCGGACAGGGGGCGGGGCGGACCTCGGAGCAGGCCTCCGGGCAGACCTCGGGTGAGGGCCCGGTCACGGTCGCCTCGTCGCTGGCGGGCGCGGGCGCCCTGGTCGCCCTCGGCCTCTCCGGTACGGCGCTCATGCGGCGCCGCGCCGCCCGGCAGCGGGGTTGACCCGGGGGGACGGTGGCCGGGACGCCGGCCACCGTCCCGTACGCCGTCCCGCAGCCTCGCCCGCCCGGAGCGTCGGCGGCCCGCGTGGACTGTCAGTGCACGCCAGTAGGCTGTCCGACATGGCCGACCCTTCCAGCTACCGCCCCAAGCCGGGACAGATCCCCGACGCCCCGGGGGTCTACAAATTCCGCGACGAGCACCGCCGGGTGATCTACGTCGGGAAGGCCAAGAGCCTGCGCCAGCGCCTGGCCAGCTACTTCCAGGACCTGGCGAATCTGCACCCCCGCACCCGCTCCATGGTGACGACCGCCGCCTCCGTCGAGTGGACGGTGGTGAACAACGAGGTCGAGGCGCTCCAGCTGGAGTACTCCTGGATCAAGGAGTTCGACCCCCGGTTCAACGTCAAGTACCGCGACGACAAGAGCTATCCGTACCTCGCGGTGACGATGAACGAGAAGTTCCCGCGCGTGCAGGTGATGCGCGGCCACAAGAAGAAGGGCGTGCGCTACTTCGGCCCCTACGGCCACGCCTGGGCGATCCGCGACACCGTCGACCTCCTCCTGCGCGCCTTCCCGGTGCGCACCTGCTCCGCGGGCGTGTTCAAGAACGCCACCCGCACCGGCCGCCCCTGCCTGCTCGGCTACATCGGCAAGTGCTCGGCGCCCTGCGTGGAGCGCGTCACCCCCGAGGACCACCGCGAACTCGCCGAGGACTTCTGCGACTTCATGGCGGGCCGCACCGGGACGTACATCCGCCGTCTCGAGCGGCAGATGGCGGACGCGGCCGAGGAGATGGAGTACGAGCGCGCGGCCCGCCTGCGCGACGACATCGACGCCCTCAAGAAGGCGATGGAGAAGAGCGCCGTCGTCCTCGCCGACGCCACCGACGCCGACCTCATCGCCCTCGCCGAGGACGAGCTGGAGGCCGCCGTCCAGATCTTCCACGTCCGGGGCGGCCGCGTGCGCGGCCAGCGCGGCTGGGTCACCGACAAGGTCGAGGCCGTCACCAGCGGCGACCTCGTCGAGCACGCGCTCCAGCAGCTCTACGGCGAGGAGACCGGCGACGCCGTGCCCAAGGAGGTGCTGGTCCCGGCCCTGCCCGAGCCCCTGGAGCCGGTCCAGGAGTGGCTGACGGAGCGCCGCGGCGCCAACGTCTCGTTGCGCATCCCGCAGCGCGGCGACAAGAAGGCCCTCATGGAGACCGTCGCGCGCAACGCCCAGCAGTCCCTGGTCCTGCACAAGACCAAGCGCGCCTCCGACCTCACCACCCGCTCCCGCGCCCTGGAGGAGATCGCGGCCGCCCTGGAGCTGGACAGCGCGCCCCTGCGCATCGAGTGCTACGACATCTCGCACCTCCAGGGTGACGACGTCGTGGCGTCGATGGTCGTCTTCGAGGACGGCCTCGCCAGGAAGAGCGAGTACCGCCGCTTCCAGATCAAGGGCTTCGAGGGCCAGGACGACGTCCGCTCCATGCACGAGGTGATCACGCGCCGCTTCAAGCGCTACATCTCCGACAAGGAAAGGACGGGGGAGTGGTCCCCGGAGGACGCCGCAGACACCCCGGACGCAGGCGCTCCGGACACCATCGATGCCAACGGCCAGGTCCCCGCCGACGGCCTCACCGAGGAGGACGGCCGCCCCAAGCGGTTCGCGTACCCGCCGCAGCTCGTCGTCGTCGACGGCGGCCGGCCGCAGGTGGCAGCCGCCCAGCGGGCCCTCGACGAGCTGGGCATCGACGACATCGCGGTCTGCGGCCTGGCCAAGCGCCTGGAGGAGGTCTGGGTCCCCACCGAGGAGGACCCGGTGATCCTGCCGCGCACCAGCGAGGGGCTCTACCTCCTCCAGCGCGTACGTGACGAGGCGCACCGCTTCGCCATCACCTACCAGCGCGCCAAGCGGGCCAAGCGCTTCAAGGCGGGGCCGCTGGACGAGGTGCCGGGCCTCGGCGACGCCCGCAAGCGGACGCTGATCAAGCACTTCGGTTCGGTGAAGAGACTCCGATCCGCGACAATCGACCAGATCTGCGAGGTTCCGGGCATAGGCCGCAAGACGGCCGAGGCCATCGTGGCGGCCTTCGCCCGGGCGGCACCCGCCGCCCCCGCCGTGAACATGGCGACCGGAGAGATCATGGAAGACGAGGAGCCCACCTCGGCGGGCGCCTCGGACACTGGAGCCGAGGAGCCCGTGACGGCGGGTGCCTCGGACGGTGTGACCGAGGAGCCCGTGACGGCGGCGCTCCCCGGCAGCGAGACCGAGGAGCCCACCTCGGCGGGCGCCTCGGGTAGTGCGGTCGAGGTGCCCGCCCCGGCGGGCGTCTTTGGCGGCGAGGACGAGGAACCCGTGACCGCGGGTCCCTCCGGCAGCGCAGACGAGGAGCCCGTGACCGCGGGCGCCGCAGAGGAACGACGGGGGCAGCAGACATGAGCGAGCACGACGAAGGTGGAGAGCAAGTGAGTGCGGGCACGCCCATCGAGACGCCAGGGGTGCCGGAGGCGGCGATCCCCGAACTGGTGATCATCTCCGGTATGTCGGGCGCCGGACGCAGTACGGCCGCCAAGTGCCTGGAGGACCTCGGCTGGTTCGTGGTCGACAACCTGCCGCCCGCGCTGATCCCCACGATGGTGGAGCTGGGCGCCCGCTCGCAGGGCAACGTCGCCCGCATCGCGGTCGTCGTCGACGTCCGCGGCCGGCGCTTCTTCGACAACCTCCGCGAGTCCCTCGCCGAGCTGGAGTCGAAGAACGTCACACGGCGCATCGTCTTCCTGGAGTCCTCCGACGAGGCCCTGGTGCGCCGCTTCGAGTCGGTCCGCCGTCCGCACCCGCTCCAGGGCGACGGCCGCATCGTCGACGGCATCGCCGCCGAGCGCGACCTGCTGCGCGAGCTGCGCGGCGACGCCGACCTCGTCATCGACACCTCCAGCCTCAACGTGCACGAGCTGCGCGCCAAGATGGACGCCTCGTTCGCGGGCGAGGAGGAGCCCGAGCTGCGGGCCACCGTCATGTCCTTCGGCTTCAAGTACGGGCTCCCGGTCGACGCCGACCTCGTCGTCGACATGCGCTTCCTGCCGAACCCCCACTGGGTCCCCGAGCTGCGCCAGTACACCGGCCTGAACGAGGAGGTGGCGGCGTACGTCTTCAACCAGCCCGGCGCCAAGGAGTTCCTCGACCGCTACGCCGAGCTGCTCCAGCTCATCGCCGCGGGCTACCGCCGCGAGGGCAAGCGTTACGTGACGATCGCGGTCGGCTGCACCGGCGGCAAGCACCGCTCGGTGGCCATGTCGGAGAAGCTCGCGGCACGCCTGGCCTCCGAGGGTGTGGAGACCGTCATGGTCCACCGGGACATGGGGCGCGAGTGAAGCCGACCCGCCGGACCGTCCGCCTGACCCGTCTGGGCCGCAAGCGGGGCACCCAGCCGAAGGTGGTCGCGCTCGGCGGGGGCATGGGCCTGTCCGCCTCGCTCGCCGCGCTGCGCCGCATCACCGGGGCCGGTGACCTCACCGCCGTCGTCACGGTCGCCGACGACGGGGGCTCCAGCGGCCGCCTCCGTGACGAGCTGGGCGTGCTGCCTCCCGGCGACCTGCGCAAGGCGCTCGCCGCGCTCTGCGGCGACGACGACTGGGGCCAGACCTGGGCCCGCGTCATCCAGCACCGCTTCCAGTCCCGCGGCGACCTGCACGAGCACGCGGTCGGCAATCTCCTGATCGTCGCCCTGTGGGAGCAGCTCGGCGACCACGTCCAGGCCCTGGACCTGGTCGGCCGCCTGCTCGGCGCCCAGGGCCGGGTGCTGCCCATGTCGGCCGTCCCCTTGGAGCTACAGGCCCTGGTCAAGGGCCACGACCCGGCCCGCCCCGACGACGTGGACACCGTCCGCGGCCAGGCCACGGTGGCCCTCACCCCGGGCGAGGTCCAGTCCGTGCACGTCGTCCCGCACGACCCGCCGGCCGTCCCCGAGGCGGTCGCCGCCGTGCTCGACGCGGACTGGGTCGTGCTCGGACCGGGCTCCTGGTTCTCCTCGGTGATCCCGCACCTGCTGGTCCCCGAACTGCTCGACGCGCTCACCGAGACGAAGGCCCGCAAGGTCCTCCCGCTCAACCTCGCGCCGCAACCGGGAGAAACCGATGGCTTCTCTCCGCAGCGTCATTTGGAGGTTTTGGCCCGACACGCCCCTAAACTCGCCCTGGACGTGGTGCTGGCCGACGAGGCCGCCGTGCCCGACCGAGAGTCGCTGACCGATGCCGCGAAGCGGCTCGGCGCGACGGTCGAGCTGGCGCCGGTGGCCCGGCCCGACGGGACTCCGAGGCACGATCCGGAGCTCCTGGCAGCCGCGTACGACCGTATTTTTCGGATGCATGGAAGGATCGGCCCATGGCGATGACGGCAGCGGTGAAGGACGAGATCTCCCGGCTCCCCGTCACCCGGACCTGCTGTAGGAAGGCAGAGGTCTCGGCGATCCTGCGGTTCGCGGGCGGCCTTCACCTGGTGAGCGGCCGCATCGTGATCGAGGCGGAGCTGGACACCGCGATGGCGGCACGACGCCTGAAGCGGGACATCCTGGAGATCTTCGGGCACAGCTCGGAGCTGATCGTGATGGCCCCCGGCGGCCTGCGGCGCGGTTCGCGTTACGTCGTTCGGGTGGTCGCGGGCGGCGATCAGCTGGCCCGGCAGACCGGCCTCGTGGACGGCCGCGGCCGTCCCATCCGGGGCCTGCCGCCGCAGGTGGTCTCGGGGGCCACCTGCGACGCGGAGGCGGCCTGGCGCGGAGCGTTCCTCGCGCACGGCTCGCTCACCGAGCCCGGCCGCTCGTCCTCCCTGGAGGTCACCTGCCCCGGCCCGGAGGCCGCGCTCGCGCTCGTCGGCGCCGCGCGCAGACTCCAGATCGCGGGCAAGGCGCGCGAGGTGCGGGGCGTGGACCGGGTCGTCGTACGCGACGGGGACGCGATCGGCGCGCTGCTCACCCGTCTCGGGGCGCACGAGTCGGTGCTCGCCTGGGAGGAGCGGCGGATGCGGCGCGAGGTGCGCGCCACCGCCAACCGCCTGGCCAACTTCGACGACGCGAACCTGCGCCGCTCGGCCCGCGCGGCCGTCGCCGCCGGTGCCCGCGTGCAGCGCGCCCTGGAGATCCTCGGCGACGAGGTGCCCGAACACCTGGCGGCCGCCGGGCGGCTGCGCATGGAGCACAAGCAGGCCTCCCTGGAGGAGCTGGGCGCCCTCGCCGATCCGCCGCTGACCAAGGACGCCGTCGCGGGCCGCATCCGCCGGCTGCTCGCCATGGCCGACAAGCGGGCCCAGGACCTGGGCATCCCCGGCACGGAGTCCAATCTGACCGAGGAGCTGGCGGACAACATGGCGGTCTGACCCCAGGTCCTGACCGCACCGCACCGCAGGCCACGTGAGCCGCCGGCGCCCCACACGGCACCGGCGGCTTTCGCGTACCCGCCCCCGCCTTCCGCGCCCCCGCCCCATGGCACCCTCACCCGCTGTATTGACATGATCATGCACTGTCACGAGCCTTGCATCCGGCACATCTGTGCCGGACAACCGCAAGGGGGGCACATGAGACGAAGAGCGAGCGCGAGATCGATCCTCGCCGCGAGCGCACTGCTCATCGGCGGTCTCGCCGCCGCGCCGCACGCCCAGGCGAGCGGACCCGCGAAGTCACCGGCAGCCGACGACGACCCGGCGGCCGTGAAGGTCTACCAGGCCGACGTCACCAAGAAGCAGATACCGATCCTGATCAAGGCGGGCCAGGACGCCCACGAACTCGCCGGACAGGCACCCGAGCGCGGCACCGGCCGCGTCGAGCTGTATCTGACCGAGGGCCAGGCCAAGGAGATCGAGCGCCAGGGCATCGAACTCAGCGAGCACAAGGTGTCCCCGGCCGCGGAGAAGAGGGTCGAGGCCGCGGGCGACGGCGTCTACCGCCCGTACAGCGGAAAGGGCGGCCTCAAGGAGGAGATCGTCAGGACCGGGCAGGCCCACCCCGGCCTCACCAAGGTCGTCTCCATCGGCAAGACCCTTCAGGGCAAGGACATCCTCGCCCTGAAACTCACCAAGAACGCCAAGAAGTCCAAGGACGGCTCCAAGCCGTCCACGCTCTACCTGTCCAACCAGCACGCACGCGAGTGGATCACCCCCGAGATGACCCGCCGCCTGATGCACCACTACCTGGACAACTACGGCAAGGACAAGCGCGTCACCAAGCTGGTGAACTCCACCGAGCTGTGGTTCGTGCTCTCCGCCAACCCCGACGGCTACGACTTCACGCACGCCGCCGACGGCGAGCGCCAGTGGCGCAAGAACCTCCGCGACATCGACGGCGACGGCCGGATCGCCCCCGGCGACGGCGTCGACCTCAACCGCAACTTCGCCTACAAGTGGGGCTACGACAACGAGGGTTCCTCCCCCCACCCCTCCTCGGAGACCTACCGCGGCGCAGGACCCATGTCCGAGCCCGAGACCAAGGCGCTCGACCGCTTCCAGAAGCGCATCGGCTTCGAGTACGGCGTCAACTACCACTCCGCGGCCGAACTGATCCTCTACGGAGTGGGCTGGCAGGTCGCCACGCCCACCCCGGACGACGTGCTCTACAAGGCACTCGCGGGCACCCCCGAGAAGCCCGCGATACCCGACTACCACCCACAGGTCGCCTCCGAGCTGTACACCACCAACGGCGAGGCCGACGGCCACGCGGGCAACATCAACGGCATCCCGATGTTCACCCCCGAGATGTCCACCTGCCAGACCGCCTCGAACGTCGACCCCGGCGACGCCTGGCGGCCCGAGGACTGCGCGTCCATCTTCACCTTCCCCGACGACGAGAAGCTGATCCAGCAGGAGTTCGCGAAGAACGTGCCCTTCGCGCTCGCCGTCGCCGAGACAGCACTCCACCCGGACCAGCCGGTCTCCGTCACCGGCATCGAGGCCCCGGACTTCACCCCGGACACCTTCTCCACCTCGTACGCCCGCGGCGGCGACCAGGAAGTCGCCGTCACCGCCCGCAAGTCCGTGCGCGGCAAGGAGCTGAGGTACCGGATCAACGGCGGCCGCACGCACGACGGGAAACTCAAGGCATGGAAGGGCGGCGAGACCTACGGCGGTGCGGACAACCTCCACTTCGACCAGTACCGCGCCGAGGTCGAGGGCGCCCGCGCGGGCGACAAGGTGGAGGTGTGGTTCACGGGCCGCACCAAGAAGGGCCGCGCCCAGAGCGAGCACTTCACGTACACCGTCGCCGAGCGCCCGAAGGGGAGCGCGCTCGTCGTCGCCGAGGAGGGCGCCCCGGCCGCCCAGACCAAGAAGTACGTCGACGCCCTGAAGGCCAACGGACGCTCCGCCGCCGTCTGGGACGTCGCCGAGCGAGGTGCCCCGCACCCGCTGGGCGTCCTGTCGCACTTCTCCGTAGTCGTGCACCACACCGGCGACCCCGTCCCCGGCGCACCCACCCAACTCGCCCTGCGTGCCTACCTCAACGAGGGCGGCAAGCTCATCGAGTCCGGTGAGCGCACCGGCGGGGACGTCGACCTGGGCGAGGCCCTGACCGACGACTTCGCGCAGTACTACCTCGGCGCCTACGAACGCCTGCCCGCCCCCGGCGTCAAGAGCTTCAAGGGCAGCGGCGCGCTCGGCCGGGTGAACACCCCGCTCGCCGACGCCGGCGCCAACCCGCCGGACAAGGCCGGCCGCTTCACCGTCACCTCCGACAACCTGCCCGCCAGGCAATTCCCGCAGTTCAAGAGCGCCGCCGCGGGCTCCTACCCCGGCCTCACCAACCCGTACGCGCCCTACGAGGGCCAGGGCATGGCCTCGGCCACCCACGCCGACCGGGACTACAAGCGGCTCACCCGCACCCTCGACCTGACCGGCGTCTCGGCCGCCGACCGGCCCGAGCTGCGGCTGGCCCTCAACTGGAGCCTGGAGCCCGGATACGACCACGGGCTGCTCGAAGCCCGTACCCCGGGCGCCGACGACTGGACGACGCTGCCCGACAGGAACGGCAACTCCCGGGCCACCGTGCCCGCCGAGTGCGCCGCCGGGTTCCTCCTCAACGGCCACCCCTTCCTTCGCCACTACCTGACGCTCGGGGCGGGCGGCTGCACGGCCACCGGCAGCAGCGGCTCCTGGAACAGCTTCACGGGCTCCTCCGGCGGCTGGAAGCCCGTCGCCTTCGATCTGAGCGCCTACGCGGGCAAGAAGGTCGAGGTCTCCCTCGCCTCCGTCACCGACCCCTCCAGCGGGGGGCGCGGCCTCTTCGCCGACGAGGCGCAGCTGGTCATCGGCGGCGATGTCAAGGAGACCGAGGGATTCGAGACCTCGCTCGGCTCCTGGAAGGTCTCCCCGCCCCCGGCCGGGAGCCCCAATATCACAGGCGACTGGAGCAGCTCCGGGGAGCTGTACAAGCCCTACGCGGCGGTTACAGCGCGTGACAGCGTGCTCCTCGGCTTCGGTCTGGAGCATGTGCCCGGAAGCGCAGAAAGGGCCGCTCTTATGGGCGCCTCCCTGGCACATTTGCGCAGCTGACACGGCGTAATCGGGACCAAGGTCCCGGTGGCCCGTACCCCTACTGAGGGGTACGGGCCTTTGTGCCGCTTCCAGCCCCACTCAATGTCACCTCGGGGCCTTCGGAGAGGTAGGGTCGGAGGCGGTCGGGGACATCCCATACAACTCGCCGGCGTCTAAAACCGGCGTACCAACGAGGAGATCGGTTTCGTGACGATCCGCGTAGGCATCAACGGCTTTGGCCGCATCGGTCGCAACTACTTCCGCGCACTGCTCGAGCAGGGCGCGGACATCGAGATCGTGGCTGTCAACGACCTGGGTGACACCGCGACCACCGCACACCTTCTGAAGTACGACACCATCCTGGGCCGCCTCAAGGCCGACGTGTCGCACACCGAGGACACCATCACCGTCGACGGCCGCACCATCAAGGTGCTGTCCGAGCGCAACCCCGCGGACATCCCGTGGGGCGACCTCGGCGTCGACATCGTGATCGAGTCCACGGGCATCTTCACGAAGAAGGCCGACGCCGAGAAGCACATCGCCGGCGGTGCCAAGAAGGTCCTCATCTCGGCTCCGGCCAAGGACGAGGACATCACCATCGTGATGGGCGTCAACCAGGACAAGTACGACGCGGCCAACCACCACGTCATCTCCAACGCCTCCTGCACCACCAACTGCGTGGCGCCGATGGCCAAGGTCCTCGACGAGAACTTCGGCATCGTCAAGGGCCTGATGACGACGGTCCACGCGTACACCAACGACCAGCGCATCCTGGACTTCCCGCACTCGGACCTGCGCCGCGCCCGCGCCGCCGCGGAGAACATCATCCCGACGACCACCGGCGCCGCCAAGGCCACCGCCCTGGTCCTGCCGCAGCTCAAGGGCAAGCTGGACGGTATCGCCATGCGCGTCCCGGTCCCCACGGGCTCCGCCACCGACCTGGTCGTCGAGGTCTCCCGCGAGGTCACCAAGGACGAGGTCAACGCCGCGTTCAAGAAGGCCGCCGACGACGGCGACCTGAAGGGCTTCCTCTTCTACACCGAGGACCCGATCGTGTCCTCGGACATCGTCGGTGACGCGGCCTCCTGCACCTTCGACTCGTCCATGACGATGGTCCAGGACGGCAAGTCGGTGAAGATCCTCGGCTGGTACGACAACGAGTGGGGCTACTCCAACCGTCTGGTCGACCTCACGGTCTTCGTCGGCGGTCAGCTCTAATATCCAGAGCAGGCATCTCGATGTGAGCACAGGGTCTGTCCCGCGCACCGCCGCGCCGGACGGGCCCTGTTGCATGTCATTGCATGTCAGCCCTCCCAAGGAGTCCAGTAGTGAAGACGATCGACGCACTTCTCGCCGAAGGGGTCAACGGCAAGCGGGTGTTCGTCCGCGCCGACCTCAACGTGCCGCTCGCCGACGGCACCATCACCGACGACGGCCGCATCCGCGCCGTCCTGCCGACCGTCAAGGCCCTCGCCGACGCGGGTGCCAAGGTCGTCGTGGCCTCCCACCTGGGCCGCCCCAAGGGTGCCCCGGACCCGGCCTTCTCACTGCGCCCCGCCGCCGAGCGGCTCGGTGAACTCCTGGGCGCGCCCGTCGCGTTCGCGCAGGACACCGTCGGCCCCGCCGCGCACGACGCGGTGGACGGCCTGGCGCCCGGCCAGGTCGCCGTCATCGAGAACCTCCGCTTCAACGCGGGCGAGACCAGCAAGGACGACGCCGAGCGCGGCGAGTTCGCCGACAAGCTCGCCGCCCTCGCGGACATCTACGTGGGTGACGGCTTCGGCGCCGTGCACCGCAAGCACGCGTCCGTGTTCGACCTCCCGGCCAAGCTGCCGCACTACGCGGGCCACCTCATCGCCACCGAGGTCGGCGTCCTGAAGAAGCTCACCGACGACGTGAAGCGGCCCTACGCCGTGGTCCTCGGCGGCGCCAAGGTCTCCGACAAGCTCGGCGTGATCGACCACCTCCTGGAGAAGGCCGACCGCATCCTCATCGGCGGCGGCATGGCCTACACCTTCCTCAAGGCCCAGGGCCACGAGGTCGGCATCTCGCTCCTCCAGGAGGACCAGATCCCGGCGGTCAAGGAGTACATGAAGCGGGCCGAGGCGAAGGGCGTCGAGTTCGTCCTCCCCGTCGACGTGCTGGTCTCCCCGGACTTCCCGGACCTGAAGACCAAGGCCCCGGCCAACCCCACCACGGTCGCCGCCGACGCCATCCCGGCCGACCAGGAGGGTCTCGACATCGGCCCCGAGACCCGTAAGCTCTACGCCTCGAAGCTCGCCGACGCGGCCACCATCTTCTGGAACGGCCCGATGGGCGTCTTCGAGCACCCCGACTACGCCGAGGGCACCAAGGCGGTCGCCCAGGCGCTCCTCGACACCTCGGCCTTCACGGTCGTCGGCGGTGGCGACAGCGCCGCCGCCGTGCGGACCCTGGGCTTCGACGAGAACGCATTCGGCCACATTTCCACCGGTGGCGGCGCCTCCCTCGAATACCTCGAGGGCAAGACGCTCCCCGGCCTCGCGGCACTGGAGAACTGACACCTGATGACTACGCGCACCCCGCTGATGGCGGGCAACTGGAAGATGAACCTCAACCACCTTGAGGCCATCGCCCACGTCCAGAAGCTGGCCTTCGCCCTGGCCGACAAGGACTACGAGGCCTGCGAGGTCGCCGTCCTGCCGCCCTTCACCGACCTGCGCTCCGTGCAGACCCTGGTCGACGGCGACAAGCTCAAGATCAAGTACGGCGCCCAGGACATCTCGGCGCAGGACTCCGGTGCCTACACCGGCGAGATCTCCGGCCCGATGCTGGCCAAGCTGAAGTGCTCCTACGTGGCCGTGGGCCACTCCGAGCGCCGCCAGTACCACAACGAGACCGACCAGATCTGCAACGCCAAGGTGAAGGCCGCCTACAAGCACGGCCTGACCCCGATCCTCTGCGTCGGCGAGGGCCTGGAGATCCGCAAGGCGGGACAGCAGGTCCAGTACACGCTGAACCAGGTCGACGGCGGCCTCAAGGACATCCCGGCCGAGCAGGCCGAGTCCATCGTGATCGCCTACGAGCCGGTCTGGGCGATCGGCACCGGTGAGGTCGCGACCCCCGAGGACGCGCAGGAGGTCTGCGGCGCGATCCGCGGCCGCCTCGCCGAGCTGTACTCGCAGGAGCTGGCCGACAAGGTGCGCATCCAGTACGGCGGCTCGGTGAAGTCCGGGAACGTCGCCGCGATCATGGCCCAGCCCGACGTCGACGGCGCCCTCGTGGGCGGCGCCGCGCTCGACTCGGACGAGTTCGTCAAGATCGTCCGCTTCCGCGACCAGTGAGTATGCGGTAGCGGCGATACGTCGTACCCTGACGGGGGCCGAAGCCTGCCTTCGGCCCCCGTCGTCGATTCAGATCCGAGGAAGTTGGTCCAGCCGTGGTTATGGGGTTCTCGATCGCCCTGATCGTCTTCAGCGCTCTGATGATGCTTCTGGTGCTGATGCACAAGGGCAAGGGCGGCGGTCTCTCCGACATGTTCGGTGGCGGCATGCAGTCGTCCGTCGGCGGCTCCTCCGTCGCGGAGCGCAACCTCGACCGCATCACGGTCGTGGTCGGTCTGCTGTGGTTCGCGTGCATTGTCGCGCTGGGCCTGCTGATGAAGGCGAACAACTAGCGCCAGGCACTGGTCGCTTGTCCGGTGCGAGCCCGCCTGCGCGGCTTATCATGGGGCTTGCGTCCGGGGGAGGGGTGTAACTCCCGACACTGGACGCGCGTTGGGCCTTACGTAAACTGAGGCGCCCGCAGCAGCACCATCACGCAGGGAGTTACGACCGTGGCAAGTGGCAACGCGATCCGAGGAAGTCGGGTCGGGGCGGGGCCGATGGGCGAGGCCGAGCGCGGTGAGTCCGCCCCGCGACTGCGCATCTCCTTCTGGTGCTCCAACGGGCACGAGACACAGCCGAGCTTCGCCAGCGACGCGCAGGTCCCCGACACGTGGGACTGCCCCCGCTGCGGCTTCCCAGCAGGTCAGGACCGGGACAACCCGCCGGACCCGCCGCGCACCGAGCCGTACAAAACGCATCTGGCGTATGTGCGTGAGCGGCGCAGCGACGCGGACGGCGAGGCGATTCTCGCGGAGGCACTCGCCAAACTGCGGGGCGAGATCTAGCACTTGGAAAACGGCCGGGCACCGAGAAGGTGCCCGGCCGGTTTCTTATCTCGGTACGGGTACGGACAGACAGCTTCAGACATCTCATACCGCCCTCTGATCCATTAGGTTGGGCTGCACCATTAAATGGGGCAGCGGGACAAGGTACGTACGCGGGTACGAGAGAAGGCTGAAGTCCGAGATGAACGCAGAAAGCCGCGCCAGGCTCAATCAGACACCCGAGTGGACGGCGCTCGCCGCCCACCGCGAGCAGCTCGGGGAGGTGCGGCTGCGCGATCTGTTCGCCGCGGACCCGGCGCGCGGCACCGCGTACACCCTCCAGGTCGGTGACCTGCACATCGACTACTCCAAGCACCTCGTCACCGCGGAGACGCTGACGCTGCTGCGCGACCTCGCCGCCGCCACCGACGTCTTCGGCCTGCGGGACGCCATGTTCCGCGGCGAGAAGATCAACACCACCGAGGACCGCGCCGTCCTGCACACCGCGCTGCGCGCCCCGCGCGACGCCGTCATCATGGTCGACGGCGAGAACGTGGTACCGGCGGTGCACGCCGTCCTCGACAAGATGAGCGCCTTCTCGGAGAGGATCCGCTCCGGCGAGTGGAGCGGCCACACCGGCAAGCGCATCAAGAACATCGTCAACATCGGCATCGGCGGCTCCGACCTCGGCCCCGCCATGGCGTACGAGGCGCTGCGCTCCTTCACCGACCGCGACCTCACCGTCCGCTTCGTGTCGAACGTGGACGGCGCCGACCTGCACGAGGCCGTGCGGGACCTGGACGCCGCCGAGACGCTGTTCATCATCGCCTCGAAGACCTTCACCACCATCGAGACGATCACCAACGCCACCTCCGCGCGCGACTGGCTGCTCACCGAGCTGAAGGCGGGTCAGGACGCGGTCGCCAAGCACTTCGTGGCCCTGTCGACCAACGCCGAGAAGGTCTCCGACTTCGGCATCGACACGGCGAACATGTTCGAGTTCTGGGACTGGGTCGGCGGCCGCTACTCGTACGACTCCGCCATCGGCCTCTCCCTGATGATCGCCATCGGGCCCGACCGCTTCCGCGAGATGCTCGACGGCTTCCACCTCGTCGACAAGCACTTCCACGCCGCGCCCGCCGAGTCCAACGCCCCGTTGCTGATGGGTCTGTTGGGCGTCTGGTACGGCAACTTCCACGACGCGCAGTCGCACGCGGTGCTGCCGTACTCGCACTACCTCGCCAAGTTCACGGCCTACCTCCAGCAGCTGGACATGGAGTCCAACGGCAAGTACGTCGACCGGGGCGGCCGGGAGGTCGACTGGCAGACCGGCCCGGTCGTCTGGGGCACGCCCGGCACCAACGGCCAGCACGCGTACTACCAACTCATCCACCAGGGTACGAAGTTGATCCCGGCGGACTTCATCGGCTTCGCCGAGCCGGTCGCCGATCTGGCCCCCGGCCTGGTCGCCCAGCACGACTTGCTGATGGCCAACTTCTTCGCGCAGACCCAGGCGCTGGCGTTCGGCAAGACGCCCGACGAGGTGCGCGCCGAGGGTGTGGCGGAGGAACTGGTCCCGCACAAGACGTTCAAGGGCAACCACCCGACGACGACGATCCTCGCCAAGGAACTGACCCCCTCGGTCCTCGGCCAGCTCATCGCGCTCTACGAACACAAGGTGTTCGTCCAGGGCGCCATCTGGAACATCGACTCCTTCGACCAGTGGGGCGTCGAACTCGGCAAGGTCCTCGCCAAGCGCGTCGAGCCCGCGCTGACCGAGGGCGCCGAGGTGCCCGACCTGGACGGTTCGACCACCGCACTGGTCGCCAAGTACCGGGATCTGCGCGGTCGTTGAGCGACACGCGCTGTTAATCGGATGCGAGTGCCCCGCCCGGCGGGTGACACTGCTTCGGCTCTGTCACCCGTCGGGAGGACCGCCATGGACCAGCTGCTCGCCGCGCTCGCCGACCCCGAGAGACTGCGGCTGTACGCGCGCATCGTCCTCGACGACCTGCCGCCGCGCGAGGCCGACTCGCCCGCCGCCCGCAAGCATCTGGGCCGGCTCCTGGCCGGCGGGCTCGTGGAGCGGCTGCCCGACGGGTCGCTCCGGGCCGACCCGGCGGTCTTCCGGCGGGGGCCCGGCCCGGTGGACACCCACCCGACCGTGCCGCGCCGCCTCACCGGCTTCTTCGCGCACGGCCGCCTCACGGCCATTCCCGTACGGCCCGTCGTACGCCACGAACTCCTGGTCCATCTGACGGACACCCTCTTCGACGCCGACCGGGCCTACAGCGAGCGCGAGGTCAACGACGCGTTCCGCACCGTGCACGACGACACCGCGGCGCTGCGGAGGCACTGCGTCACCGACGGCCTCTTGGAGCGCGCGTCGGACGGCAGCAGTTACCGCCGCGTCCACGCCCGCGCGTAAGAGCCTGTGTCATCACCCCGGCCGGGTGGGCGCCGCCTGGCACGCACGCTCGCCGCGTTGCCGAAACGCCCTAGTAGCTCCGCTACGAGGACGCTCCGGCGCCTTGCGATCGCACGCACCAGACGACGCCCACTGATCCGGCCGGGGTGATGACACAGGCTCTGGCCCCGCACCGGACGGTGCGGGGCCCTTGTCGCGCACGGCCTGATCTCTAGGCGACCGCGGGCCGGTACAGGTCCGCGGGGAGCTGCGAGGCCGCCGCGTCGTCGAGCAGCCACAGCGTGCGCGAACGGCCGTAGGCGCCGGCCGCGGGGGCCTGCACCTCGCCCGCCCCGGACAGGGCGATGGCCGCGGCCCCCGCCTTGTCCTCGCCCGCCGCGAGCAGCCACACCTCGCGTGCCGCCCGGATCGCCGGGAGCGTGAGCGTGACGCGGGTCGGCGGGGGCTTCGGCGCGCCGTGCACACCGACCACCGTGCGCTCCGTCTCGCGTACGGCGGGCAGCTCGGGGAAGAGCGAGGCGACGTGGGTGTCCGGGCCGACGCCGAGCATCAGGACGTCGAACGTCGGCACCGGGCCGTGGTCGTCCGGGCTCGCCGCGGCGGCGAGTTCGGCGGCGTAGGCCTCGGCCGCGGCGTCCACCTCGTAGGGGCCGTCGGACGCGGGCATCGGGTGCACCCGGGCCGGGTTGAGCGGCACCGCGTCGAGCAGCGCCGCACGGGCCTGGGTGTAGTTGCGCTCCGGGTCGCCGTCCGGCAGGAAGCGCTCGTCCCCCCACCACAGGTCCAGGCGCGACCAGTCGATCGCGTCCTTCGCCGCGGACGAACTCAGCGCCGCCAGAAGGCCGTTGCCGTTGCGGCCGCCGGTGAGGACCACCGACGCGTAGCCGCGGGCGGCCTGCGCGTCGACGATCTTCGTGATCAGGCGGGCCGCCGCGGCCTGCGCCATCAGCTCCTTGTCGCGGTGGACGACGAGCTGCGGAGTCGCGCTCATTTCGCCGCCGCCTTCTTGGCCGGGGCCTTCTTGGCCGGGGCCTTCTTCGCCGGCGCCTTCTTCGGCTCAGCCGCCTTCTCCGGCTCGGTCGCCGCCTCCGCGGGCTCGGGCGCGTCCTTCGCGTCCTCGGCGGGCTTCAACGGCTCCGACGAGGGCTCGCCGAGCCGCTCCACGCCGTACTTCAGCGCGGAGGCGTAGGTGTCGTCCGGGTCGAGGCGGCGCAGCTCCTCCGCGATCAGCTCGGCCGTCTCGCGGCGCTTGAGGGCCACCGCGCGGTCGGGCTGCCCCTGGATGGAGAGCGTGGCGAGCGAGCCGTCGGCGCGGTCGAGCACGATGGGACCGCAGTCGGTCTCCATGCGTACGCCGGTCAGGCCGGGGCCCGCCGACAGCGAGCGCTTCACCGGGACGTCGAGCCGGTCCGCGAGCCACATGCCGAGCAGCTCGCAGCTGGGGTTGAACTCCTCGCCCTCCACCTGCACCGACGTGACCTTGCAGGTGACCTGGTCCAGGGCCGCGGCGAGCATGGAGCGCCACGGGGTGATGCGGGTCCAGGACAGGTCCGTGTCGCCGGGGTGGTAGGCCTCGGCGCGGGCGGTCAGCTCGTGGATCGGCTGCTCGGCCGCGTAGGTGTCCGTGACGCGGCGCTGGGCCAGCGCGCCGAGCGGGTCGTTGGACGGGTCGAGCGGGGCGTTCACCGGCCACCAGACGACCACGGGGGCGTCGGGGAGCAGCAGCGGCAGGACGACCGACTGGGCGTGGTTGATGACCTCGCCGTACAGCCGCAGGACCACCGTCTCGCCGGTGCCCGCCTCGACGCCCACCCGTACCTCGGCGTCCAGGCGCGAGGTCGTGCGGTCGCGGGGCGAGCGGGCGGCGCGCTTGATGACCACGAGCGTGCGCGAGGGGTGCTCGCGCGACGCGTCGTTGGCCGCCTTCAGGGAGTCGTACGCGTTCTCCTCGTCGGTGACGATGACGAGGGTGAGGACCATGCCGACGGCCGGGGTGCCGATCGCGCGGCGGCCCTTCACCAGCGCCTTGTTGATCTTGCTGGACGTGGTGTCCGTAAGGTCGATCTTCATGGCCGACGCCAGCTCCGTCCGTCTCGTGCGAGCATCTCGTCCGCCTCGGTCGGGCCCCAGGTGCCGGCCGGGTACTGCGCGGGCTTGCCGTGCTTGTCCCAGTACTCCTCGATCGGGTCGAGGATGTTCCAGGACAGCTCGACCTCCTCCGTGCGCGGGAAGAGGTTGGCGTCGCCGAGCAGGACGTCGAGGATCAGACGCTCGTACGCCTCCGGGCTCGACTCGGTGAAGGACTCGCCGTACGCGAAGTCCATCGAGACGTCCCGGATCTCCATGGAGGTGCCGGGCACCTTGGAGCCGAACCGGACCGTGATGCCCTCGTCGGGCTGGACGCGGATGACGATCGCGTTCTGCCCCAGCTCCTCGGTCGCGGTGTGGTCGAAGGGGGAGTGGGGGGCGCGCTGGAAGACCACCGCGATCTCCGTCACCCGTCGGCCGAGCCGCTTGCCGGTGCGCAGGTAGAAGGGGACGCCCGCCCAGCGGCGGTTGTCCACTCCCAGCTTGATGGCGGCGTAGGTGTCGGTCTTCGACTTGGGGTCGATGCCCTCTTCCTGGAGGTAGCCGACGGCCTTCTCGCCGCCCTGCCACCCCGCGGAGTACTGGCCGCGGACCGTGCTCCTGCCGAGGTCCTTCGGCAGCCGGACGGCGCCGAGCACCTTCGCCTTCTCGGCGACCAGCGCGTCCGCGTCGAAGGAGGCGGGCTCCTCCATGGCGGTGAGGGCCATCAGCTGGAGCAGGTGGTTCTGGATGACGTCGCGGGCGGCGCCGATGCCGTCGTAGTAGCCGGCGCGGCCGCCGATGCCGATGTCCTCGGCCATCGTGATCTGCACGTGGTCGACGTACGACCGGTTCCAGATCGGCTCGAACATCTGGTTGGCGAAGCGGAGCGCCAGGATGTTCTGGACGGTCTCCTTGCCGAGGTAGTGGTCGATCCGGAACACCTGGTCCGGGGCGAACACCTCGTGCACGATCGCGTTCAGTTCCTGGGCGGAGGCCAGGTTGTGCCCGAACGGCTTCTCGATGACCGCGCGGCGCCAGGAGCCCTCGGGGGCGTCCGCCAGCTCGTGCTTCTTGAGCTGCTGGACGACCTGCGGGAAGAACTTGGGGGGCACCGAGAGGTAGAAGGCGAAGTTGCCGCCCGTGCCCTGCGCCTTGTCCAGCTCCTGGATGGTGGCCTTGAGCTGCTCGAACGCGGTGTCGTCGTCGAAGTTGCCCTGGACGAAGCGCATCCCCTGGATGAGCTGCTGCCAGACCTCCTCGCGGAACGGAGTGCGCGAGTGCTGCTTGACCGCGTCATGCACGACCTGGGCGAAGTCCTCGTCCTCCCAGTCGCGACGGGCGAAACCAATAAGGGAAAAGCCCGGCGGCAACAGACCTCGGTTCGCGAGGTCGTACACGGCGGGCATCAGCTTTTTACGGGACAAATCGCCCGTGACGCCAAAAATGACCAGGCCCGACGGCCCCGCGATACGCGGGAGCCGTCGGTCTGCGGCGTCACGCAGCGGATTGCTGCTTGACAAAGTGGTCAGCCCTTCGAAGGAGCGAGGCGCTTCAGCTCGGCCTCGGTCGACTTGAGCAGGTCGTTCCAGGAGGCCTCGAACTTCTCGACGCCCTCGTCCTCCAGGAGCTGCACGACCTCGTCGTACGAGATGCCGAGCTTCTCCACCGCGGCGATCTCGGCACGGGCCTCGTCATAGGTGCCCGCGATGGTGTTGCCGGTGATCGAACCGTGGTCGCCGGCGGCTTCCAGGGTCGCCTCCGGCATCGTGTTCACCGTGTTGGGCGCGACCAGCTCGTCGACGTACAGGGTGTCCTTGTACGCCGGGTCCTTGACGCCGGTCGAGGCCCACAGCGGACGCTGCTTGTTGGCCTGCGCCTTGTCGAGCGCGGCCCAGCGGTCGCTGGAGAAGACCTCCTCGTACGCCTCGTAGGCGAGCCGGGCGTTGGCCAGCGCGGCCTTGCCCTTGAGGGACTTGGCCTCGTCCGTGCCGATGCCGTCCAGGCGCTTGTCGATCTCGGTGTCCACGCGGGACACGAAGAAGGACGCCACCGAGTGGATCTTGGAGAGGTCCAGGCCGCGCTCCTTGGCCTTCTCCAGACCCGCCACGTACGCGTCCATGACCAGGCGGTAGCGCTCCAGCGAGAAGATCAGCGTCACGTTGACGCTGATGCCGAGGCCGATGACCTCGGTGATCGCCGGGAGGCCCGCCTCGGTGGCCGGGATCTTGATGAGCGTGTTCGGGCGGTCCACCAGCCACGCGAGCTGCTTGGCCTCGGCGACCGTGGCCTTGGTGTTGTGCGCCAGGCGCGGGTCGACCTCGATCGACACGCGGCCGTCCTGGCCGCCCGTCGCGTCGAAGACCGGGCGCAGGATGTCGGCGGCGTCACGGACGTCCGCCGTCGTGATCATGCGGATGGCCTCTTCGACCGTGACCTCGCGGGCGGCGAGGTCGGAGAGCTGCTGGTCGTAACCGTCGCCCTGCGAGATGGCCTTCTGGAAGATCGACGGGTTGGTCGTGACGCCCACGACGTGCTGCTGGTCGATCAGTTCGGCGAGGTTGCCGGACGTGATCCGCTTGCGCGACAGGTCGTCCAGCCAGATCGCGACGCCTTCTTCGGAGAGGCGCTTGAGTGCGTCTGTCATGGAATTACATCTCCTACTTGGTCGTGTACGAGCGTCAGCGCTGGGCTGCGGCGATCGATTCCCGGGCGGCCTGGGCGACCGCGTCGGCGGTGAACCCGAACTCGCGGAACAGCACCTTGGCGTCCGCCGAGGCACCGAAGTGCTCCAGCGAGACGATGCGTCCGGCGTCGCCCACGAAACGGTGCCAGGTCAGGCCGATGCCCGCCTCGACCGCCACGCGCGCCTTCACGGACGGCGGCAGCACGCTGTCGCGGTACCCCTGGTCCTGCTCCTCGAACCACTCGACCGACGGCATCGAGACGACCCGCGTCGCCACGCCCGCGGCCTGGAGCTGCTCGCGCGCCTCGACGGCGAGCTGCACCTCGGAGCCGGTGCCGATGAGGATGACCTCCGGAGCGCCGCCTTCGGCCTCGAACAGGACGTAACCGCCCTTGGCGGCGTCCTCGTTGCGCTCGTAGGTCGGAACGCCCTGGCGGGTCAGCGCGAGGCCGTGCGGGGCGCCCTTGCCGAACTCCTTGGTGTAGCGCTTGAGGATCTCGCGCCAGGCGATGGCGGTCTCGTTCGCGTCGGCCGGACGGACCACGTTCAGGCCCGGGATGGCGCGCAGCGAGGCCAGGTGCTCGACCGGCTGGTGCGTGGGGCCGTCCTCGCCCAGGCCGACCGAGTCGTGCGTCCACACGTACGTCACCGGGAGGTGCATCAGCGCGGACAGGCGTACGGCGTTGCGCATGTAGTCGGAGAACACCAGGAAGGTGCCGCCGTAGATGCGGGTGTTGCCGTGCAGCGCGATGCCGTTCATCTCCGCGGCCATGGAGTGCTCGCGGATGCCGAAGTGGATCGTGCGGCCGTACGGGTCGGCCTCCGGGAGCGGGTTGCCCGCGGGGAGGAACGACGACGTCTTGTCGATCGTCGTGTTGTTCGAGCCCGCGAGGTCGGCGGAGCCGCCCCACAGCTCGGGGATGACCGCGCCGAGCGCCTGGAGGACCTTGCCGGACGCGGCGCGCGTGGCGACGCCCTTGCCCGTCTCGAAGACCGGGAGCTGCTCCTCCCAGCCCTTGGGCAGCTCGCCCGCGGCGATGCGGTCGAAGGTGGCGGCGCGCTCGCCGTCGGCGGTGCGCCAGGCGGCGAAGCCCTTCTCCCACTCGGCCTTGGCCTGGCGGCCGCGGTCGAGGGCCTTGCGGGTGTGCGCGATGACCTCGTCGGAGACCTCGAAGGTCTGCTCGGGGTCGAAGCCGAGGACGCGCTTGGTGGCGGCCACCTCCTCGTCGCCGAGCGCCGAGCCGTGGGCGGCCTCGGTGTTCTGCGCGTTCGGGGCGGGCCAGGCGATGATCGAGCGCATCGCGATGAAGGACGGCTTGTCCGTGACGGCCTTGGCCCGCTGGATCGCGTCGAAGAGCGCCCGCGGGTCGAGGTCGCCGTCCTCCTTGGGCTCCACGCGCTGCACGTGCCAGCCGTAGGCCTCGTACCGCTTCATGGTGTCCTCGGAGATCGCGGTCTCCGTGTCGCCCTCGATCGAGATGTGGTTGTCGTCCCACAGCAGGATCAGATTGCCGAGCTTCTGGTGCCCGGCCAGCGACGAGGCCTCGCCGGAGATGCCCTCCTGGAGGCAGCCGTCACCGGCGATGGCGTAGATGAAGTGGTCGAACGGCGACTCGCCGGCCGGGGCCTTGGGGTCGAACAGGCCGCGCTCGTAGCGGGCGGCCATCGCCATGCCCACGGCGTTGGCGACACCCTGGCCCAGCGGGCCCGTCGTCGTCTCCACGCCCGTCGTGTGCCCGTACTCCGGGTGGCCCGGCGTCTTCGAGCCCCAGGTGCGGAAGGCCTTCAGATCATCCAGCTCCAGACCGAAACCGGCCAGGTAGAGCTGGATGTAGAGAGTCAGGGACGAGTGGCCCGCGGAGAGGACGAAACGGTCACGACCGGTCCAGTCCGCGTCCGCCGGGTCATGGCGCATCACCTTCTGGAAAAGGGTGTACGCGGCAGGCGCGAGGCTCATGGCCGTACCGGGATGGCCGTTGCCGACCTTCTGTACGGAATCCATGGCCAGGACGCGAGCGGTATCAACGGCCCGCTGGTCCAGTTCGGTCCACTCGAGGTCTGTGGTGGTCGGCTTGGTGCTCACCCTGAGTCAGGGCTCCTCTCCACATGTCGAATGCCGGCGATGTGAATCCCACCGGCCGTTGTCGAGCCTACCGCTGCCGGAACGTGCATTTTTTCGAGTCATTCCAGACTGCCGGGACAAGCCGGGATACGCCTCCTGAAAGGAATGCGCGGCGATTCGCCATGTGAATAAGGAACCGCTCATTTGTCCGCTCAAAGGTCGTTCGGCATCGCTCATGTGTCCGCCCCCGGGTCCCCCCGAAGAACGGCCCGTACCGCGCACGTGGCGGCCCGCCCGATGGGCGGTACCCCTCTTACCCGTGCTCAACACGACCCCACCCCCGCGAAGGGCGAAGTATGGGCAACGTCTACAGTGGCGTGGTACGCGCGAGCCTTTACCGGATCTTCATGTCCGACGGTGCTGGTCGGCTCGCTGGGATGTCTCTGTCAGGGGTGTGCGTGACGGCCGTTGAATCCCGTCCAGCGGGGGTTTCCGGGACGGACCTTAGCCCGAGCCATCGGCCGTTCGGGGCCCGTGTCAAGGCGTTCGTGGCGCTGACGAAGCCGCGGATCATCGAACTCCTCCTCATCACCACCGTTCCGGTGATGTTCCTCGCCGAGCAGGGCGTGCCGGACCTGTGGCTGGTCCTCGTGACCTGCGTGGGCGGCTACCTCTCCGCGGGCGGCGCCAACGCGCTCAACATGTACATCGACCGCGACATCGACGCCCTGATGGACCGGACGTCGCAGCGGCCGCTGGTCACCGGCATGGTGAGCCCGCGCGAATGCCTCGTGTTCGGCATCACCCTCGGGGTCGTCTCCACGCTGCTCTTCGGCCTCGCCGTCAACTGGCTCTCCGCCTGGCTCTCGCTCGGCGCGCTGCTCTTCTACGTGGTCGTCTACACGATGATCCTGAAGCGGCGCACCTCGCAGAACATCGTCTGGGGCGGCATCGCGGGCTGCCTGCCGGTCCTCATCGGCTGGTCCTCGGTGACCAACTCCCTGTCGTGGGCGCCGGTCATCCTCTTCCTCGTCATGTTCTTCTGGACGCCGCCGCACTACTGGCCGCTCTCCATGAAGGTCAAGGAGGACTACGCGCGCGTGGGCGTGCCGATGCTGCCGGTCATCGCCTCCAACAAGGTGGTCGCCCGGCAGATCGTCCTCTACAGCTGGGTCATGGTCGCCGTCTCCCTGCTGCTCCAGCCGCTCGGCTACACCGGCTGGTTCTACACCGCGGTGGCGCTGGTGACCGGCGGCTGGTGGCTGTGGGAGGCGCACGGCCTACAGAACCGCGCCAAGGCGGAGGCGACGGGCGGCAAGCTCAAGGAGATGCGGCTCTTCCACTGGTCCATCACCTATGTCTCGCTGCTCTTCGTCGCCGTGGCGGTGGACCCCTTCCTGCGCTAGGCGCTCCGCTGGGGGGACGGGTGCCGGTGCGGGTCTGGGCTCGAACGCGCAGTTCCCCCGCGCCCCTGACGGGGCGCGTGGGCGACGCCACTTCGAGTGGCTGTCGACCAGGTGGCTACCCGTCGGTAGCATCCTCGGCATGGCAGAGACTCAGCAGGTGGACGACAGCAAGAAGGCCGCTCGCTCGGAGCGGAAGGCGGCTCGGCTCGCCAAGGAGATCGGCGCCTTCGCCCGCGAGCACGGCGGGGCCGAGGGGCAGATCGCGTACATCGGCCAGAAGGGTGCCCGCATCGTCCTCGTCGGTGAGGACGGCGGCTGGGGCGACCTGGTCGCGCCCGACCACGCCGTCGCCGTCAGCGCCGTCGAGAAGGCCGGGATCACCGTCCACGACGACTTCGACGGCGACTTCGCCGCGAAGGTGCGGACCGGGCCCTACGAGTGGACGCGCATGGCAGGGATCCAGATCGGCGGACCGAAGAACGACGCCGGAGGCAACACCTGACACCCGGGTCACCCGTTAGGACCGTAGGAGCAAGGTCCATTCAGCGGGAGCCCGCATGATCGAAACGCCGTCCCTGGTGGACCAGTACTGCCATGGCGTCCTCCGTACGGAGCTGGGCCTCGGCACCTTCGAGGCCCATCTCGGCCGGGGCGAGGGACCGCCCGCCCCCGGCACCACCTTCTTCGACACCCAGACCGGCTTCGCGGTGCGCCGCTGGTGCCCGCCCCTGCTCGGCGTCGAGCCGCACTGCCCGCCGGCCCGCTATCTGGCCCGCCGCCGCGAGCTGGGCGTCCTGGAGACGGGGCGGCGCCTGCTGAGGGGCAGCGGCATCACCACGTATCTCGTCGACACGGGGCTGCCAGGGGACCTGACGGGACCCGACGAGATGGCGTCCACCGGCGACGCCGAGGCCCGCGAGATCGTCCGCCTCGAACTGCTCGCCGAGCAGGTCGCGGACACCTCGGGCACCGCCGACTCCTTCCTCGCCAACCTCGCCGAGTCCGTGCACGCCGCGGCCGCGGGAGCCGTCGCCTTCACCTCGGTCGCGGGGGTGCGCCATCCGCTCGCCCTCGCGGGACGGCCACCGGGCCCCGGCGAGGTGCGGGGCGCGGTGGGGCGCTGGCTCGCGGGGCGGCAGGTGGGCGGGGCGCTCACCGACCCGGTGCTGCTGCGGCATCTGCTGTGGATCGCGGTGGCCTCGGGCAGGCCCCTGCAACTGCACGCGGGAGCGGGGGACCCGCAGACGTACTTCGGGGACTTCGCGCGGGCCACCGCGGGCCTCGGCACCGACCTGGTCCTGCTGCACGGCTACCCCTACCACCGCAGCGCCGCCCACCTCGCGGCCGTCTTCCCGCACGTCTACGCCGACCTCGGCCCCGCACTCGTACGCACCGGGGCGCGGGCGGCGGCCGTGCTCGCGGAGATCCTCGAACTCGCGCCCTTCGGCAAGCTGCTCTTCTCCAGCGGCGCGCACGGGCTGCCCGAACTGCACGTCGTGGGGGCGCACCTGTTCCGGGAGGCCCTCGGGCGGGTGCTCGGCACGTGGGTCGCGGACGGCGCCTGGTCGCTCACCGACGCGCAGCGCGTGGCGGGCCTGATCGCGGCGGGCAACGCCCGCCGCGTGTACGGGCTGTCAGACGGCGGAGAGCTGTGAGTCGTCCGCCTGCGCGGGCAGCTCGGTCGCGGGGTGCGGCCGCTCCCGCAGCGACAGCAGGACGCGCAGCACCGCGATCCACACCAGGCACGAGCCGAACATGTGCAGGCCGACCAGGATCTCCGGCAGGTCCGTGAAGTACTGGACGTAGCCGATGGCGCCCTGCGCGAGCAGGATCAGGAACAGGTCGCGGGTGCGGGCCAGCGGGCCGCGCGGCGCGTCGACCGCCTTGAGGACGAACCACAGGGCGAACGCCAGCGTCACCACGATCCAGGCGAGCACCGCGTGCAGCTTGGTGACGCCCTCCCAGTCCAGGCCGACCGGGTCGAGGTTCATCCGCGGCACGTCACTGGAGTCGCCCGCGTGCGGCCCCGCGCCGGTCACGACCGTGCCGACCGCGATCAGCAGCCCCGAGGCGGCCACCAGGAACCAGACGAGCTGCGCCACGGCCTTGCCGACCAGCGGGCGCGGCTCGGCGTCGCCCTCGCGCGAGCGCTGCCACATGACGGCGGCGACCGCGATCAGGGCGGAGGAGAGCAGGAAGTGCGCGGCGACCGTGTACGGGTTCAGGCCGACGAGTACGACGATGCCGCCGAGCACGGCGTTGCCCATGACCAGCCAGAACTGGGCCCAGCCGAGCCGGGTGAGGCTGCGCCGCATCGGCTTCTGCGAGCGGGCCGCGATGATCGCCCAGCCGACGGCCGCGCACAGCACGTACGTCAGCATGCGGTTGCCGAACTCGACGACGCCGTGGAAGCCCATCTCGCTGGTCGCGGTGAGGGAGTCCTGCGTGCACTTGGGCCAGGTCGGGCAGCCGAGGCCCGAGCCGGTCAGCCGCACGGCGCCGCCCGTCACCACGATGACGACGGTCATGGCCAGGGAGATGAAGGCCGCCCGCTGGACGGTCCGCTGGGTGGGGGTCCACCGCTCGGCGATGAAGGCGAGCGGGTTCCGCGCGGCTTGAGCGACGTCGGCTCGGGTCACGTTTGGCACGGGCCCCATCGTAGGGGGCCGCTTGTGCACGGCTTCACGAGGGGGACGTATCCGGCGTTCCGGCGGGGCGGCGCCGCTACTCCCAGCGGAAGAACCGCGCCGCCGCGCCGAGCCCGAGGACCGCCCACACGGCGAGGATCCCGAGGTCCGCCCACGGCATGCCCGCACCGTGCTGGAGCACATCGCGCAGCCCGTCCGAGAGCGCCGAGATGGGCAGCCGGCCGAGGACCGACTGGGCCGCGTCGGGGAACTTGTCGAGCGGCACGATCACCCCGCCGCCCATGAGCAGCAGCAGGAAGACGAGGTTCGCGGCGGCCAGGGTCGCCTCGGCCTTCAGGGTCCCCGCCATCAGCAGGCCGAGCCCGGAGAAGGCGGCCGTGCCGAGCACCAGGAGCAGGAGCACGGAGACGGGGTTGCCGTGCGGTGACCAGCCGAGGGCGAAGGCGATGGCCGTGAGCAGCACGATCTGGAGGACCTCGGTGACCAGCACGGAGAGGGTCTTCGCGGCCATCAGGCCCCAGCGGGGGAGCGGCGAGGCGCCGAGCCGCTTGAGCACGCCGTAGCGGCGCTCGAAGCCGGTCGCGATGGCCTGGCCGGTGAAGGCCGTCGACATCACCGCGAGCGCGAGGACGCCGGGCGCGAGGAAGTCCACGGCCTTGCCGTCGCCCGTGTCCACGATGTCGACCGCGCTGAACAGCACCAGCAGCAGGGTGGGAATCACCACCGTGAGGAGCAGCTGCTCGCCGTTGCGCAGCAGCATCTTGGTCTCCAGCGCGGCCTGCGCGGCGATCATGCGGGGGAGCGGGGCGGCGCCCGGCTTCGGCGTGTACGTACCGGCGGCGCTCATCCGCGCAGCTCCTTACCCGTCAGTTCCAGAAAAACGTCTTCCAGAGTGTGGCGTTCGACCGAGATCCGGTCCGGCATCACCCCGTGCTGGGCGCACCAGGAGGTGACGGTGGCGAGCAGCTGCGGGTCGACCGTGCCGCTGACGCGGTAGGCGCCGGGGGTCAGTTCCGCCGCCGCCGAGTCCGGCGGCAGCGCCTTGAGGAGCGAGCCGACGTCAAGCCCCGGACGGCCGGTGAAGCGCAGGGTGTTCTCGGCGCCGCCGCGGCACAGCGCGTCCGGGCTGCCCTGGGCGATGACCTTGCCCGCGTCGATGATCGCGACGTCGTCGGCGAGCTGCTCGGCCTCGTCCATGTGGTGCGTGGTGAGGATGACGGCGACCCCGTCGCGGCGCAGATCGCGTACGAGGTCCCAGGTGGCCCGGCGTGCCTGCGGGTCGAGGCCCGCGGTCGGCTCGTCCAGGAAGACCAGGTCGGGCCTGCCGACCACGGCCATCGCGAGCGCGAGCCGCTGCTGCTGGCCGCCGGACAGCCGCCGGTAGGTGGTGCGCCCGCAGCTGCCGAGCCCCAGCCGCTCGATGAGGTCGTTCACGTCCAGCGGGTCCGCGTGCAGCTTGGCGACGTGGCGCAGCATTTCGTCCGCGCGGGCACCGGAGTACACGCCGCCGGACTGGAGCATCACGCCGATGCGGGGCCGCAGCGCGTCGGCCTGGCGGACCGGGTCGAGGCCGAGGACGCGCACGGTGCCCGAGTCCGGCTTCCGGTAGCCCTCGCAGGTCTCGATCGTGGTGGTCTTGCCGGCGCCGTTGGGGCCGAGGACGGCGGTGATGCCCGCCCCGGCCGTCAGGTCGAGACCGTCGACCGCGGTCTTGTTTCCGTACCGCTTGACCAGACTCTCGATCTGGACGACGGGCTCGTTTCGCATGGTGAGCCAGTCTAGGGAGGGGCCGGGGGCGCCGGGTGGGCGGGGCGCGGTGATCGGCCCCCGCGAGGGGTCGCGGTGGGGCCCTCGGCCAGGCCCGCGGTCCGGCTCATGACCAGGGCGAAAACCCGGTCCGAGTGATCGTTTTCGCAGGTCAGCTTAGGTTTGCCTAAGTGATGCAGCGCACCACGCGGTGATCAAGGCGCGGGTTGTCAGGGTCTGAGGAATTACGCAACAATGGCGTTGTGAAAAACGTTGGCGAGGCTCCCCAGGAGGAACTCGCGACCGGAGAGCGCTCGACGCGCAACCGGGTCGCGCGCTCCATCCTGGACCACGGCCCCTCCACGGTCGCCGACCTCGCCGCGCGCCTCGGCCTGACCCAGGCCGCCGTGCGCCGGCACCTCGACACCCTCGCCCAGGAGAACGTCGTAGAGCCCCGTGAGCAGCGGATCTACGGCGCGCGTACGCGCGGGCGCCCCGCCAAGGTCTTCGCGCTCACCGACTGCGGCCGGGACGCCTTCGACCAGTCGTACGACAAGCTCGCCGCCGACGCCCTGCGCTGGATCAGCGAGCGGCACGGCGAGGGAGCGGTCGTCGAGTTCGCCCGCGACCGGATGGCCGCCCAAGCCGCGGCCTACCGGAAGACGATCGACGCGGCGCCCCCCGAGCAGCGCACCGAGGCTCTCGCGAAGGCGTTGACCGCCGACGGGTACGCTGCTACGGCGCGTAGCGCTCCGGTGGGCGAGCAGCTGTGCCAGCACCACTGCCCGGTCGCTCACGTCGCCGAGCAGTACCCACAACTGTGCGAGGCGGAGACGGAGATCTTCTCCGCCCTCCTCGGGACGCATGTCCAGCGGCTCGCCACCATCGCCCACGGCGACGGCGTCTGCACGACATTCATCCCCCGTAACGCCCCACAGTCTTCACAGACCACTGATCACGCATCCGCAAGCACGGCCGGGAGGAACCCCGCATGACGCTCCCCACGGAGACTGCCCACCCCGAACTCGAGGGTCTGGGCACGTACGAATACGGCTGGGCCGACTCCGACGCGGCCGGTGCCGCTGCCAAGCGCGGTCTGAGCGAGGACGTCGTCAAGGACATCTCGGCGAAGAAGTCCGAGCCGGAATGGATGACGAAGCTCCGCCTCAAGGGCCTGCGCCTCTTCGACAAGAAGCCCATGCCCAACTGGGGCTCGGACCTGTCGGGCATCGACTTCGACAACATCAAGTACTTCGTGCGCTCCACGGAGAAGCAGGCGGAGTCCTGGGAGGACCTGCCCGAGGACATCAAGAACACGTACGACAAGCTCGGCATCCCCGAGGCGGAGAAGCAGCGCCTCGTCGCCGGTGTCGCGGCCCAGTACGAGTCCGAGGTCGTCTACCACCAGATCCGCGAGGACCTGGAGGAGCAGGGCGTCATCTTCCTGGACACCGACACGGCGCTCAAGGAGCACCCGGAGCTGTTCAAGGAGTACTTCGGCACGGTCATCCCCGTCGGTGACAACAAGTTCGCGTCGCTGAACACCGCCGTATGGTCCGGCGGATCGTTCATCTACGTCCCCAAGGGCGTGCACGTCGAGATCCCGCTCCAGGCCTACTTCCGCATCAACACGGAGAACATGGGCCAGTTCGAGCGGACGCTGATCATCGTCGACGAGGACGCCTACGTCCACTACGTCGAGGGCTGCACCGCGCCGATCTACAAGTCGGACTCGCTGCACTCCGCCGTCGTCGAGATCATCGTGAAGAAGGGCGGCCGCTGCCGCTACACGACGATCCAGAACTGGTCGAACAACGTCTACAACCTGGTCACCAAGCGCGCCGTGGCGTACGAGGGCGCGACCATGGAGTGGATCGACGGCAACATCGGCTCCAAGGTGACGATGAAGTACCCCGCCGTCTACCTCATGGGCGAGCACGCCAAGGGCGAGACGCTGTCCATCGCCTTCGCGGGCGAGGGCCAGCACCAGGACGCCGGCTCCAAGATGGTCCACATGGCGCCGAACACCTCCTCCAACATCGTCTCCAAGTCGGTGGCGCGCGGCGGCGGTCGTACGTCGTACCGCGGCCTCGTCGAGATCGGTGAGGGCGCCGCCGGATCGAAGTCGAACGTGCTCTGCGACGCGCTGCTCGTCGACACGATCTCGCGCTCGGACACCTACCCCTACGTCGACGTCCGCGAGGACGACGTGTCGATGGGTCACGAGGCGACCGTCTCCAAGGTCTCCGACGACCAGCTCTTCTACCTGATGAGCCGCGGCATGACGGAGTTCGAGGCCATGGCGATGATCGTCCGCGGCTTCGTCGAGCCGATCGCCAAGGAGCTGCCGATGGAGTACGCCCTGGAGCTGAACCGGCTGATCGAGCTGCAAATGGAGGGTTCGGTCGGTTAAGACCGGCAACCGTCCCCGCAGCGACTGACTTCTTTTACGCAGAGAGAGAGCACGACGACAGCCATGGCTGAGGCTCAGAACATCCCGGTCGGGTCGACGACCGCCGGATCCATCGCGGTGGCCGCCGAGTCCACCGTCGCCACCCGTATGAGCGCGCCCCCGTCCTTCGACGTGGCGGACTTCCCGGTCCCCCACGGCCGCGAGGAGGAGTGGCGGTTCACGCCGCTGGAGCGGCTGCGCGGGCTGCACGACGGCAGCGCGGTGGCCGCGGGCGGCATCCGGGTCGAGGTGAGCGCCCCCGAGGGCGTCATCCAGGAGACCGTCGGGCGGGACGACGCGCGCGTCGGCAAGGCGGGCAAGCCCGTCGACCGCATCGCCGCGCAGGCCTACTCGTCCTTCGAGAAGGCCTCGGTCATCACCGTCCCCAAGGAGACGGTCCTGACTGAGCCGATCCGGATCGCTGTGCACGGCGAGGGCGGCACCGCCTTCGCCCACCAGGTGATCGAGCTGGGCGCGTTCGCCGAGGCCCTGGTCGTCATCGACCACACCGGTGACGCCGTGCTCGCCGCCAACGTCGACCTCGTGGTCGGCGACGGCGCCAAGCTCACCGTCGTCTCCGTCCAGGACTGGGACGACAAGGCGGTGCACGTCGCCCAGCACAACGCGCTGATCGGCCGCGACGCCTCCTTCAAGTCCGTCGTCGTCACCTTCGGCGGCGACCTGGTCCGCCTGCACCCGCGCGTCAGCTACGCGGGTCCCGGCGGCGAGGCCGAGCTGTTCGGCCTGTACGTCACCGACGCGGGCCAGCACCAGGAGCACCGCCTCCTGGTCGACCACAACACCCCGCACTGCAAGTCGAACGTCGTCTACAAGGGCGCGCTCCAGGGCGACAACGCCCACGCCGTGTGGATCGGTGACGTCCTCATCGAGGCCGCCGCCGAGGGCACCGACACCTACGAGATGAACCGCAACCTCGTACTGACCGACGGCGCCCGCGTGGACTCGGTACCGAACCTGGAGATCGAGACCGGCGAGATCGTCGGCGCCGGCCACGCCTCGGCAACCGGCCGCTTCGACGACGAGCAGCTCTTCTACCTCCAGTCGCGCGGTATCCCGGAGGACGAGGCCCGCCGCCTCGTCGTCCGCGGCTTCTTCGCCGAGCTGGTCCAGCAGATCGGTCTGCCGGACGTCGAGGAGCGCCTCATCGCCAAGATCGAAGAGGAGCTGGAGGCGACGGTCGCATGACCTTCGTACGCGTCTGCGGACTCGGTGAGCTGGAGGAGGACACCCCCAAGCGGGTGGAACTCGACGGCACGCCGGTCTCGGTCGTCCACACCGAGGGCGAGGTGTACGCGATCCACGACATCTGCTCGCACGCGAACGTCTCCCTCTCCGAGGGCGAGGTGGAGGACTGCCAGATCGAGTGCTGGCTGCACGGCTCCGCGTTCGACCTCCGTACCGGCAAGCCGTCCGGCCTTCCCGCGACGCGCCCCGTCCCCGTATACCCCGTAAAGATCGAAGGGGATGACGTGCTCGTCTCCCTTTCCCAGGAGTCCTGAGGCACCCATGGCAACGCTTGAAATCAAGGACCTGCACGTCACCGTCGAGGCCGACAACTCCACCAAGGAGATCCTCAAGGGCGTCGATCTGACCGTGAAGCAGGGCGAGACCCACGCCATCATGGGCCCGAACGGCTCCGGCAAGTCGACGCTCGCCTACTCCATCGCGGGTCACCCCAAGTACACGATCACGCAGGGCACCGTGACCCTCGACGGCGAGGACGTCCTGGAGATGTCCGTCGACGAGCGTGCCCGCGCCGGCATGTTCCTCGCCATGCAGTACCCGGTCGAGGTCCCCGGCGTCTCGGTCTCCAACTTCCTGCGCACGTCGGCGACGGCGATCCGCGGCGAGGCCCCCAAGCTGCGCACCTGGGTGAAGGAGGTCAAGTCCGCGATGGAGCAGCTCCAGATGGACCCGGCCTTCGCCGAGCGCAACGTGAACGAGGGCTTCTCCGGCGGTGAGAAGAAGCGCCACGAGATCCTCCAGATGGAGCTTCTCAAGCCGAAGATCGCGATCCTCGACGAGACGGACTCCGGTCTGGACGTCGACGCCCTGCGCCAGGTCTCGGACGGCGTCAACCGCGTCCGCGAGACCGGCGAGGTCGGCACCCTGCTGATCACGCACTACACGCGCATCCTGCGCTACATCAAGCCCGACTTCGTGCACGTCTTCGCCAACGGCCGCATCGCCGAGTCCGGCGGCGCCGAGCTGGCCGACAAGCTGGAGGCCGAGGGCTACGAGGCTTACACGAAGGGTGGCGCATCCGCGTGACACAGCTGCCGGGCCTCCTCGACACCGAGGCGATCCGCAAGGATTTCCCGATCCTGGACCGCACGATCCACGACGGCAAGAAGCTCGTGTACCTGGACAACGCGGCGACGTCCCAGACGCCGCGCCAGGTCCTCGACGTACTGAACGAGTACTACGAGCAGCACAACGCCAACGTCCACCGCGGCGTGCACGTCCTCGCCGAGGAGGCCACGGCGCTGTACGAGGGCGCCCGTGACAAGGTCGCGGCGTTCATCAACGCGCCCAGCCGCAACGAGGTGATCTTCACCAAGAACGCCTCGGAGTCGCTGAACCTCGTCGCCAACATGCTCGGCTGGGCCGACGAGCCCTACCGCGTGGACCACGAGACCGAGATAGTCATCACGGAGATGGAGCACCACTCCAACATCGTGCCGTGGCAGCTGCTGTCGCAGCGCACGGGCGCGAAGCTGAAGTGGTTCGGCCTCACCGACGACGGCCGCCTCGACCTCTCCAACATCGACGAGGTCATCACCGAGAAGACGAAGATCGTCTCCTTCGTGCTGGTGTCGAACATCCTGGGCACGCTCAACCCGGTCGAGGCCATCGTGCGCCGCGCCCAGGAGGTCGGCGCGCTCGTCCTGATCGACGCCTCGCAGGCCGCCCCGCACATGCCGCTCGACGTGCAGGCGCTCCAGGCCGACTTCGTGGCCTTCACCGGCCACAAGATGTGCGGCCCGACGGGTATCGGCGTGCTGTGGGGACGCCAGGAACTCCTGGAGGACCTCCCGCCCTTCCTCGGCGGCGGCGAGATGATCGAGACGGTGTCGATGCACTCCTCGACATACGCCCCGGCGCCGCACAAGTTCGAGGCGGGCACACCGCCGGTCTCCCAGGCCGTGGGCCTCGGCGCGGCGGTGGACTATCTGTCGGCCATCGGCATGGACAAGATCGCCGCCCACGAGCACGCGATCACCGAGTACGCGGTGAAGCGCCTCGGAGAGGTCACCGACCTGCGGATCATCGGCCCGGCGACGGCCGAGGACCGCGGCGCGGCGATCTCCTTCACGCTCGGCGACATCCACCCGCACGACGTGGGCCAGGTCCTCGACGAGCAGGGCATCGCGGTCCGCGTGGGCCACCACTGCGCGCGGCCCGTCTGCCTGCGGTACGGAATTCCTGCGACCACGCGAGCGTCGTTCTATCTGTACTCCACGCCCGGCGAGATCGACGCGCTCGTCGACGGCCTGGAGCACGTACGGAACTTCTTCGGCTGAGGGGCTGGCTGGGAACGTGAAGCTGGATTCGATGTACCAGGAAGTCATCCTGGACCACTACAAGCACCCGCACGGGCGTGGTCTGCGCGATGGCGACGCCGAGGTGCACCACGTCAACCCGACGTGCGGGGACGAGATCACCCTGCGCGTCAAGTACGACGGGTCGACGATCGCCGACGTGTCGTACGAGGGGCAGGGCTGCTCCATCAGCCAGGCCAGCGCGTCCGTCCTGAACGACCTGCTGGTCGGCAAGGAGCTGGCCGAGGCGCAGCGGATCCAGGAGGTCTTCCTGGAGCTGATGCAGTCCAAGGGCAAGCTGGAGCCCGACGACGCCATGGAGGAGGTCCTGGAGGACGCGGTCGCGTTCGCCGGGGTCTCCAAGTACCCCGCGCGCGTCAAGTGTGCTCTGCTGAGCTGGATGGCGTGGAAGGACGCGACGGCCCAGGCGCTGGGCGAGAACGACAGCGCCACTGACGCTGTCGCCGAGAGGAAGACCGCATGAGCGAGAACGAGACCCTGACCACGAAGCCGGCTTCCGAGGAAGAGGTCCGCGAGGCGCTGTACGACGTCGTCGACCCCGAGCTGGGCATCGACGTCGTCAACCTCGGCCTGATCTACGGCATCCACGTCGACGACGCCAACATCGCCACGATCGACATGACGCTGACGTCCGCGGCCTGCCCGCTGACCGACGTCATCGAGGACCAGGCGAAGTCCGCCACGGAGGGCATCGTCAACGAACTGCGGATCAACTGGGTCTGGATGCCGCCGTGGGGTCCGGACAAGATCACGGACGATGGGCGTGAGCAGCTGCGGGCGCTCGGGTTCAACGTCTGATCCCAGGCTCTGCCGTGCGCGAAGCCCCCTGGAGGACTCTCCGGGGGGCTTCGCCGTGTCACGACGCCGAGTGCAGCGCGTGCGCCAAGCCCTCCTTGCGGATGCGGCGGTCTATGTAGAGCAGGGCTGTCACCAGGGGGAGGAAGACCGTGGCGAGGAGTTGGGTGAGCAGGGTGCCTGCCAGGGCCAGGAGGGCGTAGAGGCCGAACTGGGAGCGGAGTTGGTCGAAGAGGATCTCTGCCGTGCCGCTGTCCGGGTTCACCGCGGGAGGCTCCGGGGCGGCGAACTGGAGGGGGAGGCGGAACGCCAGCGAGGCGATCACCACGATCACTCCGGCGAGCAGCGAGATGCCGAACGTGCGCCACCAGGCACCGCGTACGAGCCTCACGGAGCGGCGCAGCGCCGTGAAGGGGCCCGCGGTCTCCAGGACCGCCGCCGCCGGGGCGAAGGCGAACAGGACGTACAGCCAGGCCGACAGGGGGAGCACCAGGAGGAAGAGGAGGAAGACCAGACCGAAGGGGGCCGTCGAATCGGTCAGGACCGTCACGAAGAAGGCGACGATGAGCAGGGTGAACGCCGCGACCGGCAGCAGCAGGATGAGAGCGAGCAGCAGCGTCACGGCCGCCACTGATGGTGTGCGCGACCAGGCCTTGCGCCACACCGCCCGGAACGTCGTGGCGCGGCCGATGACCGCCTCGTGCAGGGTCGCCGCGCAGGCGGCCTGGATGAAGGAGTTGACGGCGAGGCTGCCCAGCAGGCCTGCCAGCCAGACGGCGGCGAAGGCCAGCAGCAGGGGGCGGCCGTGCTCCCAGGAGAAGGTGGCGTCCGGTGCGTACAGGGCCCGGAAGTCGTCGCGGGTGGCGCCGTACGCGAGGAGGAGCGCGCCCGTCATCACCAGGGCCAGCAGGCCGTACGCGGCGGCGGCCGTACCGAAGAGGGGCTTGGCGTAGCGCCGCATCGTGGCGAAGGCGCCGCCGAGTATTCCGTCGACGCCGAGCGGGGCGAGGGGGATGACGCCGGGCTTCGGCGGGGGAGGCGGCGGTGGGCCCCAGGGGTTCTGCCGCCAGTCGTAGGGGCCCCAGCCCGGCCCAGGCCCAGGCCCAGGCCCAGGCGTCGGCCCCGGCCCAGGCGTTGGCCCCGGCCCAGGCGTCGGTGCCGGTCCGTGAGTCGGCGGGCCCGTCTGCTGTCCGTGTGGTCCCCACCCCGATGTGTCCGGCATCGCCCTTGCGCTCCATGGTGTGCGTCGTTCGTTGTGTGCGTCGCTCGTTCTGTGGCCCCCACAGCGATCGCGTCACCCTATCCGGTGAGGGCCCACGCCTTTGCGTACGCCCGTACACAACGATGCGTACACTCGTACACATGGGATACGTACTGCTGGCCGCGGCCATCGCGGCGGAGGTGGCCGCCACCACGGCCATGAAGTTCAGCGAGGGATTCAGCAGACTGTGGCCCTCGTTGATCACGCTCACCGGGTATCTGATCGCCTTCACCCTGCTCGCGCAGACCCTCAAGACGCTCTCCGTGGGCACCGCGTACGCGATCTGGGCCGGCATCGGCACGGCCGCCGTCGCCGGCATCGGCATGCTGTTCCTCGGGGAGTCGGCCAGTCCGCTCAAGCTCGCGGGCATCGCGCTCGTGATCGTGGGCGTCGTCGTGCTCAATCTGGGCGGGGCCCACTGATGCCCCGCCGCTACGACCCCGAGCGCCGCCAGCGGATCATCGACGCCGCGCTCCGGGTGGTGGGGGAGAAGGGGATCGGCGGGCTCAGTCACCGCTCGGCCGCCGCCGAGGCCGATGTGCCGCTCGGCTCCACGACGTACCACTTCAAGACGCTCGACGAGCTGCTGGTCGCCGCGCTGCGGCAGGCGAACGAGGGCTTCGCCAAGATGGTGGCCGCAAGCGGCGCTTTCGAGGATCCGCGCGCCGACCTCGCCGCCGAGCTGGCGGGGCTGCTCGGCGACTGGCTCGCGGGAGAGCGCACGGGCGTCGAGCTGGAGTACGAGCTGTACCTCGCCGCCCTGCGCAGGCCCGTGCTGCGGCCCGTGGCCGCCGAGTGGTGCCAGGGCCTCACCGGCGTCCTGGCCCCGCGCACCGATCCGGTCACCGCGCGCGCCCTGGTCGCCCTGATGGACGGGATCTGCCTCCAGGTGCTGCTCACCGGCGGGACGTACGACGAGGCGTACGCGCGCGAGATGCTCGGTCGGCTGCTGCCGCCCGCGCACGGGCGGCCCGGAGCGTGAGACCGGTTCGCCCGCGCGAGGGCGCTCCGGTTAGGTTTCACCCATGACCGACACGAACGCACCTCGCACCACCGGCGCCATCGCCGCAGGCCTCGCCACCGTCACCGCCGACGGCACCATTCTCGACACCTGGTTCCCCGCGCCCCAGCTCACCGCCGAGCCGGGCCCCGCAGGCAGCGAGCGGCTCTCCGCCGAGCGTGCCGTGGAGCTGCTGGGCGAGGGCGCCGCCAAGGCCATCGGCCCGGACGCCCGCCGTGGCGTGGAGATCATCGCTGTACGTACGGTCATCGCGTCCCTCGACGACAAGCCGCTGGACGCCCACGACGTCTACCTCCGGCTGCACCTGCTCTCGCACCGCCTGGTCAAGCCGCACGGCGTGAACCTCGACGGCCAGTTCGCCTTCCTCGCCAATGTCGCCTGGACCTCGCTCGGCCCGGTCGCCGTCGACGACGTGGAGAAGGTGCGGCTCAACGCCCGCGCCGAGGGCCTGCACCTCGCCGTGACGTCCATCGACAAGTTCCCGCGCATGACGGACTACGTCACGCCGAAGGGCGTCCGCATCGCCGACGCCGACCGGGTCCGCCTCGGCGCGCACCTCGCCGAGGGCACCACGGTCATGCACGAGGGCTTCGTGAACTTCAACGCGGGCACGCTCGGCACCTCCATGGTCGAGGGCCGCATCTCTGCCGGCGTCGTCGTCGGCGACGGCTCGGACATCGGCGGCGGCGCCTCCACGATGGGCACCCTGTCCGGCGGCGGCAACGTCCGCATCGTCATCGGCGAGCGCTGCCTGATCGGCGCCGAGGCGGGCGTCGGCATCGCGCTGGGCGACGAGTGCGTCGTCGAGGCGGGCCTGTACGTCACGGCCGGCACCCGCGTGACCATGCCCGACGGACAGATCGTCAAGGCCCGTGAGCTGTCCGGCGCCTCGAACATCCTCTTCCGCCGCAACTCGGTCACCGGCACCGTCGAGGCCCGCCCGAACAACGCGGTCTGGGGCGGCCTGAACGACGTTCTGCACAGCCACAACTAACATCTGCACAGCCACAACCAACACAGGGGGAGCGGTATGCACAGGATGGGTCTCCGGGCTATGGCCCTGGGTGCGGTGACGGTGTTCGGCCTGGTGGCCGGGTGCGGTCAGAGTGTGGGGCAGCCCCGAGGTGAGGGGCACGCGGCGGCGCGGGAGGTGAGCCGGGCCGCGACGGGTGATCACAGTTACCCGCTGCGTAAGAGCGACATTCCCTGGAGCGGTAGCCCGAGCCCGTTCAACGCGCAGGTCAAGCTCGCCGACGGGCGGCGCGTCGCCATGCACTACATGCGCGGCAAGGGGCTCTTCGTGCAGGACTACAGCCCCCGGGCCAGGGGCTGGTCCAAGCCCGCCGTGATCTACAAGACGAGGACCGACGCCTGCCAGGGCATCGGGCTCAAGGCCAAGGACGGCACCGTCGCGGCCTTCGGGGACTTCGCCCCGTGGTGCGCGGACGGCGAACCGCCCAGGGAGTCCGTCGCCGCCGTGGCCACGGGATCGCTGACCAAGTGGGACAAGCACCTCACGAAGAACTTCGACGGCTGGGAGAAGATCGCCGTCGCGCCCGGCGGCAAGAAGGTCACGTTCAGCCGGGGCGGCACCACGCTGCGCTGGACCAAGGCGGCGGGCTTCCCCGGCGCGAACTGAACCTCGCTCCAGCTGAGTGAACCTCGCTCCAGCTGAGTAAAGCTCGCTCCACCCGAGCGGCCACCCTCCGGGGTGGCCGTTTTTCTTTTTCCCGCAGCAGGCATAGCGGGGGACGTCCGGACCCGTCCTCATACACGTGGGAGGGCAACAGGCCCCCCAGGGAGCGAAGGTGACGATGGATGCGCAAGAGCAGGACAGTTTCCGGGACTTCGTGGAGACCAGATCGCCGGCGCTGCTGAAGACCGCCGTGCTGCTCAGCGGCGGCGACCGGCACGCGGGCGAGGACCTGTTGCAGAACGCGCTCGTCAAGGCGGCGGGCCGGTGGCGGCGGATCGACGAGCCGGAGGCGTACGTACGGCGGATCCTGTACCGCCAGCAGGTGAGCCGGTGGCGGCTGAAGTGGCCGCGGCGCGAACTGGCCGTCGCCGAACCGCCGGAGAGCGCCACCGCCGGGGACGGCACGTCCGCCGCCGAACTGCGGATCGTGCTGCGCGGGGTGCTCGCCAAGCTCACCACGCGCCAGCGGACCGTCCTGGTCCTGCGCTACTTCGAGGACCTGCCGGAGGCGGAGGTGGCCCAGATCCTCGGCTGCTCCGTCGGCACCGTGCGCAGCACGACGCACCGCTCCCTCGCCCGCCTGCGGAGCCTCGCTCCCGAACTGGCGCGTCTCGACCAGCCGGACCGCGGACCCAGGCCGGTGTCCCCCGACTTCTCGCCCATGGAGGTATGACCGTGAACATGGAAGAACTCGTGCGCGAGTCGCTGCGGGAGCAGGCCGGCCAAGGCGCGCCCCTGCCCGGGGACTTCGCGGACCGCGTACTGGCCGCGCGGCGGCGCCGCAGGACCCGTACGGTCGCGGGCACCTCGCTCGCCGCCATGACGGCCGCCGTCGTGGCGGTGGCGGTACCGGTGGCCGGCTCCGGCACCGAGCGGCAGGAGACGAGCCCGGCCAGCGAGCTGAAGAGCGGCGACATCGTCGCCCACCCCGGCCAGACCCCGCCGCGCGACCTGATCGCCGCGGGCGGCACGGCGCTCGCGGCGTACAGCACGAACGCACGCGTCAAGCAGCCCGACGGCGACGAGATCGTCACCCGTACCTACCGGCTGCTCGACCAGAAGACCGGCACTTACCGCAAGGACACCCGATGGAGGTGGCTGGACGTCGCCCCCGGTATGCGCACCGCCGCCGTCCTCGAAGGCAAGCTGCCCACCGGGCGGATCGGTCTGCTGAACCTGCTCACCGGCAAGGTCGAGCGCTGGATTCCCGTGGACCGCAAGGTCGGGGGCGTCGAGTTCTCGCCGGACGGCAGGAAGCTCGTCGCCACGACCTACGAGAAGAGCCCGGACCTGCTGGACATGGACCGGCCGATGCACGACGGCAAGCGCGAGCTGCCCGGCCCCGCCGATCCGAGCAGGACCGGCTTCTACGTCATCGACGTGGCGTCGGGTAAATCCGGCTGGAGTGCTGTCAAGACGGCCCAGGGCAACGGCTGGCCCGGCGAGATCAACACCCGGGAGGACTTCGCCTTCAGCCAGGACGGCACCCTGGTCTACTCGAACCTCACCATGGCGCCGTACCGGCGGTACTACGACTTCGAGGGCCACAAGAAGAGCACCCCCCCAAAGGAGAAGCACTTGGGCTCGTTCAACGGCGCTGGGCTCTCACCGGACGGGAAGCTCGCCGCGGGTGATTTCGTGGGCGGCTCCAAGACCACCGCGTCCGAGGTCGTCGACCCCCTCACCGGCAAGCGCGTCGCCAAGGTGCCGGGGCAGCAGCTGCTCGCCTGGGCCGACAGCAAGCGGCTCATCGCCTGGGACATCGCGCCCGGCACGAGCGAGTACCGCAACCGGCTCGTCCTCGTCACCATCGGCAGCCAGAAGACGGTCCCGCTCAGCGGCTTCCGCTCGTCCAAGGCGGACGCGGTCAGCCGCTGGGAGCCGGTCTTCGCCGAACGGTAGGCGGTCTTCGCCCAGCAGTACGCGGTGAGCAGCCCGCCGGTCGCCTCGCGGCCGGCGGGCTACAGCTCGTCAGAATGATGACGTGCCGGCTGCCGCGCATGGCGTACACGCGGTCCTCCACCACGACGGGCCGGTGGTGGTCCGCGAGGCGCAGGACGGCCCGCGACCGGTGCCAACCCGCCCCCGCATGGGTCACCATGGCGGGACAGTCGGTCCCTAGGAGGCGTCATGAGGCTCGGCAAGGCACTCGCCACCGGAATCGCCGAGGAGCAGCCGCGGCAGGAGGAGCCGTCGCGACCGTACGACACGTCCGTGCCCCAATCCGGCCCGAAGACCTCCGAGTCGGCGGCGGAGCCCCTGCCGGTCGAGGCCACGGCCGCCCGATGAGGCCGCGGCTCCCCGAGGAACGCCCGACGGAGCCGCCGACCGGATACAAGATCGCCCGCCCGGTGCTGTCCTACGACGGCACCCGGGCCGCCTTCACCGGCGTCTCCCTCGGCGCGGGCCGGCCCTACGGGGTGCTCGACGAGGCGAGCTGCGTCTACGGCAGACGGCACAGCGCGCCCCACCGCCGCTGCGACTGCGGCTTCCACTGCGTGCACGACCGCGCCACCGCCGAGGGGCTGCTGTGCACCGCCGAGCACCGCAAGGCGGTGCTGCTCGAAGTGACCGTGCTCGGCGTGTACATCCGCTTCGAGCGCGGCTTCCGGTACGGGCGGCAGCGGGTGCGCCGCGCGACCGTCCCGCCGTGCGACTGCGGCGCCACCGCAACCCTCCTCGCCGACGCGGGCTGGGGCAGGCCCGGGTGGTGGGCGCTGGAGGCCGCGTGCGGGCGGTGCCGGGGCGGGCGCCGGGCCGTGGCCGTCGCGGAGTTCGCACGGCTGGCGGGGGAGGGGCTGCGGGTCGTCGCGGCCGCCCCGCCCGCCTCGCCGGAAGGACCGCCGGGCCTTGGGATGCCCGAACTGATGGCCGAGGCCGCGCTACTCCAGGCACGCCTGGACTGGTTCCAGGCCGAGCTGGCCCGGCTGACCGGGGATCAGCGGGGATAGCGCGGCCCGGCACGGGTACCCGGACCTCCCAGCCAGAAGGGAGGCGAAACCCGTGACCGGGACCAGGGAAGAGCGGCCGACGCACGACCCCGCGCAACACTCGGTGGGTCAGCTCGTCGAGCAGGCCACCGCACAGCTATCGGAACTCGTACGCCAGGAAATGCGGCTCGCCGGCCAGGAGATGGCCGAGAAGGGCAAGCGTGCGGGCCGCGGAGGCGGGCTCCTCGGGGCGGCCGGCGCGATCTCCTACATCGGGCTCATGGCGCTGGCGGCCACGGCGATCGCGGCGCTCTCACTCGCCCTGCCCGTCTGGGCCGCCGCCCTGATCGTCACCGGTGTTCTCTTCGCCGTGGCCGGGGTACTGGCGGCAGTGGGGCGCGGGCAGTTGAAGCGCGCGGTTCCACCGGTGCCCCAGGAGGCCATCGACAGCGTCAAGGCTGACGTCGAGGAGATCAAGGGAAGGGCGCACCGATGACCAGCACACCAATGGACCCCGAGGACCCCAAGGGCTCCGAGGACGCTAAGGACTCCAAGGACTCCAAGGACCCCAAGGACTCGGACGAACTGCGCACGCAGATCGAGGAGACCCGCGGCCGACTGGGCGAGACCGTCGAGGAACTGGCGGCGAAGGCGGATGTGAAGACCCGCGCACGGCATCGGGCCGAGGCGGTCAAGGGCCAGGTACGAGGAACGGCGGCACAGGTGAAGGACAAGATGACGGAGCAGGCGGCGCGCGCGAAGGACAAGGCGGCACAGGAGGCGGGCCACGCGAAGAGCGTGATCGCCGAAGGCGCCCCGCAGGCGAAGGGCAAGGCCATCGAGGGCGCGGCGCAGGTCAAGGGCAAGGCCATCGAAGGCGCCGCCCAGGTCAAGGGCAAGGCCATCGAGGGCGCCGCGCTGGCCAAGGGGGCCGTACTCGGCGCCAAGGCGCGCGCGGAGGAGCACCAGGCCGTCGTACAGGCCGAGGAGAAGGTCGCCGAGGCCGCGCGGCTCGTGCAGGAGAACACACCCGAGCCGGTACGTTCCGTCGCGACCGGCGTCGCACGGGCCGGCCGCCGGCGGCCGGGGGCGTTCGTCGCGGCGGGGGCGGGCGTGCTGCTCGCGTTCGTGGTGCTGCGCCGACGCAAGGGCGGTGGCCGCCGATGAGCAAGGCCACCCTGCTCTACAAGCCCGTCGGCATGGCCTTCGGCATGCTCGGAGGCATGGCCGCGGGCGCTCTCTTCCAGCGCACCTGGAAGGCGGTGGCGGGCGAGGACGACGCGCCGGACGCCCACGACGAGGAGCGCACCTGGCGCGAGATCCTCGCGGCCGCCGCGCTCCAGGGCGCGATCTTCGCCGTGGTCAGGGCGGCGGTGGAGCGCGGCGGCGCGGTGAGCGTACGCCGGGTCACCGGCCGCTGGCCCGACTGAGCCGGCCGCACCCCGTCGCCGCTGTGCCCCGGCCGTGTTCCTTCCGGCCGGGGCACAGCGGCGCTCGTACGTGTCGCGGCCACGCGCGCGTGCGGTGGTGGGAGGCTGGCCCCCCGCCCGAGAGGCCGCGTTGACGGCACCGGGCCCCCGGAGGAAGCTCGGCCCATGACCACCACGCGGCAGCATCCCTACGCCCGCTATGTCGCGCTCGGCGACAGCCAGACGGAGGGGCTCGGGGACGGTGACGAGGCGCACGGCTACCGCGGCTGGGCCGACCGCCTCGCCGAGATCCTCGCCGCGGTGAACCCGGACCTCACCTACGCCAATCTCGCCGTGCGCGGCCGGCTGACGGCGGGGATCAAGGCGGAGCAGCTGGGCCCGGCCCTCGCGCTGAAGCCGGACCTGGTGACCGTCATGGCGGGCATGAACGACCTGGTGCGGCCGGGCTTCGACGCCGCGCGCGTGGCTGCCGACCTCGAGGAGATGTTCACCGAACTCACCGCGGCGGGCGCGCACGTGGCCACCGTGACCTTCCCGGACATCGGGCGGATCGCCCCGCTCGCCCGGCGCGCGCTGCCCCGCGTCCTGGACCTGAACGCCCGGATCCGGGCGGCCGCCGACCGGCACGGCGTGACCGTGCTCGACACGTTCCCGCACCGGGTCACCACCGATCCGCGGCTGTGGAGCGGCGACCGCCTGCACGCGAGCCCGCTGGGCCACGCGAGGATTGCCGAGGGCATGGCGGACGCCCTCGGCCTGCCCGGCCACGAGGACTGGCTGACGACGCTGCCACCGCTCGCCCCGGTATCGGTGCTCGGCGAGGTGGCGGCGGAGGCACGCTGGCTGGCCGGGTTCATGGGGCCGTGGCTGTGGCGGCGTATGCGGGGACGCTCGTCGGGCGACGGCAGGGAAGCGAAGCGGCCCGCTCTCGGCGCGGTGACCGTACCGGATCTACCGGATCTACCGGACCTGCCAGATCTACCTGCCGGACCTGCCGGATCTGCCGGATCGCGAACGGGCTTGACCTGAACCTCGGTTGAGGTCGGAACGTGGAACACGCACGCACCGACCCACACCGAGACGGACGGATGGACAGCCATGTCTGCGACCACGGCGACGACCCTGAGCACCGGCACCCACCCCGACCCGGCCCGCCCCGACGCGGGCCTCGCCTTCATCAGCACCTGGGGCACCGGCTCGCCCGAGCGGCAGCGGGCCACCCTGGACGCCATCGCGCACGCCTGGGAGAGCCGCCCCTGGCCGCACGAGGGGCTCCTGTCGTACACGGTGTACGCGGGCTCCGACGGGTCCGAGGGATCGGCGGTCCTGCACCACTCGCACTGGCGGGACGAGGAGTCCTACCAGGACTTCTTCGACAGCGCGCACAACGGCAGGGACGCGCGCAACGCCGAGATCGACGCGGCCGTGGCGGGCATCGAACGCCGCGGCCTGTCCAGGACGCGGCTGTACCGCAGCTGGAGCGCCGCTTCCGGCGGCGAGCGGCGGGAGCCCGGGGCGATCGTGATCGTGCGCGTCGTGTTCGACGGCCCGGACGCGGAGCGGCAGCGCGCCTGGGTGGACGGTGTGCTGGAGGCCCTGGACAGCGACCCGGTCAAGGACAAGGGGCTGATCTCCGCGCACTTCCACCTCAGCGCGGACGGCACGGAAGTCGTCAACTACGCGGAGTGGGAGACCGAGCAGGCCCACATCGACGCGCTCGCCGCGGCGGGCGAGGGCGTGGGCTCGCCGACGCCGCAGTGGCAGCGGGTACGCGAGTTCCCCGGCGTCACGAGCAGCGGCACGGTCGCCCGGTACCGGTTCGCGTACGGCTTCGTACCGAGCTGGGCGTAGATTCGAGGCCCCCTCCCGCCGACGGCCGTGCCCGCCTGGACAGCGGTAGGGGTCGGCGGGACGGTGGAAGGATGACCGGCGGCAAGGAGTTCGACATAGCCCGGGAGTTCGAGGTGGAGGGCTCCCCGGCCCAGCTCTGGGCCGCCCTCACCACCGGCGCCGGCGGCTGGCTGTGTCCCCTGGAGTACGAGCCGCGGGAGGGCGGCACCGCCCCCTTCGGCGGCACCGTCACCCGCTGGGACCCCCCGCACCGCCTCACCGCCCGCGTCGAGGACCCGGACGGCGTGCCCGGCCAGAGCCTCGACCAGCTCGACCACATCATCGAGCCCCGCGACGGCGGCCGCCGCTCCTGGCTGCGCTACGTCCGCAGCGGCGTCTTCACCGAGGACCTGGACGGCCAGTACGCCGACGCCACCCGGCGCACCGACTTCCACCTGCACACCCTGCGTCAGTACATGGCGTACTTCGCGGGCCGCCCCGCCGTCTTCTGCGCCCTCAACGGCCCGCGGCCCTCGATCGCCCCCGACGCCCTCGTCCGCCTCGCCCGCGCCCTCGGCCTGCCCGACGACGCTTCGGTGGGAGCCCGCGTCCGCGTGGAGGGCCCCGGCGAGGAACTGGACGCGGTGATCGACTTCCGTAGCCGGTACTTCATCGGCCTGCGCACGGACGACGCCCTGCACCGCTTCTTCGGACGCGGCCACCGCGGCGCGCCGGTCGGTGTCAGCGTGCACGACTTCGCCCCGCACGCTGACACCAAACGCACCGAACTGGCCTGGCAGGACTGGCTGCACCACCTCTACGGGTGAGAGCGGGCACGGACCCGCCCTGCCGACCCGCCCCCTACGGACCCGCCCTACGGCTTGAAGCGCAGCACCTGCGGGTCGTGATCGCTGTTCTGGTCCGCGAACTCGGCGTTGATGTGCACGCTGTCGTAGGAGAAGTCGTCGCCGACGCCGGGGCTGGTCAGGATCTGGTCGAGGACCTGCGAGTTGCCCTGGTAGACGTACGAGTAACGCTCGCTCCTGGGCAGCGACTTGACGGCCGCGCGCAGGGCGCCGCCGTCCTGGAGGGCCTTGGTGGTCGCCGAGAACTCGAAGTCGTTGATGTCACCGAGCACGACGACGTCCGCGTTCCGCTGGACCTCGCGGATGTCCTTCACGAAGCCGTTCACGGCCTGCGCCTGCTTGAGGCGCTGTACCTCCGAGGAGCGCACCGGCGGCTGGTGGTGCGAGGTGAGGCCCTCGTCGCCGCCCTTGGACCCGAAGTGGTTGGCGATCACGAAGACCGTGCGGCCGCGGAAGACGAACTCACCGGCCAGCGGCTTGCGGCTGTTGGTCCACGCCGCGTTCTGCGGGTCGACGCGGCCCGGCGAGTGGCTCAGCGCGGCCCGCTCGCCCGCGCGGACGACCTCGGTGGGCGTCGTCGCGTCGCCGCCCGCGCGGTCGGTGAAGGAGACCCGCTCCGGGTTGAAGAGGAACACCTGGCGGATGTTGCCGCCCGGCTCGCCGCCGTCCTTGTTGTTCACCGGGTCGATGGAGCGCCACTCGTAGCGCGGCCCGCCCGCGGCGACGATCGCGTCCGTGAACTTCTTCAGGGTCGCGCCCGCGGCGACCGTGCCGTCGTTCTTCGCGCCGTTGTCGTCCTGGATCTCCTCCAGGGCGACGATGTCGGGCGAGGCGAGGTTCGTGACGACCGCGCCGGCCAGCGCGTCGAACTTCGTCTGCGCGTCGCCCGGGTCGAGGTTCTCGACGTTGTACGTGGCCACGGCCAGCTCTCCCTTGGCCTGGCGCCGCGTCTTCTCGCGTACGAGACCCTTGTCGCGTACGTCACCCAGCTCACGGGCGACCAGGGTGTAGCCGCCGAACTGGTTGAAGTCCAGGGGGCCTTCCGCGCCGCCCTTCAGGACATCGCCGACGTTCGCCTTCGGGAAGGGACGCTCGGAGACGGGCGCGAGCTGCTGGATCTGGAGCCGTCCGCCGTTCTGTGCGTCGTAGGAGCCGTAGACGGTGCCGCCGCGCCGGTTGCGGTTCTCGTGGGGCTTCACCGTCACCCACAGCTCGTTGTACGCGTCGGTCGCCCCGACCACGCGCGAGCTGCCGACCGCCACGTTCATGCCCTCCAGGGACTCGTAGAGGTCCAGGGCGTACGTACGCGGCTTCAGCGGCAGCGCGTTGACGCTGTTGTCCTGCGCGGGGTCACCGGCGGGCGCGTAGCGGGAGGGCACCGACTTGGCGCCGACCCTCACCGGCGCGGGCAGCGCGTTGCCGGACGACTCCACGGTCACCGTCGGCTTGGTGATCTGGGTGAGGGACTGGTTGCCGGAGGCGGCGCCGCCGGGCACGTACTCCCCGACCGTCCCGGAGACCCGCACCGCGTCGCCCGGCTTGACGGTGAGCGCCGCCGAGCCGGTGTAGACGAAGACGCCCTCGCTGGTCGCCGGGTCGCCGTCGGCCTTCGTGTCCTGGATCCAGAAGCCCTTGGAGCCGTGGGCGCGGACGCCCGTCACCACCCCGCGGACGTCGGTGACCTGCTGGCCGGCCAGCGGCGAGATCCGGGTCGTGCCCTGGATGTCGTGGACGCGGACCTCGTCGGCCGAGGCCGTGGAGGTGGAGACGGCGAGCAGGCCCGCCGCGAGGGCGGTCGCGACGACGGCGGAGACGGCGGCCGGTCTCGGCATGCGGGGCGTCGGTATCTGAGGCATGAGGGGCTCCGGATGAGGGTGAGGGAACGGTGCTGCGGTGCAGGGCCGTGCGGGCGCTCTACGCGCGTCAATCTCTTGCGTGACCAGGGGAGTTGTCAAGGTCGTGCCGGTGTTCTTGACCTGGACGTTTTCTGACAGGGACATGAACCGGGCGGCATGGTGCCAAATCCGTCTAGGCTTGCGCCCTGCCGACCTTCCCCGCGCTCTTGACTCCGTCGAGCAGGGGAGCGCCCCACCCCCCGGAGGAGAACCAGCCGATGTCCGTAAGCCCCGCCACCCTGCCGCCGGTGCTGCTGCACTCCGAAGCGGAGCTCGCGCGGGCCGCGCTCGCCAGCCCGCTGCTGTCCCGCGCCGTGCGGCTCGCCCGCTGGGCGGGACCCGAGACCCGGGTCGGCGCGGGCGGCGAACTCGTCGACGCCCAGCTCCCGGCGGCCGCCGCCGAGCTGGGCCTCGCGGCGGACGACCCGGACGCGGCCGCGCTCGCCAGCGAGGCCTGGCGGATCGCCGTCGACACCGGCCTGGTCGAGGTCATTGACGCCGAGGAGGAGGGCGCGGAAGGCACCGTCACCCCGGGCGAGGACCTCGCGGTGCTCTCCGCGGGCGGCCCGCAGGACGTCCTCGGCGTCTGGCTGGGCGCCCTGGACACCGTCTACGCGGACGCCACCGTGCCGGACATGGACAACCTCCTCGACGTCCTGGAGGAGAACGGCGAGGTCGACTTCGACCAGCTCGGCTGGGACCCGCAGGCCGAGGCCGACTTCCTCGACGGCGTCCTCGGCAACCTCTACCTGCTCACCGTGGGCGACGCCGCGGCCGGTGGGGGCCCCGTGCCGCTGCCCGCGCTCGCCGCCTCGATGATCGTCCCCGACGACATGGGCGAGCCCACGGACGACATCCTGGAGCAGGTGTCGGACGCGATGATGAAGCTCGACGACCAGTTCCGCCTCTTCGAGCCGCTCGGCCTGGTCGAGTACCAGCCGGTGGACGAGGCCCTCATGGCCGAGATCGACGCCCCCGACGAAACCGGTGCGACCGGCGCCACCGAGGTGCCCGCGCCGATCGACGACGAGGACGTCACCCGGTACGGCATGGTCCGGCTCACCCCCCTCGGCCTGTACGGCGTCCGCGCCCGCATGCTGGAGGCCGGCGTCGACGCGCCCGCCGTCGGCGACCTCGCCGACAAGGGCGCGGACGCGCTCCTGGCGGGCACCTCCGGCTTCCCGCAGGCCGCCGCGCAGGCGGAGATCGAGCAGTGGCTCGCCCGGCACGAACCGCTGGCCGCCGCACGGGAGTTGCTGGCCGCGGCCCGCGGCGGCGACGAGGGCGCGCCGCTGCGCAGGCTCCGCTGCCAGCAGGCGCTGTCCCTGGTCGGCGGCGAGGCGGAGCCCGCCCTGCGGGAGGTGCTCGACGACCCGCAGCTCGGCGGGCTCGCCCGGGTATGGCTCACCGAGCACGGGGCGACGGACGTGCCCGCCCCCTCCGAGCAGCTCATCTTCTGGCTCACCATCGACACGCTCGCCGCGCAGCTCAGCGCCGAGGGCAACTCTGACGAGCTTCAGGGCCTGGTCGAAGGCCTCGCGCAGCAGCACAGCGGCTTCTTCGCCACCGCGTGGCGGGTGGAGCACCCCGCGACGGCGGACGTCCTGGAGGCGATGGGCCGCCTCCACCCCGACAAGAAGGTGGCGAAGGAGGCCCGCAAGGCGGCCTTCAAGGCCAGGTCCCAGCAAGGCATGTGAGCCCGGGGAGGGGCCCCGGCACCCCGGGTGGGCCAGGCAGCCCAGGCCCACCCGGGATCCGCTCACCCGTCAGTACGCGTAATGCGTGACCGAGCCGTTGCATCCAGTCGCCGCGGGCACCGCGGGTCAAGGTGTCCCGCGGTGTTTTCCCGGCAGCGGCGCGGGCCAGGGGGTCGGCGCCGCGATTGCGTCCTCGTCCCACTCCAGCAGTTCCGTGATGTCGTCCTCATGGCGGTGGATCAGGTCGGCGACCGGTTCGCTCGCCCACCAGGGGAACGCCGCGGCCCGCTCCCCGCACCAGGCCATCACCTCCGCGACCGTGGGGCGGGCCGCCGGGGCGCGGGTCAGACAGCGGCCGAGGAAGTCGGCCCAGGCGGCGCCCGGGACGCCCAGCAGGTCCGGCTCCTCGTGCAGCGTGCGGTGCAGGACCTCCGGGGCGCGGCCCGAACCGAACGGGCCCCGCCCGGTCGCCGCCACCGTGAGGACCGCGCCGAGCGCGAACACATCGGCCGCGGGCCCCGGCCGGGCGTCCCGCGCCAGCAGCTCGGGGGCGATGAAGCCGGGCGAACCGATGACCGGGCCACCGGCGTCCGGGTCCTCCTCGTCGGCCGTGCGCCCCGCGACGCGGAAACCGAGGAGCTTCGGCCCGGTGCGGGTGACGATGACGTTGGAGGGCTTCACGCCGCGGTGGACGACCCCGGCCGCGTGCACCCCCGACAGGGCGTGGGCGAGCACCGCGCCCAGCGCGGCGAGATCGGCGTCGCCCAGTGGCCCGTACGTGGCCACGGCCTCCGGCAGACCCGGCCCCGCGCAGAACTCGACCGCGAGCCACGGCTCCTCGGCGTCCGGATCCGCGTCGAGCACGGCGGCCGAGTACGGGCCGGTCACGGCCCGCGCGGCGGCCGCCTCGCGCCGGAAGCGCTCACGGAACCCCGGGCCGGCCGCGAGGTGCGCGTGGACCGTCCTGACGGCGACCGGCCGCCCGGACGCGGACCGCGCCAGCTGGACACGGCCCCTGTCGCCCTCGCCGAGCGGTGAAACGATCCGGTACCCGCCGACCTCCACGGGCGCTCCTTCCAGCGGGCCCGGGGCGGGCCCTTGCGGCGACAGGATGATCTGACGGTCTGTGCGACGTCTGAGGGGCATCGTACGGTTGCGGCTGCCGTGCGGCGTGCCGTCGCGGTGCGTCGCTCTCGTGGTACGGAACGTGATTCCCGTAACCCTTTCGGGTCGTCCCGAGGTGCCGGATACGTTGCCGTGACTGGGGTTTGTGTGTCTGTTCCATACCGATGTGAGAGCGGTGTGAGCTCGGAGCATGGTGCGTCGGGCGTCCGGGGGCGCATACTTCGAATATGACGAGGCCCGCCGGCTCGCGCCGCCACCTGCCGAACAGTCCCTTCAACGTGCCCGCTCCGCCCGCCCCACCCGTAGAGCAGTTCGCCGTGGGTGACCGTGTCTCCCACGACCAGTACGGACTCGGGAGGATCGTCGGCGTCGAGGGAGAGGACGCGGTCGTCATCGACTTCGCGGGCCGTCAGGGACGGTTCCTGAGTCCCTACCCGAAGCTCGCCAAGCTCTGACATCCGAAGACCTGATCCGACGCACGTGAGGGGCGGCGGGCCGCGCATGCGGCCTTCCGCCCCTCACGCATGCGTGCCCTACAGCGCCTGTGCCGCCGGCTTCACCATGCCGCGCACGGTGCGGGACTTGACGAACTGCCCCATACCGGTCATTTCCCACTCGCCGGTGAACTGCTTGATGAGCTTGGCCATCATGACGCCCGTCTGCGCCTCGGCGTTGGTCAGGTCGAAGCGGACCAGCTCCTCGCCGGACGCCGCGTCGATCAGACGGCAGTAGGCCTTGGCGACCTCGGTGAACTTCTGCCCGGAGAAGGAGTTCACCGTGAAGACCAGGCCCGTGACGTCCTGCGGGAGGCGGCCGAGGTCGACGACGATCACCTCGTCGTCGCCGCCGCCCTCGCCCGTGAGGTTGTCACCGGAGTGCTTGATCGCGCCGTTCACGATCGACAGCTTGCCGAAGTAGCAGCTGTCGACGTGGTTGCGATTCGGGCCGTACGCGATGACGGAGGCGTCCAGGTCGATGTCCTTGCCACGGAACGCGGGCTCCCAGCCGAGGCCCATCTTGACCTGGGAGAGCAGCGGCTTGCCGCCCTTGACCAGGGACACCGTCTGGTTCTTCTGGAGGCTGACCCGGCCCTTGTCCAGGTTGATCTTCCCGGCGCCGGGCGCGGGCGCCGGGGGAGCGGCGGGCGCGGCCGGGGCGGCCTGACGCGGGTCGGCGACCGGCGGGGGCGGACCCTGGACCGGCTGGCCCGCCGGGGGAGCCATCGGGGCGGCGGGGGTGGCGGCCGGGGCCGGGGCGGGCTCCTCGACCGAGACGCCGAAGTCCGTCGCGATGCCCGCGAGGCCGTTCGCGTACCCCTGGCCGACCGCGCGGGCCTTCCACGCGCCGTTGCGCAGATAGATCTCGACGATCACCAGGGCCGTCTCGGTGCCGAGCTGCGGCGGGGTGAAGGTGGCGAGCACGGAGCCGTCGTCCGCGTTGCGGATGGTGGCGGTGGGCTCGATGCCCTGGAAGGTCTGGCCCGCCGCGTCCGGGCTCGCGGTCACGACGATCTTCTCGATGCCGGACGGCACGGAGGCCGTGTCCACGGTGATCTTGTCGGGGGTCGTGCCACCGCCCGACTGATAGGTCACACCGGGGCCCGAGGGCTGGTTGAAGAAGATGAAGTCGTCGTCGGAGCGCACCTTGCCGTCGGCGGTGAGCAGCAGGCCCGATACGTCGAGCCGCACCGGAGCGGCGACGTCCACCGCCACGCGGGCGGCGGTCAGGGGGATGTTCGAGCCGGGGGTCATAGCTGTCATGCCAGGGGTAACGAACGACCCCTCTTTGCCGTTCCCTTACCCGGCCAGGGAATTTTCCCGGTCCGGCGCGCGGCGGCCCCTTGCCCGGGTCTCAGCCGCGGTTGCGCGGGTGGGCGCGGGCGGCGCGCTCGTTGCCGTGCTTGTAGTTGCCGGTCCAGCGGGCCATCACCAGCTGGGGGTCGCCACTCGCCGCCTCGGCGAGGAACTGTTCGGCGCGGGCACCGCGGAGCGTCCCGGCGGCACGTCCGCCGTGGGTGATCACGACAGTGCCGTCCGCGCGCTGTTCGTAGGTGAATCCATGAGGTCTCGGCATGGCCGGAGCGTACGTCCGGCCCTGCCGCACCGATACCGAATCACGGCCTAGCCGTCACGGCACCACGACGATCTTCCGGCCCAGCCCGGCGGCGAACCGGTCCAGTGCCAGCGGGTAGTCGTCCAGCGGCAGCCGGTCGCTGATGAACACCTCCGGGTCGAGCACCCCCGCCGCGAAGAGTTCGGCCGCGCGTTCGTAGCTGTGCAGGACCGCCATCGAACCGGTGATGGTGATCTCCTGGTTGTAGATCCGGTACGGGTCGATGGTGACGCGCGTGGCGTAGTCGGCGACGCCGAACTGGAGGAACGTGCCCGCCTTGGCGACCCGGTCCAGGCCGTCCTGGATGGCGCCCGCGTTGCCCGTCGCGTCGATCACCACGTCCCAGCCCTCCGGGCGGTCCAGTTCGTCGGCGCCGGCCGCCGAGCCCGAGACCCCGAGCCGCGCCGCCGTCGCGAGCCGCCGCGGGTTGACGTCGACGACATCGACACTCGCGGCGCCGGTCCGCTTGGCCAGTTCCAGCATCATCAGGCCCATCGTTCCCGAGCCGTAGATCAGCACGTGCGCCCCGAGCCGCGCCCGCAGCACGTCGTAGCCGCGCACCGCGCAGGACAGCGGCTCGATCAGGGCGGCGTCCTGGGTGCGTACGTGGTCGGGGAGCCGTACGCAGTTGGCGGCGGGCGCGAGGGCGTACTGGGCGGCGCCGCCCGCCGTGGTCACGCCGATCGCGGCCCACCGCTCGCACATGTTGCCCCGCCCGGCCCGGCACTGGCGGCACTCGTGGCAGTGCAGCGAGGGGTCGACCGCGACCCGGTCGCCGAGGGCGAGCCCGGTGACGTCACGGCCCCGCTCGACGACGGTACCGGCGAACTCGTGGCCGGGCACCACCGGCAGCGTGGGCGCGAACTCCCCCTGGCGGATGTGCAGGTCGGTGCCGCACAGGCCGCACGCGGCGACCTCCACGACGACCTCGCGGGGGCCGGGCGCCGGGTCGGGCACCTCGCCGACGACGACCTTGCCCACCGACTCGACGATCGCGGCCTTCATTTCACGGCTCCCAACGACAGGCCCTGGACCAGCTTGTCCTGGGCGGCGAACCCCGCGGCGAGCACCGGCAGGGAGATCACGAGCGACGCGGCGCACACCTTCGCCAGGAACAGGCCCTGGCTGGTGATGAAGCCGGTCAGGAAGACGGGCGCGGTCTGGGCGACGACGCCCGTGAGCACCCGCGCGAAGAGCAGTTCGTTCCAGCTGAAGATGAAGCAGATCAGGGAGGTCGCGGCGATGCCGGGCAGCGCGATGGGCGCCACCACGCGCGCGAGGATGGTCGGCAGCCGCGCCCCGTCGATCCGCGCGGCCTCGATGACGGCCTTCGGCACCTCGGCGAGGAAGGACTGCATCATCCACACCGCGATCGGCAGGTTCATCGAGGTGTAGAGGAGGACGAGCAGCCAGATGTTGTCCAGCAGCCCGGTGTTCCTGGCGAAGAGGTACAGGGGCAGCAGGCCCGCCACGGCCGGCAGCATCTTCGTGGACAGGAAGAAGAAGAGCACGTCCGTCCACTTCTTCACGGGCCTGATGGACAGGGCGTACGCGGCGGGCAGGGCCAGCACGAGCACGCAGAGCGTGGAGACGATTGAGGCCACCGCGGAGTTGATGAGCGACGGCCAGGGGCTCGCGCCGCCGCCCGCCCCGAAGAAGTCGCGGTAGCCGTCCAGGGTGAGCGAGGCGGCGAGCGAGGGCGGGTTGGTGGCCGCGTCCTCCTCCGAGTGGAAGGAGGTCAGCGCCATCCAGGCGAGGGGCAGGAAGAACAGGATCCCGGCGAGCCACGCGGTCAGACCGAGCCCGACACCTTTGGCACCTTTGACGCGTACGTTACTCATGCGCGGGACGCCTCCTCACGGAACAGGGACGAGACGACCCGCAGTACGAAGGTCGCGATGAGGAGCGAGCCGATGACGACGAGGACGCCGGCCGCGGAGGCCAGGCCGTTCTCGTGTGCCTGGTAGAAGCTCTGGTAGACGGTGTAGGGGAGGTTGGCGGTGCCGAGGCCGCCCGAGGTGAGGGTGAAGACGGCGTCGAAGTTCTGCACGATGTGGATCGAGCCGAGCAGGGCGCCCAGTTCGAGATAGCGGCGCAGGTGCGGCAGCGTCAGATGGCGGAAGACCTGCCAGTCGCCCGCGCCGTCCATGCGGGCCGCTTCGACCAGTTCGGTATCGCGGCTCTGGAGCCCCGCGAGCAGGATCAGCATCATGAAGGGCGTCCACTGCCACACCAGCGAGGCCTCGATGGCGAGCAGCGGGGTGGTGGAGATCCAGTCGGGCTGCGCCGCGCCCTCCCCGCCGGCCCAGCGCAGAAGGCCGTTGAACAGGCCGTACTCGGGGTTGTAGAGCACGTGCTTCCACAGCAGCGCGGCGGCCACCGGCACCAGCAGGAACGGCGCGATGAGCAGCGTGCGCACGAGGCCGCGCCCCTTGAACCGGCGGTCGAGCAGCAGTGCGAGGCCGAGCCCCAGGACGAGGCTCGCGAGGACCACGGACGCCGTGAGCAGGATCGTGGTCAGGACCGAGGCGCGCAGGTCGGGGTCGGTGAGGACCTCGGAGTAGTTGGCGAACCAGGTGAAGGAACGGGCGTGCGGATAGAGGGCGTTCCAGTCGAAGAAGGAGATCACCAGGGTGGCCACGAACGGCAGCTGGGTCACGGCGATCATGAAGACGAGGGCGGGGAGCAGGGGCGCCCTGGTGGCCCAGGCGCGCAGCCGTCCGGGAGGCCTCGGGGCGGGCACGCGCGCGTGGGTGAGGGCGGGCGTGCCGGTGGCGGTGGCGGTCATCGTCCCTCGTACTCCTCGGAGATCTTCTCGGCGAGCCGCTGGGACGTGCGCAGCGCCGCGTCGACGGACTGGCGTCCGGCGATGGCCGCGCTGATCTCCTGGGAGACCTTGGTGCCGAGGTCGGTGAACTCGGGGATGCCGACGAACTGGATGCCGGGCGCGGGGCGCGGCTGTACGCCCGGGTCGCGGGGCCTGGCCCCTTCGACGGCGGCGCGGGTGACGTCCTGGAAGGCGGCGGCTGCCTTGCGGTAGGCGGGGTTCGCGTACGTCGAGGCGCGCTTCCCGGCGGGGACGTCCGCCCAGCCGGTCTTCTCGCCGACCAGTTCCTCGTACTCCTTGCCCGACGCCCAGGAGATGAACTTCCAGGCCTTGTCGGGGTTCCTGGAGGCCTTCTGCATGCCCCAGGCCCAGGTGTAGAGCCACCCGGAGTTCTCCGTCCGCACCACCGGGGCGGGTGCGTAGCCGATCCTGCCCCTGACCGGGGACGTGGCGGACTCCAGCGAACCGGCGGCGGCCGTCGCGTCGTACCACATGGCCGTCTTGCCCTGGGTGAGGTTGTTGAGGCACTCGGCATAGCCGGACTGGGCGGCCCCGGACTGGCCGTGTTCGCGAACGAGGTCTACGTAGAAGCGAGTTGCCTTTCCGAACTCGGGGGAGTCCAGGCGCGCCTTCCAGTCCTTGTCGAACCAGGTGCCTCCGAAGGTGTTCACCACGGTCGTCAGCGGCGCCATCAGCTCGCCCCAGCCGGGCAGGCCGCGCAGGCAGATGCCCTTCATGCCCGGCTGCGCGCCGTCCACCCGGGCGGCGAGCCTCGCCACCTGCTGCCAGGTGGGGTGCTCGGGCATCGTCAGGCCCGCCTTCTTGAAGACGTCCTTGCGGTACATCAGGAAGGACGACTCTCCGTAGAAGGGCTGTCCGTAGAGCTTGCCGTCGTCGCCGGTGAGGGACTGGCGCATGGACGGCAGGATGTCCTTCTCGTCGTACGCCGTGTCCTCACGGGCGTACGAACCGACCTCGTGCAGCCAGCCGTTCCTGGCGTAGATCGGTATCTCGTAGTTGCTCAGGGTGGCGACGTCGTACTGTCCCGCCTGGTTGGCGAAGTCCTGGCTGATCTTGTCGCGGACGTCGTTCTCCGGCAGGACGGTGAAGTTCACCTCGATGCCGGTCCGCCGGGTGAAGTGGGCGGCGGTGAGCTTGCGCAGCTCCATCATCTGCGGGTTGTTCACCATGAGGACGTTCAGGGAGTCGCCTGAACCGGTCCCGCCCGCGCCGGTCCAGCAGCCGGCGAGCAGCGGGGCGAGCAGCGCCCCTGCGGCGGCCGCGGCGAGCGCGCGCGGCCTTGGTCGGCTCGGGGTTCGCATAAGTGCTCCTGGACTTAAGGGGAGGATTATGTATTTTCCGGGCACGCCAAGGCGTGCGGGGGCACGGTGTGCCGCAGGGGGGACGTCAGGCGCGGACGACCTGCGGGCCGAGGAGGGAGTAGCGGTGGGCCTCGGAGGCGGGCAGGCGGCTGCTCGTGACGATCGTGTCCAGGTCGCCGATCCCCGCGAACCGGCAGAAGCTCGTCGCCCCGAACTTGGTGTGCACGCCCAGGAAGACGGTGCGCCGCGACGCCCTGATCGCCTGCGCCTTCACCTCGCTGACCGCCGGGTCGGGCGTCGTCAGGCCGTGCTCGCGGGAGATGCCGTTGGCGCCGATGTAGGCCAGGTCGATGACGAACCCGGCCAGCATGCGGGTCGTCCAGTGGTCGACGGTGGCGAGCGTGCCCGGCCGGACCCGCCCGCCGAGCAGCAGGACGGTGATGTGGTCGGCCTCCGCGAGGACGCCCGCGGTGGCCAGTGAGGCGGTCACGACGGTCAGCGGCCGGCCGGCCGACGCCCCGGGCAGCGCCTCGGCGGTCAGCTGGGGCGTGAACCCCTCGTCGACGAAGACCGTCTCGGCGTCGCCGAGCAGCCCGGCCGCGGCGGCGGCGATGCGCCGCTTCTCCGGGACGTGCATGGTCGTGCGGAAGGCGAGCGTGGTCTCGAAACCCGCGCTCTCCACGGGGTAGGCGCCGCCGTGGGTGCGGCGGACCAGGCCGTGGTCCTCCAGGGCGCGCAGGTCGCGGCGGACGGTCTCCTTCGCGACGCCGAGCTGGGCGGCGAGCGCCGTCACGTCGACGGAACCGGAGTGGCGGGCCGCACTGACGATCAGCCGCTGACGTTCCTCCGCGGTCATCGGCGCCACCACCTTCTTCCCTGGTCCGAGCGTGCCCGTTCGGGCCCTGTGGGGAAGTTCTACAGCGCGGGCAAGGGCGTGACCAGGTGCGCAGCGGGCGGGATGCTGCCCGTTTGCGCCCGCTTGGCGGGGTGGCCGCCTGCGGTGCGGGCGGCAGGCGTGCCCGTTTCGGGGGAGCGGGCCGCCCGTTTGCCGCCCGGCCCGAACCGGATCGGCGAATCCACGCCCCGGGAGCGCGGGGTGAAGCCCACCGCGTGGCCGCCGCCTTCGCCGCGCACGCGGCATGGGCGGCAGCAGCCCGGCGCCGCTCGCGGGCCCTGTCGCACCCGGGTTGATCGCCGTTACGATCCGCGCACCAATCGTCGCTCCGGTACCAGGGGACAGAGGAGACAAGGTGCGCAACAAGGCGATATCCGGGCTGGTCTGCGCCGCGCTGACAGCGGGTGCCACGGTGCTCGGCGGCGTGGCACCCGCCACCGCACAGGGCGGGCAGGCCGCCGTCCAGGGCACGGCCACCGACTCCGTGCGCGAACGGCTGGAGAAGATACCCGGCATGAAGGTCGTCTCCGTCGCGGACAAGGAGGGCCACCCCCTCTACACGCTGACGTACGTCCAGCCCGTCGACCACCGCAAACCCGGCGGCGCCACCTTCACGCAGCGCGCCACGCTCTGGCACAAGTCCACGGACAAGCCGACCGTCCTCTACACCAGCGGCTACACCCTCCCCGGTGGCACCGCCTCCCTCACCCGGCTGATCGACGCCAACCAAGTCAGCGTCGAACACCGCTACTTCGCCCGGTCCCGCCCGTCCGGCGCGGCGGGCGACGACTGGTCCAAGATGACCGTCCAGCAGGAGGCCGCCGACGAGCACCGCCTCACCCGCGCCCTGCGCACCATCGAGAAGGGCAAGTGGCTCGGCACGGGCGCCAGCAAGGGCGGCATGACCGCCACCTACCACGAGCGCTACTACCCCGGCGACCTGGACGCCGTCGTCGCCTTCGTCGCTCCCAACGACGCCGTCCACCGCGACGACAGCGGCTACGAGCGCTTCTTCAAGACGGTCGGCACCAAGGAGTGCCGGGACGCGCTGAACGCCGTACAGCGCGAGATGCTCGTACGCCGCGACACGCTGCTCCCCAAGTTCGAGGCCGACGCGAAGGCGGACGGCGACACGTTCGAGGAGACCCTCGGCACCACCGACCGGGCCTACGAGTTCGCGGTCCTGGACCAGGTGTGGAACTTCTGGCAGTCCGGCACCGCCGCCGACTGCTCCACCGTCCCCGACGCGAAGAGGGCTACCGACGACGAGCTGTACGGCTGGTCGAAGAAGCACGGCCTGAGTGTCTACCGCGACGAGGACCTCGGCACCAACGGCTCCGGCCCCTACTACCGCCAGGCCGCCACCCAACTCGGCTGGGCCGACCTGAAGTTCAAGCACCTCAAGGACGTCCGGCACTACCCGGACCTCTACCAGCCCAACTCGGTGCTGCCCGCCGCCATGCGCGGCACGTACAACGGCGCGACCGTGGCCGACGTCGACCGCTGGGTGAAGAGCAGCGGTCGGCGGATGATGTTCATCTACGGCCAGAACGACCCCTGGAGCGCGGAGCGCTTCACCCCGAGCCGCCACGACTCCTACCGCTACGAGGTGCCGGGCGCCAACCACGGCGCGTCGATCGCTGCGCTGCCCGAGGCCGAGCGGACGAAGGCCGTGGCCACCATCAAGCGCTGGGCGGACGTGAAGTAGCCCGGCACCCGAGGAGCAGGGGCGCGGCGATCAGCAGCCGCGCCCCCGCGAGCACCGGCAGCAGCACACGGACGTCCACGCACTCCACGAGGGCCGCGCCCGCCGCGATGCCGACCGCGGTCGGGGTGAACATCAGCGTGTTGGCGGTCGCCGCCACCCGGCCGAGCAGCGCGTCAGGGGTCTCGCGCTGCACCGCCGTCAGCCCCGCGATCAGCACGCAGGGCAGCCCGACGCCGTTCGCGAAGCTTCCCGCGAGGACCGCCGCGTCACTCGGCAGCGCGCTCAGGCCCGCCGCCACCCCGGTCAGCGCGATGCCCGCCCCGCCGAACCGCCACGCCCCGAAGCGCCGCAGCAGCGCCCCCGACGCCACGCCCACCGCGACGGATCCGGCGCCCTGCACGACGTACAGCACGCCCGTGTACGCGGGGGAGCGGCCGAGCCCCTCCACGATCGCGTACACCAGCGCGCCGCTGACGCCCGACGACAGCATCGTCAGACCGCCCGCCACCACGAGGGGCCGCAGCCGCTCGTGCCCCCACAGATAGCGGGCCCCCTCGGCGGTCCGCTCCCGCAGGGACGCCCGCTCACGCACCGGGGCACTCTCCCGCACCCGCAGCAGCCCGTACATGCCCGCGGCCAGTACAAACGTGACGGCGTCCAGGAGGGCCACGCGAGCGCCCCCGTACGCGGCGAAGAGGCCCGCCCCCGCGAGGGGCGCCACCAGCTTCATGCCCTCATTGGCGGACATCCGCAGGCCGTTGAAGTCGCCGAGCAGCTCCTTGCCGACGGCCGTCGGCACCAGCGCGGCCTCCGCCGCGTCCGTGACGACGCCGCACGCCCCGTACACCAGGAGGACGGCGAAGAGGATCCAGAGCTGTCCCGTGCCGTCCACGGCGAACAGGGAGAGGAGCAGCACGCCGAGCGCGAGGTTGGCGGCCACCAGGAGCGGTTTGCGGCGGGTGCGGTCGGCGAGGGTGCCGAGCAGCGGGCCGATGAGGGCGGGCGCCCACAGGGCGAACTGGCAGAGCGCGGCGAGCCCGTCGGAGCCCGTCAGCTCCTTCACCCAGATGCCGGAGGCCAGCCACAGCGCGGAGGTCCCGAAACCGGAGACCACCACCGCGCCCAGATAGAGGCTCGCGTTGCGGTCCCGCAGGACGCGCCCGATCGTCGATGTCATGCCAGGTGATGCTGGTTTCTAAGGCCCCGGCGTCGGAATCGGGCGCTTTCCCTAACGCGGACCGATGAGTTCGGGGCACGCGGCCGGTCACCAGAGGAGACCTACCGATACAGCTGCCTTAGCGGAGGCCCCGATGACCGGTGACATCCCGTCCGGTGACACTGATTCCGGTGACATCCTCGACCTCGGCCCGCAGGCCCGCCTGGTGGCACGCCTCGCCGAACGCATCACGGACGGACAGCTCGCGGCGCCCACACCCTGCCCCGACTACGCGGTACGGCACCTCCTCGGCCATCTGATCGGCCTCGCCCGCGCCTTCGAGCAGGCGGCGCGCAAGGAGTTCGGGCCGGCACTGGACACGGACCCCGCGAGTCATGTGCCGGACATCGGCCCCGGCTGGCGCGAGGAGCTGGCCGAAGCCCTGGACGCCCTCGCCGGGGCCTGGCGCGACCCGGCGGCCCGGCAGGGCATGACCCGGGCGGGCGGCGTCGACCTGCCCGGCGAGGTCGCGGGCCTCGTCGCCCTCGATGAACTGGTCGTCCACGGCTGGGACCTGGCGCGGGCCACCGGCCAGGAGTACGCGCCGGACGAGGCCGACCTGGAGGGCGCGCGGGCGCTGCTGACACCCACCGGCGAGGCGGGCGGGGAGCCGGACGGGCTGTTCGGCAAGCCGGTCCCGGTCCCGGAAGGGGCGCCTCTCCTGGACCGCGTGATCGGTCTGAGCGGCCGCGACCCGGGGTGGCGTGCCGGGGGCTGACGGGCGGATGCGCCAGGGCCCGGGACCGGCCGCCCGGAAGTCGGCGTAGCGAGATAGATTGCATTCCTGACTAGGTCGCCATACGGTCTAGGTAGCTCAGACGCTCAGGGGCCGCGCGACAGGCGTGGACACGCACCGCGCGGCCCCCTCGGGAAGGGGGACCCATGACCATCTCGCCGGACTTCTCGGTCGCATCGACGACCGTCACGGCCGTGCTCGCCGCCTATCTGCTGCTCGGCGAGCCCTGGGCCGGCCGCCGGACCTACGCCTCGCTGGCCCGGCGCAGGGACGCCGAACCCCGCGCCCTCGTCCGCTACTTCGGCCTCGTGCTCGCCGTGTGGGCGGCCTTCGCCGCCGTCGCCGTGGCGGCGCTGCTGCTCTCGCCGGGCGCCGACGCCGCCGACTTCGGCATCACCGCGCCCGAACGGCCCCTCTACTCCCTGACCCTGGCCCTCATCTTCGCCGCGCTCGCCGTGGCGTCGGGGCGCAACTTCCGCAGCCTGGCCGAGCAGGGCAAGAACGTGCCGGGGCTCGCCTCCATCGAGGCCATGCTGCCGCGCACCGCCGAGGAGCGCAGGCTCGCGATCGTCGTCGCCGTGACCGACGGCATCTGCGCCAACCTCGTCTACCGCGGCCTGCTCATCGCCTTCGGCGTCGGCGCGCTCGGCCTCCCCCTCTATGGGGCGGCGGCCCTCTCGGTCCTCGTGTACGCGGTCGCCGGGTTCTACCAGGGCCGCCAGGGCGTCGCCGTCTTCGGCCTCCTCGGCGCCGTGCTGACCGGCCTCTACCTCGCCACGGGCAGCCTGCTGCTCCCCGTCGTGGCCCATGTGGCCCTCTCCGTGCGCGACCTCACGCTGCCCGCGCCGGACAAGCTTTGTGCCCCGTCCGCCGCATGACCGGAGACCTCCGCCCACGGGAGACGGCCGTGCCGAAGAAAGGCCTCACGCCATGACCGACCGCCGCGCCAGCTGGTTCAAGGGCGTACTCGACCTCCTCGTCCTCGCGAGCCTCACCGGCGGTGAGAGCTACGGCTACGAGATCGCCAAGCAGCTCGGTGCCGCGGGCTTCGGGCAGATCAAGGGCGGCACGCTCTATCCCGTGCTCAACCGCCTGGAGGAGGCGGGTCTGGTCGCCGCGGAGTTCCGCGTCGCCGAGAAGGGTCCGGGGCGGCGCTACTACCGGCTCACCGACGCGGGCCGGGAGACCCTCGGCGAGCAGGGCGGGCTGTGGCTGGCCTTCGACGCGTCCGTGCGCGAGGTCCTGGCGGGGGCGGGAGTGGGAGAGCGATGAACGGGGCGAGCGGGGTGGACGGGACGAGCACGGTGAACGAGACGAGCGCGGTGGATGGGACGAGCACAGTGGACGGAGCGGACGCGGTGAACACGCGGTACGAACAGGACAGTTACCTCCTCGACCTCGCCGGTCGGCTGCGGGCGCGCGGCCTGCCCGCCGACCGAGTCGAGTCGACCGTCGCGGAACTGGCCGCGCATCTGGAGGAGGCGGGAGGTGACGCGCTGGAGGAGTTCGGCCCGGCCGACGAGTTCGCCGAGCTGCTGGTGCCCGCCACGGGGGAGCGGGCACCACGGACCCCGGCCGCCCATGTCGAGACCTGGCGCTGGACCGCCGACATCTACGTCGACGAGGAGCTGTTGAACCGCTTCGGCGACGAGGGCTGGGAGGTGGAGCGGGTCGACGCGCTCGGCCGCTTCGTCAGCCGCCGTGACCCCGAGCACCCGCAGCGCTGGGAGTACCGGCGCGAGCTGGTCGCGCGCGGCCGCGAGGGCCTGGACGCACGCCTCGCGCCCGACGGGTGGGAGGCGTGCGGCACCTGGCTGGTGCACGCGTGGTTCAAGCGGCCGAGGGCGGCCAGTCTCGGTCCCGGCGCGGAGATCGCCTCGCCGCCGCCCGCGCCGGAGCGGAGCAACTTCCTGAGCCGGAAGTTCTACGTCCTGGCAGGCGTCGTCCTCGCCGCGGTGACCGTCTCGGGGATCTCGTCCGCGCTCGACGACGGCGCGGGCTCCGGGCTCGGCCAGGCGGCAGGCCTGCTGGTCGGTGCCTGCGTGCCGATCCTGCTGGTCGTGGTCGGCCAGTCGTGGCGCGTCCGGCGCGACCGGAACCGGACCTAGGGCCTGTCCGGCGGATCATGCCGCGGGTCGCGGGGTCTGGCACTTCCCCAAGCTCTCGGCTTCGCTCGAGCAGGGGAGACCCCATCCAAGCTCTCGGCTTCGCTCGAGCAGGGGGCGACCCCATCGCGTTGCCGCCCTCCTCCGCCTTGCATCTCGACGCACCAGACCCCGCTCACCAGCGCAGAAAGGTGACCGCCACCCAAGTGCGGCCTGATCC
>NZ_JODF01000021.1:0-141548 GCF_000717945.1 Streptomyces sp. NRRL S-920
TCAGACTCTTTCGTGTCCGATTTCCTCGGTGCCTTTCCGGTTCCCGCTCCAGCCTTTCGGCTTTCGCGTTTCCCTTTCCGGCGGCTCCGACTTTATCAGAAGTTCTGAGTCGGATTTCCCGCCCCGTTCGGGTCGGCCCCCTCACACGTGAGTGCGCGGTGCTTCCCGGTTGGGCGGAGCCGTAAACCTAACGGAGCGGGGCGCCCCGATGCAAATCGAGGCGCCCCGCTCCGGAGAACACGTGGTCAGGAGGGTCAGACCTCGACGACCACGGGCAGGATCATCGGGCGTCGGCGGTAGTTGTCCGACACCCACTTGCCCAGCGTGCGGCGGATGAGCTGCTGGAGCTGGTGGGGCTCGACGACCCCGTCCTGGGCCGACTTCTCCAGGACTTCCTGGATCTTCGGCATGACGGTGGTGAAGACCCCGTCGTCGATGCCGGAGCCGCGGGCCTGGATGTGCGGGCCGCCGGTGATCTTGCCGGTGCTGGAGTCCACCACGACGAAGACGGAGATGATGCCCTCGTCCCCGAGGATCTTGCGGTCCTTCAGCGCGGGCTCGCCGACGTCGCCGACGGAGAGGCCGTCGACGTACACGTATCCGGCCTGGACCTTGCCGACGATCTTCGCCTTGCCCTCGACGAGGTCGACGACGACGCCGTCCTCGGCGATCACGATGCGGTCGTGCGGGACGCCGGTGAGGGCTCCCAGCTCGGCGTTGGCGCGCAGATGGCGCCATTCGCCGTGGACCGGCATCAGGTTCTTGGGCTTGCAGATGTTGTAGAAGTACAGCAGCTCGCCGGCCGAGGCGTGGCCGGAGACGTGCACCTTCGCGTTGCCCTTGTGGACGACGTTGGCTCCCCAGCGGGTCAGGCCGTTGATCACGCGGTAGACCGCGTTCTCGTTGCCGGGGATCAGCGACGACGCCAGGATCACCGTGTCGCCCTGGACGATGCGGATCTGGTGGTCGCGGTTGGCCATGCGGGAGAGCGCGGCCATGGGCTCGCCCTGCGAACCCGTGCAGACCAGGACGACCTCGCTGTCCGGCAGGTCGTCGAGCGTCTTGACGTCGACGACGAGGCCCGGCGGGACCCGGAGGTAGCCGAGGTCACGGGCGATGCCCATGTTGCGGACCATCGAGCGGCCCACGAAGGCGACCCTGCGGCCGTACTCGTGCGCGGCGTCCAGGATCTGCTGGATGCGGTGCACATGGCTGGCGAAGCTGGCCACGATGATGCGCTTCTGGGCGCCCGCGAAGACACCGCGGATCACGTTCGAGATGTCGCGCTCGGGCGGTACGAAGCCCGGGACCTCGGCGTTCGTGGAGTCGGAGAGGAGAAGGTCGATGCCCTCTTCGCTCAGCCGTGCGAACGCGTGCAGGTCGGTCAGGCGGCCGTCCATCGGCAGCTGGTCCATCTTGAAGTCGCCGGTGGCGACGACCATGCCCGCGGGGGTGCGGATGGCGACGGCCAGGGCGTCCGGGATGGAGTGGTTGACCGCGATGAATTCGCAGTCGAACGGGCCCAGGTGCTCGCGGTCGCCCTCGACGACCTCGAGCGTGTACGGACGGATGCGGTGCTCCTGGAGCTTCGCCTCGATCAGCGCGAGGGTCAGCTTGGAGCCGATCAGCGGGATGTCCGGCTTCTCGCGCAGGAGGTAGGGGACGCCGCCGATGTGGTCCTCGTGACCATGCGTGAGGACGATGCCCTCGATGTCGTCGAGGCGGTCCCTGATGGACGTGAAGTCCGGCAGGATCAGGTCGATTCCGGGCTGCTCCTCCTCGGGGAAGAGCACTCCGCAGTCGACGATCAGGAGACGACCGTTGTACTCGAAGACGGTCATGTTGCGGCCGATCTCACCGAGGCCGCCCAGCGGGGTGACCCGCAGGCCGCCCTTCGGGAGCTTCGGCGGGGCGCCGAGTTCAGGATGCGGATGACTCAAAAGACTCTCCTCACCACGCGCGCCACGTACCTCCGGGGCACGTGGCGCGTATGACGTTCGTGCATTAGCAGTTGTTGTGTGGGGTGCGGGCGGCTCATGGTGCTCGGGTCGCCCGCGTGTTTCACGTATTCAGTTGTGAAGTCTGGGATTACAGCTGTACCCCGCCGGCGGCGAGATCGACCTTGAGCTGTGCCGTCTCCTCGGGCGTCAGCTCCACCATCGGGAGGCGGAGCGGGCCCCCGGGGCGGCCCTGGAGGGCGAGCGCCGCCTTGGTCGTCATCACGCCCTGGGTGCGGAACATGCCGGTGAAGACCGGGAGCAGCTTCTGGTGGATCTCCGTGGCCTTCTGGACGTCGCCGGTGAGGTACGCCTCGAGCATCGCGCGCAGCTCGGGGGCGACCACATGCCCGACGACGGAGACGAAACCGCACGCGCCGACCGACAGGAGCGGGAGGTTCAGCATGTCGTCGCCGGAGTACCAGGCCAGGTCCGAGCGGGCGATGGCCCAGCTGGCGCGGCCCAGGTCACCCTTGGCGTCCTTGTTGGCGACGATCCTGGGGTGCTCGGCGAGGCGGACGATCGTCTCGGTGTTGATCGGTACGCCGCTGCGGCCCGGGATGTCGTAGAGCATGACCGGCAGCTCGGTGCTGTCGGCGATCGCGGTGAAGTGCCGGAACAGTCCCTCTTGCGGGGGCTTGTTGTAGTACGGCGTGACGGTCAGCAGGCCGTGCGCGCCTGCCTGCTCGGCGGCGCGGGCCAGCTCGATGCTGTGCCGGGTGTCGTTCGTGCCGACGCCGGCGACGACGTGGGCGCGGTCTCCGACCGCGTCCACTACGGCTCGTACGAGATCGTTTTTCTCCGCGTCATCGACAGTCGGGGACTCACCGGTGGTGCCGTTGATGATCAGGCCGTCATTGCCTGCGTCCACCAGGTGGGCGGCGAGCTGCTGCGCGCCGTCGAGGTCGAGTGCGCCGTCCGCCCTGAAGGGCGTGACCATGGCGGTGAGGACCCTCCCGAAGGGGGTCTGCGGAGTGGAGGTCGGAGCCATGGGTAACACGCTACTCGCTGCTCAGCGCGGGGTCCCCCCTCGGGGGATGTGAGCGGACCTGACAAGTGAGGAGCCCGGCACTGCCTGCTCGGGGGTTCAAGCAGTGCCGGGTCCGTTTGATCAGGCTAGATGAACTTCACGAAGTGCCGCAATACGGACACTTCGCTCCACCCGTCCGTACATCAGTGCCTTACGGCGCCACGCGTCCGTTCTTGTTGAAGGCCGCGTGGGTGAGCGGCATCAGTTCCGCCCAGTACTGCTCCATCTTCTCGCCGACCATCTCGATCTCCCGCTGCGGGAAGGACGGGACCTTGGCCAGCTCGTGCTGCGTGCGGAGGCCAAGGAAGTGCATCAGGGAACGGGCGTTGCACGTCGCGTACATCGAGGAGTAGAGCCCGACGGGGAGCACCGCGCGGGCCACCTCGCGGGCGACGCCGGCGGCGAGCATCTCCTGGTAGGCCTCGTACGCCTGGCGGTAGGAGTCCTCCATGACGCGGCCCGTCAGCTCCTGCTGGGCCTGGGTGCCCTCCACGAAGACGTACTTGCCCGGGCGGCCCTCCTGGACCAGCTTGCGGGACTCGTCGGGGACGTAGAAGACGGGCTCCAGCTCCCTGTACCTCCCCGATTCCTCGTTGTACGACCAGCCGACGCGGTGGCGCATGAACTCGCGGAAGACGAAGATGGGGGCGCTGATGAAGAACGTCATCGAGTTGTGCTCGAAGGGGCTGCCGTGGCGGTCCCGCATCAGGTAGTTGATCAGCCCCTTGGAGCGCTCCGGATCCTTCTGGAGTTCGTCCAGCGACTGCTCGCCCGCCGTGGAGACACGGGCGGCCCACAGGACGTCGGAGTCGGTGGCGGCGTGCTTCACCAGCTCGACGGTGACCTCGCTGCGGAAGCTGGGCTTGAGGTCTTCGGTGGGGGTCTCGCTCACAGGCGGGGGTCCTTCCATGTGCATCACTCGGGCGGCGCCCACTCTATGGCCAGGCACTGACAATCGGCCGTTCGGTGACCCGCCACGACATTCTTCAACTAATTTGCCGAAACAGGGCACCTTTTGGGCGATTCGAGCGTCTGTCTAGACGAGAGAGAAAGTTCGAGACCCGTGAGGAGAAGCGCGCCCCATGTTCCGTCGGCGAGAGCCCGTCCCGTTCGCCTTCATCGCCGAAGCCGACAAGTTCCGCAGTAACGTCACTCCCCCTCCCCGTGAGCGCGCGACGGCCAGTCAGATCATGGGCCGCACGCTCATCGGCCTGACCGTGGTGGCCGGTCTCGTGGGCTCCCTGCTCTTCGGGATGCCCGCCATGTCGGCCGATCAGTCACCCGCGCATACGCAGCAGTCCGAGGCCTCGGACGGGCGCTGACGGTACCCCCATGGCCCCCCAAAGCTGGTAGCAGGGGACACGGCTCGATAACCTCACCGGGCACAGCCCGTGCGTGGATCGAGTGAGGATCAGCCCGTGCCCCTGCCTTTCCTGACCGCGGACCGCGCTTTCGACGACGCGGCGGACGACGCCGCGCTGCCCTTCGAGGACCGCGATCAGTGGCGCCGCCCCTATCGCCCCGGCCCCTGGCGGGTGGGCACGGCCGCGCTTTCGCTGCTGCTCGCCTCGTACGTCCTCTTCGCCGCCGTGATCATCGCGTTCGCGGACTCCCTCATGGGTGCCGCCCTCTGCGCGGGACTCGCCGGGCTCATCATCGTCGGCTCCCTGCGGCTGCTGCGCGTGGGCACCTGGGTGAGCGCGCGCGGGGTGCGCAGGGTCGGCTTCCTGCGGACGCGGACCGTGCCCTGGGCGCAGATCGCGACCGTGCGGACCGCGCAGCAGCCCGTGCGGTGGCTGGGCCTGCCCCGCACCGTGCAGGGGCAGGCCCTCATCCTCGTACGCCGTGATCAGGCGGCCGGCGGGCAGCAGCTGCTGATGACCGACCGCAACGCCGACTTCCTGGCCCGGCACGAGGCTTTCAACCGGGCCGCCGACGCCATCGAGGTGTGGGCCGACGAGTACCGGGCCAGGGCCGAGTACCAGCCCACCGCCTAGGGCCTGTCCGGTCAGGCGTCCACCGGCTTGCCCGCGTGGAGGGCGATCGCTCGCTGCATGGCCTTTCGCGCGCGCGGGGTGTCCCGTGCGTCGTGGTAGGCGACGGCCAGGCGGAACCAGCAGCGCCAGTCGTCCGGCGCGTCCTCGGTCTCGGCCTTGCGGCGGGCGAAGACCTCGTCGGCCGAGTCGCGGTCGATGCGGCCGCCGGGGGTGCGCTTCAACTCGTCGACCGGGAGGCCGCCTTCGGCCTCCAGTTCGGCGGCGAGTCGGTTGGCGCGCTGGACGAACTGGGTGTTCTTCCACAGGAACCAGATGCCGATGAACGGCAGGATCAGCACCGCGACACCGAAGGTGACGGTGAGCGCGGTGCCGTGCTGTATCAGGAGCACGCCGCGGCTGCCGACCAGGACGAAGTAGACGACCAGGACGGCAGCCGTGACGGCGTAGGTGATCTTCGCTCGCATGAGGTTCGCTTCCCGGATCAGCCGAGGTCCAGGAAGTGCTCCAGGCCGAACGTCAGGCCCGGAGTGCTCACCACGCGGCGGGCGCCGAGCAGGATGCCCGGCATGAAGCTGCTGTGGTGCAGCGAGTCGTGCCGGACGGCCAGGGTCTCCCCCTCGCCGCCCAGCAGGACCTCCTGGTGGGCGAGGAGGCCGCGCAGGCGCACGGAGTGCACCGGCACGCCGTCCACGTCCGCGCCGCGGGCGCCGTCCAGGGCGGTCGTCGTGGCGTCGGGCTGCGGGGCGCTGCCCGCTTCCCTGCGGGCCTCGGCGATGAGCTGGGCGGTGCGCGTGGCGGTGCCGCTGGGGGCGTCCGCCTTGTTCGGGTGGTGCAGCTCGACGACCTCGACGGACTCGAAGTAGGGCGCCGCGAGCTGCGCGAACCTCATCGTCAGGACCGCGCCGATGGAGAAGTTCGGGGCGATGAGCACACCCGTCTTCGGGGACGCCTCCAGCGACGTACGCAGCCGCGCGAGGCGCTCGTCGGTCCAGCCCGTCGTGCCCACCACGGCGTGGATGCCGTGGCCCACGCAGTAGTCGAGGTTGGCCATCACCGAGTCGGGGTGGGTCAGTTCGACCGCGACCTGGGCGCCGGACTCCGCGAGGGTCTCCAGCTTGTCGCCCCGGCCCAGCGCCGCGACCAGTTCCATGTCGTCGGCGGCCTCGACGGCCTTCACGGCCTCGGAGCCGATACGGCCCTTGGCGCCGATGACCGCCACGCGCAGCTTGCTCATGTCCTTCATTCCTTAAGTCGATCCCTTACGGGAGTACGAGACCGCTTCGCGGGACTACGCGACCGCTTCCTGGAGGCGGGCCGCCTGCTTGTCCTTGAGGGGGCCGATGGCCGCCAGGGACGGCCGGTGGCCGAGGACGTCGCGGGCCACCTCGCGCACCTCGTCGGGGGTGACCGCCGAGATCTTGGCCAGCATCTCGTCGACCGACATGTGCGCGCCCCAGCACAGCTCGCTCTTGCCGATGCGGTTCATCAGCGCGCCCGTGTCCTCGAGGCCGAGGACGGTGGAGCCCGCGAGCTGGCCGATGGCGCGGCCGATCTCGTCGTCCGACAGACCGTGCTCGGCGACCTGGTCCAGCTCGTCGCGGCAGATCTTCAGGACGTCGTGCACCTGGCTCGGGCGGCAGCCCGCGTACACCCCGAAGAGGCCGGTGTCGGCGAAGCCCGAGGTGTACGAGTACACGCTGTAGGCCAGGCCGCGCTTCTCGCGCACCTCCTGGAAGAGGCGCGATGACATGCCGCCGCCGAGCGCGGTGTTCAGCACGCCGAGCGCCCAGCGGCGGTCGTCGGTGCGGGCCAGGCCCGGCATGCCGAGGATGACGTGGGCCTGCTCGGTCTTGCGGTTGATGACCTCGACGCGGCCCGAGGTGCGCAGCGTGCGCGAACCCTGGCGCGGGAGCATCGGGACCGCGTCGGTGCGCCCGAGGGCGCCGGCCTTCTCGAAGGCGGCGCGGACCTGCCGTACGACCTTGTTGTGGTCCACGTTGCCCGCGGCGGCGACCACCAGGTGCGTGGGGTCGTAGTGCTTCTTGTAGAAGCGGCGGATGCGGTCGGCGTTGAGGGCGTTGATCGTCTCCTCGGTGCCGAGGACCGGGCGGCCCAGGGGGGTGTCGCCGAGCATCGTGTGCGCGAACAGATCGTGCACGCAGTCGCCCGGGTCGTCCTCGGTCATCGCGATCTCTTCGAGGATGACGCCGCGCTCGGCGTCGACGTCCTCCTGGAGGATCAGGGAGCCCGTCAGCATGTCGCAGACGACGTCGATGGCGAGCGGCAGGTCCGTGTCGAGCACGCGCGCGTAGTAGCACGTGTACTCCTTCGCCGTGAAGGCGTTCATCTCGCCGCCGACCGCGTCGATCGCGGAGGAGATGTCCAGGGCGCTGCGCTTCTTGGTGCCCTTGAAGAGGAGGTGCTCCAGGTAGTGCGTGGCGCCGTTCAGCGACGGGGTCTCGTCGCGTGAGCCGACGTTCGCCCAGATGCCGAAGGTCGCCGAGCGTACGGAGGGCAGGGTCTCCGTGACGACGCGCAGGCCGCCCGGGAGCGTCGTCCTGCGGACGGTACCGATGCCGTGCTCGCCCTTGATGAGGGTTTGGGTACGGGCGACGGCCCGCCCCTCCGAAGAGGGGCGGGCCGTCGTCGTGGTGCTACGCGACGTCACTTGTCGGTGTCGTCCTTCTGGTCGGCGGCCTGCTCGTCGCCCTCTTCGCCGTCGATGACGGGGATGAGGGAGAGCTTGCCGCGGGAGTCGATCTCGGCGATCTCGACCTGGACCTTCTGGCCGACGCCGACGACGTCCTCGACGTTCTCCACGCGCTTGCCGCCGGCGAGCTTGCGGATCTGCGAGATGTGCAGCAGACCGTCCTTGCCCGGCATGAGCGAGACGAACGCGCCGAAGGTCGTCGTCTTCACGACGGTGCCCAGGTAGCGCTCGCCGACCTCCGGCATGGTCGGGTTGGCGATGCCGTTGATCGTGGCGCGGGCGGCCTCGGCGGCCGGGCCGTCGGCGGCACCGATGTAGATCGTGCCGTCGTCCTCGATCGTGATGTCGGCGCCGGTGTCCTCCTGGATCTGGTTGATCATCTTGCCCTTGGGGCCGATGACCTCACCGATCTTGTCCACGGGGATCTTGACCGTGATGATCCGCGGGGCGTTCGGGGACATCTCGTCCGGGACGTCGATGGCCTCGTTCATGACGTCCAGGATGTGCAGACGCGCGTCACGGGCCTGCTTCAGCGCGGCGGCCAGGACCGAGGCGGGGATGCCGTCGAGCTTGGTGTCGAGCTGGAGCGCGGTCACGAACTGCTTCGTGCCGGCGACCTTGAAGTCCATGTCGCCGAAGGCGTCCTCCGCACCGAGGATGTCGGTGAGGGTGACGTAGTGCGTCTCGCCGTCGATCTCCTGGGAGATCAGACCCATGGCGATACCGGCGACGGCGGCCTTCAGCGGCACACCGGCGTTCAGCAGCGACATCGTCGAGGCGCAGACGGAGCCCATGGACGTCGAGCCGTTGGAACCGAGGGCCTCGGACACCTGACGGATCGCGTAGGGGAACTCCTCGCGCGTCGGCAGGACCGGCACGATCGCGCGCTCGGCGAGCGCGCCGTGGCCGATCTCGCGGCGCTTCGGGGAGCCGACGCGGCCGGTCTCGCCGGTGGAGTACGGCGGGAAGTTGTAGTTGTGCATGTAGCGCTTGCGCGTCACCGGGGACAGCGTGTCGAGCTGCTGCTCCATCCGGAGCATGTTCAGCGTGGTGACACCCAGGATCTGGGTCTCGCCGCGCTCGAACAGCGCCGAGCCGTGCACGCGCGGGATGGCCTCGACCTCGGCGGCGAGCGTACGGATGTCGGTCACACCGCGACCGTCGATCCGCTTCTTCTCCTTGATGACGCGCTCACGGACCAGGCTCTTGGTCAGCGAGCGGTACGCGGCGGAGATCTCCTTCTCGCGGCCCTCGAACTTCGGGAGCAGCTTCTCGCCGGCCAGCGCCTTGACGCGGTCCAGCTCGGCCTCGCGCTCCTGCTTGCCGGCGATGGTGAGCGCCTGGGCCAGCTCGGCCTTGACCGCGGCGGTCAGGGCCTCCAGGACGTCGTCCTCGTAGTCGAGGAAGATCGGGAACTCGCCGGTGGGCTTGGCGGCCTTGGCGGCGAGGTCCGACTGGGCCTTGCACAGGAGCTTGATGAAGGGCTTCGAGGCCTCGAGACCGGCGGCCACGACCTCCTCGGTCGGCGCCTCGGCGCCGCCCTTGACCAGCTCGATGGTCTTCTCGGTGGCCTCGGCCTCGACCATCATGATCGCGACGTCGCCGTCCTCCAGGACGCGACCGGCGACGACCATGTCGAAGACGGCGTCCTCCAGCTCGGTGTGCGTCGGGAAGGCGACCCACTGGCCCTTGATGAGCGCCACGCGCGTGGCGCCGATCGGACCCGAGAAGGGCAGGCCGGCCAGCTGCGTGGAGCAGGAGGCGGCGTTGATCGCGACCACGTCGTACAGGTGGTCGGGGTTGAGCGCCATGATCGTCTCGACGACCTGGATCTCGTTACGCAGGCCCTTCTTGAAGGAAGGACGCAGCGGGCGGTCGATCAGGCGGCACGTGAGGATCGCGTCCTCGGACGGGCGGCCCTCGCGGCGGAAGAAGGAGCCGGGGATCTTGCCGGCCGAGTACATGCGCTCCTCGACGTCCACCGTGAGGGGGAAGAAGTCGAGCTGGTCCTTGGGCTTCTTGGACGCGGTGGTGGCCGAGAGGACCATCGTGTCGTCGTCCAGGTAGGCCACGGCGGAGCCGGCGGCCTGACGGGCCAGACGGCCCGTCTCGAAGCGGATGGTGCGGGTACCGAACGTGCCGTTGTCGATGACGGCCTCGGCGTAGTGGGTCTCGTTCTCCACTGTTCTCCTACGTGTCTACGTTTCGTCTTCTCGCCCCTGGGCCCGTGTGGCCCAAAGGCGGCGTCCCATGCGTCCTTCGTGGACATGTGCCCTACGGGGACGTGTGCCCTCGTGGACCGGGACTGTGTGGAGAAGCGCGCCGTGTGTGCGGGCCGGTCTTCGATCGAAGCACCCGGGGAATCTCCCGGGGGCCACTACCGAGGACCGGCGGCGGCGAGGTGCGCCTCTCCCTCGTGGGTGGTGCCGTACGGACGTACTACGCGTGCATGACGTGCGCACTGGCTGCGTACTACGTGCGTACTACGTGCGTACCTATGAGGTTGTTGCTGGTACTCGCGTACCCAGTGAGTCGTGCTGGGTATCACCAGACTACAAAGCGTCGGTGACACCGCGCACGTACAGCAAAGGGAGCGGCCCCCTTCGAGTGCTTCGAGTGGGAACCGCTCCCTTCACGGCGTCTTACTTGGCGCCCGCAGCGCCGCGACGGATACCCAGGCGCTCAACCAGGGCGCGGAAGCGCTGGATGTCCTTCTTGGCCAGGTACTGGAGCAGGCGACGACGCTGGCCGACCAGGATCAGCAGACCACGACGGGAGTGGTGGTCGTGCTTGTGGGTCTTGAGGTGCTCGGTCAGGTCAGAGATGCGGCGCGAGAGCATGGCGACCTGGACCTCGGGGGAGCCGGTGTCGCCCTCCTTCTGGCCGAACTCGGTGATGATCTGCTTCTTCGTAGCAGTGTCGAGCGACACGCGTACTCCTCGTGATGTCTTCGAGTGCCTCCGAGTGCCCCTGGTCTACATCTCAGGGGAGCTTCCGTGACTCGGGAGGCGGGGATGGGCCGTCGGGCGCGGGTCCGAATCCTTGACGGACTCGGGTCCGGGTCCCTGGGGATCCGGGGTACGCATACAGACGGTCGTTACACAGGGTACCAGTCGGCTTGTGGGGGGTTTGCCCGCGGGTGACGCCGCCCTGTTCAGCTGGTCAGGGAGCGGGCCGCGTCGTAGACGTCCAGGACGGCCAGGCACAGCGGGACCAGGGAGAGCAGTATCGCCGATTCCGTGAGGTCGAGGAGGCGGCCCCAGAAGGGGGAGAGCCCCTTCGTGGGAATGATCAACGCTATGGCCGTCAGCAGAGCGCATCCCAGCGCGATGGCGGCGGTGAGCCAAACCGCGCGCAGCTCCAGGGGGCCGTGGTTCTCGTGGAGGAGCAGCTCCCGCAGGGCGTCGCCGGGCGGGTTCAGCGCCAGGCCGATGAGCAGCGCGGCGATGGCGGCGATGCCCGCCCCCAGTGCGCACGCTACCTGCGAGGTGTAGCGGAAGAGCCGGGCGCGGAGCAGGGTCGCCAGACCCGCGGCGAGCGCCAGGAGCTGCCCCCAGACGTTTCCCGAGAAGCCGAGGACGACGGCCGACCCGACGACGACGGAGGCCGAGCCGGCGACGAGGCCGAGCAGCAGCTCGTGGCCGCGCCGGGCCTGGGCCGCGATCCGGGCTGCGTCGAGAGGGCCGAGGTCGACGGCCGGGTTCGGATCGGCGTCGAAGTCCTCCTGCACGGAGCTCCGCGGCGCGGCATAGCCGATGGGCAGCCTGGCGAACCGGGAGGACAGGCCCGGCAGGAACGCGACGAGGGCAATGGTCACCGGGGCAGCGACCGCGGCGGCCTCAGCCGGCGTGGCTTGGGTGAGGATCGCGACGAAGGCCGCGAGGGCGCCTGCCGCCGCCAGGAATGTGGCCGCCACGAAGGGGGCGTCGCTGCCCGGAGAGACCACGACGAGCAGGACGGACGCCACGAGCACGGTGACGCAGCCGAGGAGGAATTGCAGCCGGCCGGGCCCGTGCCCCGCGTCCGGGGCGATGATCCCCGATCCGGCGACGAGGAGGAGCGGCAGGGCGGCGAGACCCAGGACCGCACCGGCGGCCCGGTCCTCGTAGACACGCACGCGTACGCCGGCGAAGGCGAGGAGGAGCAGGCCCATACCGCCCGCGAGGATGCCCGGCAGGCCGTTCATGTCGTGGCGCACGGGATCGGCGAACCAGAGCACGAAGGCCATCAGGAGGAGGAGCAGGAAGCTTCCGGTGAGCCCGGCACCCCGCAGCAATGCGTCTCTCCACAACCTGCGGTCCTGGACCACGGCGGAGGCGACCGCGTCCGCGACATCGTCGAACACGGCAGGCGGGAGCGACATGGCGAAGGGCAGCAGGCTGAGCACCTCGCCGTCGAGGACCCGCTGGGCGGCGAGTGTCCGGGCGCCGTCCAGGACGGTGCCGTCCTGGCGTACGAGGTTGTAGCCGGCCGGTGCGCCGACCGGCTGGGTCTGGCGGGTCAGCCGGAGCACCTGGGGGTAGATGTCCGCCACCGCGATGTCCTCGGGCAGAGCGACGTCGATGCGGCTGTCGGGCGCGACGACAGTGACCCGACAGAAACCGGTCGCTGCGGGCGAACTCACCTTGACTGACCCCCTGATTCGCGGTTGCGCACGATGTGTGCGTCACCCTACCGCTACGCCCTGTCAGCACCTGCACGTAGGATCACCTCCGTGCGGAGCGAGACCGCTACGACCAGGGCAGAGGTACGGAACTGCCTGTCCATATAGGGGGATTGATGTGCCGGTGAGCCAGCTCGTCATCAAGCGCCCGCCACGCGCACTGCCACCCGAAGTGCCCACGGATGAGCTGCAATTGGCGGCTCCTCCTGAACTGCCGCGCGGGCAGCAGGAGGGCGTACTGATGCAGGTGCTTCCGACGCTCGGCATGGGCTCGTCGGTGGTCTTCTTCTTCGCGTCGCCCAATGCCCACCCGTTCATGCGGATCATGGGTGTTGTGATGCTGGTGTCGACGGTCGCAATGGTCGTGGCCCAGATCGTCAGGTACCGCCGGGGTACGCAGGGGCAAATGGCGGATGTACGCCGTGATTACCTCAAGTACCTCGCCCAGACGCGGCGTACGGTGCGCAGGACGGCTCTCAAGCAGCGTGATACCCAGTTCTATCTGCACCCCTCTCCCGAGCAGCTGTGGGCGTTGGTGGCCGAGGGCAGTCGGTTGTGGGAACGGCGCGTCGGGGACCGGGACTTCGGGCAGGCGCGGGTGGGCCTGGGGCCGCAGCGACTGTCCACTCCCCTGGTCGCGCCCGAGACGGCACCGGTCGACGAGCTGGAGCCGCTGGCCGCGGGAGCCATGCAGCAGTTCCTCGCCGTGCACAGCTCCCTGGACGGACTGCCGGTCGCGGTCTCCCTGCGCGCCTTCTATCACTTGACGGTCTCCGGGGAGCCGGGGTCCGCGCAGGGCACGGCACGCGCGATGATCGCCCAACTGGCCGCTCTGCACGGGCCCGACGACCTGGTGATCGCGGTGGTCGCGGCGCCCGGTGCCGTCGGGCGGTGGGACTGGACGAAGTGGCTGCCCCACTGCCAGTTGCCGGGGCAGGTCGACGGTGCCGGCACGAGGCGGCTCTTCGGCGACGACCTCGGTGAGCTGGAACAGCTCCTGGCCGACCGTCTCGACGGCAGGCCGCGGTTCAGCCGTGACGGACAGCCTGTGCTCGACCAGCCTCACCTCGTGGTGGTTCTCGACGGCGGCATGGTGCCGCCGACGTCCGCCTTCGCCGCGCCGGAGGGTGTGCAGGGCGTGACGATCATCGAGGTGGTCGCGGGGGAACTGGATGAGCCTCGCGGAGGCCTCTCCGTAGTGGCGCGGCCCGGCAGACTGCTCCTGGAGTCGACCGGCGGCGTTGCCTATGAAGGCGTACCGGACACGCTGTCGCTGCCTGCCGCGGAGGCGCTGGCACGCCAGTTGGCACCGCTGCGCATGGGCGGAGGTGACGACGACGAGCCGCTGCTCGCCAACCTGGATTTCACCGATCTGCTGAACCTGGGCGATGCGGGGTCGGTGGATGTCACCCGCACGTGGCGCCCCCGTTCGACGGCGGAGCGGCTGCGCGTCCCCATCGGGGTGGGGGAGGACGGCCAGCCGGTCATGCTTGACCTCAAGGAGGCCGCTCAGGAGGGCATGGGCCCGCACGGCCTGTGCGTGGGTGCCACGGGTTCCGGCAAGTCGGAGCTTTTGCGCACGCTGGTCCTGGGGCTGGCCGTGACGCACTCCTCCGAGACGCTGAACTTCGTCCTCGCCGACTTCAAGGGCGGCGCGACGTTCGCCGGCATGTCCGACATGCCGCACGTCGCGGCGGTGATCACGAACCTCTCCGACGACCTCACGCTCGTGGACCGCATGGGCGACGCGATCCGCGGCGAGTTGCAGCGCCGCCAGGAATTGCTGCGGTCGGCGGGCAACTACGGCAACATGCACGACTACGAGAAGGCGCGCGCCGCGGGTGCGCCGCTGGCCCCCTTGGCGTCGCTCGTCCTGGTGATCGACGAGTTCAGCGAACTGCTCACCGCTAAGCCGGACTTCATCGACATGTTCATCCAGATCGGCCGCATCGGCCGATCCCTCGGGGTGCATCTGCTGCTCGCCTCGCAGCGACTCGAGGAAGGCAAGCTGCGCGGGCTCGACACGTACTTGTCGTACCGCATCGGGCTGCGCACGTTCTCGGCTTCGGAGTCTCGCACGGCGCTGGGCGTGCCGGACGCGTACCACCTCCCGTCCGTCCCGGGGTCCGGCTACTTGAAGTTCGGTACGGATGAAATGACGCGCTTCAAGGCAGCGTACGTATCCGGGGTGTACCGCGCGGGTGGCCCGGCCCCTACCGTGAATCAGCTGCCCGTCGAGCACCGTCCCGCCCTCTTCACGGCGGCCCCCGTGGCGGCTACGTACGCGACACCTGACCCGGGACGATTGCAGGCTTCCCTCCAGGGGGACGACGCGCTGGCCGACACGGTGCTGGATGTCATCGTCCGCCGCCTCGAGGGGCAGGGCGTTCCGGCGCACCAGGTGTGGCTGCCGCCGCTGGACGAGGCTCCCTCGCTGGACCAGCTCCTGCCGCCTCTCGTGGTGTCCCCCGAGCGCGGCCTGCATGCCGGCGACTACACACGTCCGGGGGGCCTGGTCGTACCGCTGGGACTCATCGACAAGCCGTTCGAGCAGAAGCGTGAGGTGCTGTACAGCGACTTCTCGGGCGCGGCCGGAAACATGGTGGTGGTCGGTGGTCCGCAGTCGGGAAAGTCGACGCTGCTGCGCACGCTGATCACGTCGTTCGCCCTCACGCACACCGCCCACGAAGTGCAGTTCTACTGCTTGGACTTCGGCGGCGGCGGCCTCGCCTCGGTGGCTGATCTGCCGCATGTGGGTGGGGTGGCGTCCCGCCTCGACCCGGAACGGGTACGCCGTGCGGTGGCAGAGGTCGCCGGTGTCCTGAACCGCCGCGAGGCCTTCTTCCGCGCCAACGGCATCGACTCGATCACCACCTATCGGCGACAGCGCGCCGCGGGGCGGCTCCCCGGCGAGGCCTGGGGTGACGTCTTCCTCGTCATCGACGGGTGGGGAAGCTTCAAGAACGACTACGACATGCTCGAGGGCGTGGTCAACGACATCGCGGGACGCGGTCTCGGTTACGGCGTTCACGTCGTCGTGTCCGCTTCGCGCTACATGGAGGTACGGGCGGCGCTCAAGGACCAGATGCTCGGTCGCTTGGAGCTGCGTCTCGGCGATGTCATGGACTCGGAGTTCGACCGCAAGGTCGCGATGAACGTGCCCGCGGGGGTGCCGGGCCGCGGCCAGGTCCCGCAGAAACTGCACTTCATGACGGCGCAGCCGCGGATCGACTCGTCGCCCGATCCTTCGAACCTCTCCGACGGCACCGCCCAGCTGGTCGAGACGGTGAAGAGCAACTGGCAGGGGCCCGCTGCCCCGACGGTGCGCCTCCTGCCCCGCAATCTGCCGGCCGACCGGCTCCCCAAGGGATTCGAGTTCCCGCAGCAGGGCGTCGCGATCGGCATCGACGAGACGAATCTGGAACCGGTCTTCATCGATTTCGAGACAGATCCCTTCTTCCTGGTCTTCGGTGAAAGCGAATCGGGCAAGACGAATCTGCTCCGACTGATCGCGAAACAGATCGCTGAGAGATACACGCCCGCGCAGGCGCGCATCGTGGTCGGCGACTACCGGCGCACCATGCTGGAGGCGGTCTCGGAGGAACACCTGCTGGAGTACGCCCCGATGGCGTCGGCAATGTCCGTTCACATGAACGCCATCGCCACGTTCATGGAGAAGCGGGCCCCGAAGCCCGACATCACGCCCCAGCAGCTGCGCGACCGAAGCTGGTGGAACGGCCCTGAGTTGTTCGTCATCATCGATGACTACGAACTGGTGGCCACCAATTCCGCGAACCCGCTGGACGTGCTGGTGGATCACCTCCCCTTCGCACGCGACGTGGGAGTCAAGTTCATCATCGCCCGCAGCTCCGCGGGCGCCTCGCGCTCCATGTACGAGTCCTTCATGCAACGGGTCCGGGAACTCGGGGCGCAGGGCGTCCTGTTGTCGGGCGATCCGAGTGAAGGCGACATCCTCGGAAATGTCCGCGCCCGCCCCATGCCGCCGGGGCGGGGCACGTTCGTGTCGCGAAAGCGTGGAACCGCTCTGATTCAAGTGGGACGGCTCCCGGTCCACTACTAGAGTGCGTGCCGGATACATGACTCAACGGGGAGGCAGACATGGGGAGTTCGGGCGGGGGAAGTGGCGGGGCGCCGGATACGGACAAGTCGTTCGACAACCTTTACGGCGTAAACCCCCAAATGGCGCTGGACGTCCAGGCAAGCGCGATGAAGGGCTTCAAGAAGCGCGTCGACGACTTACTCATCGAGTTCGAGGGTTCGGAGGCGGCGCCGGGCAGGGTGGGCGCCGACCGGCTGTCGCGAGCGCAGCTGGGTTCGGCGGACTTCAAAGAGGCTCAGTACCTCTACGACTCGTACTCGACCGTGCACGACGAGCTGGAGAAGCTCTCGAAGGCGCTGGGCGCTCAGATCGAGGGCCTGGGGCTTGCCGTCCATGCGTCGCGAGTGGGCTACGACAACATCGAGGACGACATCCGGGCACGGATGAAGGCGATCAACGCGGAGGCCGAGAAGTACTACGACCCTGAGCGCGACCCCTACGCACGGGGGCCTGGTGGCTCCGGTGGGGCGGGGGGCTCCGGTGGGGCCGGCCCGGAGACCACGGACAAGGACACAGGCCTCTGATGACCAGACGGAGGCCGAACGCGGGGGCAGGGACGGGGACACAAGGACATGGCTGAGGGATCCAAGGGCGGAACGCCGAAGCTCGCTCACACGGACTTCGAGTCCATGACGCATGAGCAGCTGCTCGCGCTTCTGGAGTCCGCGAGTTCGGAGGGCGCCTCGCAGCTCGCGGGGAAGTTGTCCAAGGCCGCGTCGACGATCACGAAGATCGGCGACGACCTCATGACGTACACGAAGGGCCTGCACTGGCAGGGGGAGGGCGGCGACGCCTTCCGCACTTGGGGTACCCAGGCGGCGAGTGCCACGCTGCACCTCGGGGAGTACAGCGAGGTCGCGTCCCGTTGGATGGGCGTGGTCGCCCAGGCGATCGCCGAGGCCAAGGCTTCGATGCCGCCGGCTTCGGACACGGCGCAGGCCAAGGCCGATCTGCGCAGCGCCAACAAGAACATGGACGCTGCCCAGAAGGCGCACAACGATCCCGACGCCCGCAAGGTCGCCCGCGACTCCCAGGCGGAGGCGACCGCGGCGCGGGGGCGCATCGAGGCGGCGCACGCGGAAGCGGTGCAGCGGATGCGGAAGCTGGCGCAGACGTACCAGCAGTCGGCGCAGCAGGTGAATGGGGTGACACCGCCTACGTTTTCGCCGCCGGCGAGCCATGCGGAGGATCCGACGAACTGGGAGACGAACGAGAACTACGAAGCGGTGCCCGGTCCGGGCGGGTCTCAGGCAGGTGGTACCGAGCCTCCGGGATCTCGCGTCGCGGCCTCGGGCCCTTCGGGAGGCGGCGGCGTCACTCCTGTCGGCCAGCACCCAGTTCCCAGCGGTTCGCGGGAGGGCGCTGTTCCTAACGGTTCGCGGGAGGGCGCTCCGGTGTCAGCGCCGCCCACCGCCCCGGAGCCGCCCTCGCCCGAGCCCGCGGCCATGGGGATCGACCGAGTGACGCCTCCCCAGCCGTCGCAAGTTCCAGATGGTCCCCCGGCACCCAGCCCTCCGGGCCGCCCTGAGGGGATGACACCTCCCGCTCTCGGCACCGCGCCTCCCCCCTTCCACCCAAGCCCCAACCACCCGGGGCCCAACGCACCCGCGCCGAACCGTCCGGCCCCGGGAGTACGGCCCCCGGCTCTGCCCAGCAACCCGGGCCCCCACAACGGTCTCGGCAATCGTCTGCCGCGGGAACCGGGCGTTATCGGCGGTCGGCCGGTTCCACCGAACTCAGGGCGTTCGATGCCCGGTATCCCCCACGGCAACGTAATTGGTGGAGAGCACATGCAAGGTCGCCCTCCTATGGGCTCGGGGGGCGTGCCGGGAACAGGTGGGGCGGGCCCCGTCCGCCCGGGCGTTGTCGGCGGTCGGCGACTCACGGGAGAGGCCGGCGGAGCCATCGGCCGGCAGCTTCCCCAACCCGGCAGCGCGAGCGGACGTCCTTTCACCCCGGGCGGTACGGGGCTGGTACGCGGCTCCGCCTCTGGCGAGCCGTCGGGCTCGACCACGACGGGACGCCCCGCTCCCATGCCGTCCGGCACCCGTGGTAGTTCTTCGCGCGACGAGAACCGGAGCGACAGGCCGAACCATCTCTCCGAGGAGGAAGAAACTTGGCAGCTTGACCCGCGCCGTGTCGTCCCACCAGTCGTCGACTGACCTGACAAGGAACGCAGATGCCCATCAGCGGTAAGAGCATCGCCCTCTGCAAGGTCGCTACGGCGGCGGCCCTGGGATTCCTCATGACGAGCGTCGCGGCGGCTCCCTCGCATGCCGACGACACCGTTCGCTCCCGCCAGTGGCACCTTGACGCAATGCACGCCGATGAGATGTGGAAGACCAGCACCGGTCGCGGGGTGACGGTCGCAGTCATCGACTCAGGAGTCGACAGAACGATCGCCGACCTGCGTGGTCAAGTTCTGGACGGTAAGGATTTCTCGGGCCTCCCGGGTGACGAGCACACCGACCGGGCCAACCACGGCACGGGCATGGCGGCCCTCATCGCAGGGACAGGCGCGCGGGGTGAGGCAGCGGGATCCTACGGCTTGGCGCCAGAGGCAAAGATCTTGCCCATCAGGATGTCCTACGGGACCGAGAGACCGAGTCGAGGGGATCAACTGTCGGGATACTCAAGGGACATGGCGAAGGCGATCCGCTACGCGGCAAATTCACCAGCTCAGATCCTGAATATCTCTATGGGAGCAGCCGACCACCGCGGATTCAAGAACGTGAACACTCCCGAACTCACCGCCGCGGTCAAGTACGCGCTCACCAAGGGAAAGTTGATCTTCGCTGCGGTAGGGAACGACGCCACGAAGGGCAACCCACCGAAGTATCCGGCGTCGACCCCCGGCGTGATCGGAGTCGGCGCCATCGACCGCAAGATCGAACGGACCCAGGAATCGCAGTGGGGGCCGCAAGTCGACATGGTCGCCCCCGGGGACGACATCTGGAACGCGTGCACCGGCGGCACCAAGCTGTGCAGCGGACATGGAACGAGTACCAGCACCGCACTCGCCTCCGCCTCCGCCGCCCTCATCTGGTCCAAATACCCCGACTGGACGAACAACCAGGTCCTGCGGGTCATGATCAGCACGATGCAGGGCAACGTTGATGGCTGGAGCCGGGACGACTCGGTCGGCTACGGCGCGGTACGCCCTCGCATTGCCCTCAAGAGCCCGGGCGATCCCGGCCCTGCCGACGAGTACCCCCTGCCGGACCTTGCGGCAGCTGCCCCGTCCCCTGCCCCCGCAGCATCTCAGCTCCGCGGCTCCACGGGGAGCAAGAAGAGGGACGATGAGTCGGCTGCGGCAATGCCGACCAAGGACGACGGCACCACTCTCTGGGTCGCCCTGGGCCTCGGAACTGCCGTACTCCTAGGAACCGCAATCACTGTTTCTCGCCGGGCTCGGAGCAGACGCACCAGCCCCGCTGACCGTCGCCATCCCTAACCCTCACGAGAGAGCCATGTCGTTCGAAGAAGAGTGGGCTAACGCCCGAGCCGCAGCTACGACCGAGACGAGCATGCGGCTCAACGCCGTGGATGACGGAAGCGGCAACCGAGGACTAGGCCGAGGACTCAAGGTCACTTCCAGCGTTCTCAACGATCGGGCCGAGAAGGCGGAGATCGTCCGCGAGGACTTCCTCAAGGCAGACAACGCGGCCTTGACCGAACATCTCAAGTTGGCCCCAGCCTGAAGGGCTTCAAATCCGGCCCCGCCTTTGCGAGTTTCATCGACCGCTGGAAAAGCAAAGTGGAGTATGTCGAGAAACTCGTTCAGAACGATGTCGCTGGGGCACTTCGCAGCAGCGCCCAGACCTTCACAGAACGCGAAAGGAAAGAAAGGGATCGACACAGGAGTGAGAACCAGGGACAGGATCTGAAGTAAGAGCGAAGGAACGGGCCGCATGCTGGATTACGAGACGCTACTTCATGCGAATTTCACCGAGCTTTCCCAAGCAGTTGCCAAGTGGAGCAAGTTGCCTGCGAAGTTCAGAAAAATCAGCACACAGTACAGCAACACAGTAGAGAAGGGCCTACAGGGGTCAGACTGGGATGGCGAAGCTGCTGCGGCTGCGGTGGACAAGCTCAAGTATGTCGAGCGGCAGATCGATTTCGCTGCCGATGAAGCAGAGGACGTATACAAACTATTCGACGATGCGTATGAGGCATTCCATCATGCGCAAACCAAGCTGCGCACCATCAAGGGCGATATCGATAAGGATGAGTACCTTGCGATTCGATCCAACGGCGAGGTCTACCTGGACCCACCGAAGGACGTCCCGGCGGCCCAGCTAGGAATGCTCAACAAAAGTTACCGCGAAACCATCGAAGCGTACCGCAGTAACATCCAAACCCACATCACCGCCGCCCAGGAAGCCGACGAGGCACTGGCATGGGTGCTCAACCAGGACCACAATGGACGCAAGAAGGGTTTCGACTCGAACACTTACCACAGCATCGCCGACGCCAAAAAGGGGCGGGAAAAGGTCTTGCGTGACCTTAAGGACCTGGAACCGCTCACCGGCAAGAATAGTGAACTGGCGCTCGCCGGAGCAAACGATTCCTTGGATCCTGCCACCCTGAAGAGGATCAATACGATCTTCTCTCGCCACGAGGGCGACCCTTACTTTGCCGAGAAATTCGCAACGGGCACAGGCGCCAAAGGGACGCTGGAAATCTGGACGCGGATCACCGACAGAAAGCAATTCGGCGACGACCAGACGAAACTCTCTGCTCAAATCCAAAAGTCCCTCGGCTACACCTTGGCCACCGCTTCACAGTCGGATAGCGATGCCATGGAGCGCTGGAAGAAGGACATGATTACCCTCGGCCAAAAACCTGTTACATACCTCGACATGAGCACCTCATCGACCCACGAGGGGCCCCGAGGATTTCAGGTGATGAGCAGTTTGATGCGCCATGGCGAATACGATAAGGGCTTCCTCGATAAATACGGCGACAAGCTGATCTCGTTTGAGAGAGACAGCAAGGAGAAGCCGACAGATCTGTGGAACCATGATGTGTTTCTGAATTTCGGCTCTGGAAGCGATCAGGGACTCGACCCCATGGCCGGCTACATGGAAGCGCTCGGACATAATCCGGAAGCCGCTAAGGAGAGGTTCTACTCCGACGCCTGGGAAGGTAAGGACAAGCTCGACTCAGACCTCAAATATATGCTGATCGGCCGCGACTGGCCTGACGGGAACCCACTCGCACGAGACAAACGAGGCTTTGGATACGACGAACTCGGTCATGCGCTGGAGGCAGCCACGCTGGGGGCTCCGTACGACCGCCCGGACCTGGGCCTCCACCGTGACGAAACCACGGCCAACATCATGTCCCAGGTCGTTCACACTGTCGCGCAAGATCAGAACTTCCTCGACGACAAAACTGGCCTCGGCAACAGTCTCGCCAAGATGGGGGCTGGGTATATGGACGATCTCAACTGGGCCGTCTCGAACTTCACGCAGGGCGATGACGGGCAGAGTCTGCGTGACAAAGCGTTCCATCATGATGACTCGGGTAAGCACATCGGCTTGAAGCATGAGACAGCTTCTGCCTTCCTCGCAAATGTTGGTCAGCATGCCGGCAATTACGAGATCCTCTCCGCCGCTCAGCGCGAATACACCGTGGGCGCCCTAAAATCTCATGCTGCGCCGGGCGACGTGCTGGGGACTGCGATGGAGACAGGCGCAAAGACACATGGAATCCTGGACCAGGCCCGCGTGAGTGAGATCAACAGGGTCTACGGCGAGGCCACCGATGCCGCTAACCGAAAGCTTGCCGAGGCCGCGGAGTGGAAAAAGTTCGGAGTTAGTCAAGGCATCGGTTTGGCGGCGGGCCTCGCCGTCCTGCCCTTCGGCGGGCCCACCGCCTCCGCAGCAGTAGCCTTCGCGGTGCCAAGTCTCGTCGAAGGCATCGGAGGCGCAATCGAGACGAACCATAGTATCGCCATCGACCGAGAGATGGCCAAGCAAGAAGCCGACTTCGACCACAAGGAAGTGATGACCAAGAGCGAGTTCGTGAATGCAGGGAGGTCACGCTCGGGTGACCCTCTGGAAGCATATATCGCTGCTCACCCCGAGGTTGAGGGTACCGACTGGCATACGGAGATGCGGAGAAACATTGAAATGAAGTACAACGCCGGCGACAACGAGACAGATCAAACCGATGCGGATTAGCTGATGAAAGCAGATCTATTCCCCAGGTCCGTTACTGCGCTCCTGCTCTTCTGTCTCTTGACGAGCGCAACCGCCTGTAGCGACAGCGATGGGAAGGAGGCCGCGGAAACACCGCACGGGACAAAGCTGATCCCTCTGAAGCGGGCCTGCGGCGGAAAAGTCTTCGATCAACAGGCTTATAAAGAAATCACGTCGAGCCGCAGAGGCGGCACCCTGCGGGACGGCGTACAGGCAGAGGGCGTCAAGTACTCGGCAACTCAAGAGGCTTCCCGGCTCCTCGGGGCTGAAGTCGACTCCTCGAGCCCCGCGAGGATGACGTGTTTCGTGGATGACGCCAAGGGCGGAAATGCCGAGCTGGAGATTCAGTTCGGGTGGTGGCCCGAAGATTTCCCAGACAAAAAATCTGAGCCGGGCACCAGCGCAGTATTCAGAAGTGACGATTCGTACGAGTTGCTCGTCGATTGCAGCATCGGCGCCCCTCCCTCCGGGCAGGCTGAGCCAGTGACCCTGCGCGGCACTATCGTTGACCGAGTCGGCCTGACCAGCCACACAGCGGCCAAAATCCTCATCGCCTCCGCCAAGGAAGTCACGGCGGGCATGAAATGCGGCAAGGCCATCACATTCCCTGACCCTCCCGAGAGCCACGAGGGGTTGAAATAGGGTTCGCACCCACAAGCCGTGACGCATCGTGAAGTGGGGCCTTGGACTGTAGAGCGAAGTGAGGCCTTCCGACCGAGATAGTCGCACTCCCCTCCGCGCGTCGGCCCAGCCAAGTAGGCTGAGCCACCAGTTGGTTCGTATGTCGGGAAGGGGCCGGTTCGCCATGGGCGAGGGGCAGGACGAGGACGTCAAGGCGCGCAAGGAGCGGGAGAAGGACGAGCTCTACGCCCTTGATATCTCGGGGGTGGAGTGGCACAGCGCGCCCGGTACGGAAGAGGCCGAGGAGCGGGTCGAGATCGCTTATCTGCCGGCGGGGGCCGTCGCGATGCGGTCGTCGTTGGACCCGGAGACTGTGCTGCGCTACACCGAGGCGGAGTGGCAGGCCTTCGTGCTCGGGGCGCGGGACGGGGAGTTCGACCTGGAGCCGACTCCGCGGAACGGCGGGGTGCCGGCGGACGGGGCGGGCGCTGCCGGTTGAGTCCGGTTCAGCTTCTGGGTGAGCCCTGTCCCCGTATGGGTGAGACGGGGAACGAGGAGGAACCGGGACTCGTATCGGCGTCCCGGCTCCTCCTCGTTCACCTTCGTCGGGCGCGTCGTGAGCCCTGACCGCCCTCGTCCAGCCCGTCAGCTCAGCATGCGGAAACGCCAGGCGTTGCCCTTGTCCGTGTCGCGGTAGCCGATGACCGACTCGTCCAGGAGCTGGGCGATGCGGTGGAGCTTGCGTACGAGGCCGTCCATTTCGGCGCTGCTCTGGCGCTGAATTTCGCTGTACGCGGTCTTGGCTTCGCCCTCCCAGGTCTCAGCCACGCGCGCGACCTCGCGCATGAGGGTCTCGAGTCCCTCGTCCATGTGCTTGGCGTTGTTGCGCACGTCGGTGGCCGCCGTGGTGACGGTGTCGTAGTTGACCGCTGTGCGGTCGAAGTTCTCTGCCATCTCGGTATCCCTGACTTCCGGTCGCAGCGTCTCAGGCGTGGTCGACGATCTTGCTGGGCACCTCGTACGAGTTGTCCACCTTGCGGATCTGAGCGATGCGCTCCTGCTCGTGGGCGTCGAAGCCCTTCACGCTCATTCGCATGACGTCTTCCAGGTCGACGAGGTTGTCCTGAAGCTTCTTCAGGTGCTGGTTCACACCTCGCTGGAGCGTGTCGAACTCCTTGCTCGCGGCGCCCTGCCAGCCGGCCTGGATCAGGTCCACAACCGAGTTCAACGACGTGATGCGCTTGCTCACGTCGGTGTGGAAGTTGCGGATCCGGTCCGCCAGTTTCGTCAGATCCTGTGATTCGCTGCTGTAATCAGCGGCCATAACTCTTGCCCTCCTCATGTGCAGACAGCGGCGGTATCCGCTGCTCTCTTCGACTCTGTGCCAGGGCCTCCCCGGCTCCGGCGGGCAAGGTGTCGCGTCGGGTCTCGCGTGTAGTGACACGCCGTTCGCAACGCTGCGCCGCCCCCGTGCAGCATCAACTCGTGATGCTGTAGGCCACTCTAGTCATTTTGGTTTCGCAACTTCTTTGTATAGAGGGTCAGTTGCGCGCCAAATTGCTGTCGTTCCGGCGGCCTTTACTGTCGTCCCTTCTTCTGCGTGCCTCGCGTATGGCCGCCGCCGCGCCCGCGATCACCGCTACCAGGACCACGGTGAGGCCGACTGCGTACGTCGCGTACCGTTCGGCCCGCTCCTGAGGGGTCTCGGCGAGCGAGAAGGCCGCCGTGTCCGGTGGTGGGGCCTTCGACACCCCTGGATCCGGTGTCGGCGAGGTCGCGGGGTGGGCGCCGTCGGAAGAGGTGACGGCTCGTACGGGATCGATCACACCCCAGCCGACGTAATTGTCGTGGCCGTTGATGGAACGCTCCGCTGTCTGCTCGATCCGCGTGGCGATCTGGGCCGGGCTCCACTCCGGGTGCCGGGACTTCAGGAGGGCGGCCACACCGGCGACGAAGGGGGCCGAGAAACTCGTGCCGCTGTCCGTGCACTGGCCCCCTCCGGGAACGGTGGACACGATATCCACACCGGGAGCCGCGACGTCGACGAAGTCTCCGGGCTGGGAGAAGGCCGCTCGTTCGTTGTTGCGGTCGGAGGATGCGACCGCCAGCACGCCGTCAAAGGCCGCGGGGTAGGTGTTCTTCACCTTGCCGTCCAGCCCGTCGTTTCCCGCGGAGGCGACCACCACGACGTCGGCGTCGAGAGCATCACGTACCGCCTTGGCCAGGGCCGACGTGCGGGACAGGGGCTTCGTCGTGTCCTGGGAGATGTTGATGACGTCGGCGCCCTCGGCGACCGCGTGGTCGATGGCCTTCGCCATCGTGTCGGAGTCCCCGCTGTTCTCGGCGTCGTTCTGCCGGATCGGAATGATGGTCGAGGCCGGTGCGATACCCACGAAACCCGTTCCCTTGTGCGGTCGGGCCGCGATGATGCCCGCGACCTTCGTGCCATGACCGATCTCGTCCGTGGTGGGGTCCGCCCCCTTGCCCTTCGTCAGGTAGTCGCGCCCGGCGCGGGCGTCCACCGCGTCCGCGAGCTGGGGGTTCTTGTCGTCCACCCCCGTGTCGATCACCGCTACCCGGATGCCCTTGCCCTTCTTCCCGCCCTGCCACAACTCGTCGAGCAGCACCCGCTGGAGCGGCCAGGGGCGCCCCTTGATCTGATCGGCCGGAGTCTGGCACGCGCCGTTGCCGGCCAGGCGCACCGGTGCATGCGGGTGGGTTCCTGCCTGGGCCCCGACAGCCGTTACGGGGGTGGCTGTACTCGTGAAGGTGGCTGGCCCCATGAGCGTGGCCGTGCTCATGGCTGTGGCCATGGCAGTCCTGACCAGCAGGGCTCTCTTCCTCGGCGGCACCGCTGCCTCAGTCCTCTCCTTCGGTGGCATCAGGGGTGAGAAGGTTCAGGAACCCTGAGGCTGTCGGGCGCTGTTGGTGTCGAGGCGCGGCCCCTTGGCGAGGAAGTCGGACCAGGACAGGGGGACCTTGGCCGGCCGGACGTTCTTGTAGCCGAGCTTGACCTGGGCCTCACTGGGTTCAGGGCTGCCGTCGGCCGTCTGCTGCTTGCCGTCGGCTCCGATGTCCGACTTCTCGCTGTCGCTGTCGCCGTTGGCCTGAACGGCGTAGCGCAGACCGGTGTCCGTCACGAGGAAGAGCGACCCGGCCTTCGTCTGCGTACCACGAACCTGTGTGTAGAGCAGGCCTGTGCCGGGTGTTACGTACGTACTCGTGCCGCCTGTACCGATGTCGGCCGGATACTGCTTTCCGGCCCAGGTGCTCAGCGTCGTAGCGCCTTTCTCGTCCACGTTCCGCAGCACATTGCACACCGTGTCCCGACCGGCGCCGCTCGTTCCGCTGTTGACCTGGACGGGGCGGCGGCGGGGCCACCTCGCGGCCTCTCCCTCGAAGGTGCCTTCGGCGGAAGCGACGTCCTGGAGTCCGACGGTGCGGGCTTCGCCGTTCATGTTCAAGCGTGCCGTCTGCGGCGAGTTGGTGAGGAGCCAGGCGGTGAACTCAGTGATCGGCTGCACCTTGCCAGGAAGCACCACGAAGTGCTTGACACCCTCGCCGGTCTCCGCCTTCAGGACCATTCCGACCCGGTTCTCCGCGGACGACAGCTGGTCCGAGGCGTCGGCCGCGGCTCCCACGCTCGCCGGCAGTTGCGGAAAGCGGATCGGGCTGCCCCGGTGCAGCGTGGCCAGCCATTCCTTGGAGACCAGTTGTGGTTTCCTCGTCGGGCCCACGAGCGCGTCCGCCAAGAGGTCGCCCTCCGCGCCCTTGACCTCGTAGGCCACTCCTGCCGCGTCCACCAGGTGACGTGTTCCCGTGCGCGTCCTCACGTACAGCACTTCGCCTCTGCCGAGCCGCCGCAAGTCGTCCATCTTGTCCGCGTCCCGGTCGGCGAGGACGAACGTCGCCTCCTGTGTCGTACGCCCCCCGGAACCCGGCTGCTCGCACACCGCCCAACGCTTGGACCGGCCGGCCTCCTCGGGGGACGGGAGCCGGTCGGGGGCGTAGGGAATGCCGATGATGGGGCCGCGCGGCGGCTCGCCCGCGTCGAGGATGCTGTCGCTGACCTGGATGACCTTGTAGTCGGCGCCGTTCATCAGCAGGCGCGCGGAGGCCAGGTTGAGGACGGGGTGCAGGCGGGACTTCTTACCGGTCTTGAGTACGACGTACCGCGTCGTCGAATCCTTGCCCACGATCACGCGGGTGCCCGGCGCATCCCATTCGGGCGGCGCCTTGGGCTGGAACATCCCCCAGGCTCCGAACACCGCCAGGATGAGCACACCTGTGATCACGCTCGGCAGAAAGGCCCGCAGGGGGCGCGGCGCCCCTTCTTCGGACCCGGTCGGTGAGGGCTGGAGAAATGCCGCCAACGTCCGCTTCTTCGCGAAGGTGTACGCGTTGAGCTCGTCCCGCCGTGATGCCATGAGCGCCTGCTTCTCCCCCACCGCGCGTCGGGGCGCGAACCCCATTCCTCCATTGCAAGACCCGACCCCTACTATGCAGGGTGAGTAATCGCGCGTGTGCGGGGGGTAGGGCATCAGGGCGCGCAAGCACCGTACTGATCAAGGGGATTCGCCGGATTCGGGGGGTATGAAGTGATGACTGCGGCCACACGGAGCAGATCGCGGACGCGCGTGCAGACCCCGACTCCCCGGCCCGGTGGTCCGCAGGCCGGGCCTGCGGGTCCGAGGGTGACCACCCCCCGCGCTCCGGCGTCGGTCCAACTGCGCCTGCGAGCACAACAGTACGGCTCGTTCCGGCTGCAACAGCTCGTCCTCGTCGAGGTCGCCGCCGCACTGCTCCTCTGCGGCTGGGCCGTGGACCGACTCCTCGTACTCCCGGCCCTCCTGGTGGCAACACCGCTGCTTCTTCTGGCGGTCGTACGCCGTCGAGGGCGCTCCCTGCCCGACTGGCTAGGCACGGCACGGGCGTTGCGGACACGGCAGAGGCGGGCCGCCGGTACTCCGGTGCGCCCCGGCACCGAGCCGGGGCTCGCACCGGCCGTCGAATGCGATCCCGCACTGCGGACCTACACCTACGGTGACAGGGACCGCCGGTCCGTGGGCATCGTCGGGGACGGCACCTTCGTGACCGCGGTGCTCCAAGTCGAGTCCGAGGCGACCTCGTTGCGCGCCGACCGGCTGCAACACCCCCTTCCCTTGCGGCTCGTGGCGGACGTGCTCCACGTCGACGGCATCCAGCTGGAGTCCGCGCAGGTCGTGCTGCACACACAGCCCGCCCCTGCCCTGCATCTGCCGCAGCAGTCGGTCGCCGTCACCAACTACGCGCCCTTGCAGGCGCAGACCGGGGCCCCCGCGGTACGGATCACCTGGATCGCTCTCAAGCTCGATCCGGAACTCTGCCCGGAGGCCGTGACGGCGCGCGGAGGCGGGCTGCTGGGAGCCCAGAAGTGCGTAGTGCGGGCCGTCGACCAGCTGGCAAGCCGGCTGACCGGGGAGGGATTCCGGGTCACGGTGCTCGACGAGGAGGAACTGACGTCCGCCATCGCCACGTCCGCGGGCGCCAACCCGCTGGTCACGGCCCAAGCGGGGCGCACTGAGGCGCCGGAGCGCCGGACCGAGGAAACAGCACGGTCGTGGCGCTGCGACAACCGCAGGCACACGACGTACTGGGTGCGGCGCTGGCCCCACCTCGGCGGTTCCGCGGGGCGGCCCCTTCCTCAACTAGTGGCTTCGCTGACCGCGGTTCCGGCACTGGCGACCACGTTCAGCCTGACACTGCGGCTCGACGAGCGCAGAGAGGTGTCACTGTGCGGGCACGTGCGCGTGACGGGGCGCGGAGACACCGAACTCGTGGCCGCTCGTCGCGCGTTGGAGCACGCCGCGCGCCAGGCGAGTGTCGGACTCACGCGACTCGACCGTGAACAGCTTCCCGGAACCCTTGCCACACTGCCGCTCGGGGGCACGCGCTGATGACTGCACCTGCACCTGGACCTCCGTCCTCGCCCACCCCTGCACCCCCACCCGCACCTGCACCTGCACCCGCGCCTGGGTCGGCCGTACGATCGGGGGGGCCGGCGTCTTCGACGGCCGCTCGTGCCCGGCAGCGGGTTCGTTCGGGGTTCGGCCTGGTCGGGCCGCGGCACCCCCGGCATGCGCTCCCCCTGGAGTCACTGCCTGAACTCGGCCTCCCCATCGGGGACGATGGCGTGGTCATAGGCGTCGACGCCGACGGCGGGCCCGCCGTGCTCGGCGTCAACCGGCCCACTCCGTACGACATGGTGTTCATCGGTGGGCTGTGGACTGTCCAGGTCGTCGCGTTGCGTGCTGCCGCGACAGGGGCCCGGGTGGCTGTGGAGACCGGGCGCGCCGGGGATTGGGGGCCGTTGGTGCAGGCGCTCGGTGTCGGGCAGAGCGGGATGGCCGTGCATGACGTGGGGCGGGTGCCGCCGCAGGGGGCTTCCGCGGGGAGCCCGGTGCTTGTCGTGCGGGACTGCGGGATGCGGCCGCCTCGGGGGCGGGTCGCCTCCGCGCCCTGGCAGTCCGTGCTGACGGTGCTGCCCTATCTGAGTCCCGTCGCGCCTCGGCTCGTACGGCAGGCCCGCCTGGTAGGCGTACAGCGCGTGTCGCCGGACGAAGCTACGCAGATCGGGCGGCTGCTGGGGCTGCCGGGCGGGGACGTCGAGTCGCTGCCGACGCTTGCGGACGGGGTGACGCTGTGGTGTGCCGATCGTGATCGGCAGTACGTGATGACGCGGGCCACCGATGCCGAGACCGGATTGTTGGGTACGGCTCGGCGGATGGATTGACCCGCGGGGCATCGGGCAATTCGGGGTGCGGTGTCGGCTGTTGAGGGATTTGTCCGTCGCGGTTTGATGGAGGTGGATCGTTTCGGGGTGGGGCGTGGCGTGATGGCCAGCACTGGTGAGGTGGCCTGCCCTGCCCTGCTGGTGGTCCTGGTGATTAGTCTGGGACAGGGCGCGACGCCAGAAACCCGCGAGCGGGTCGCGTGCGTCCTCAACGGGGAGAGCCAGGCGGATCGGACGACAGGAACGGTCGCCCCCCACCACGGCACGAGGGTGCTCGACCACACCAGGAGGCATTGTGAACAGCGATCGGGACGAGATCCGCGGGGGCTGGGACTCACCCGTCGATGATCAGTCCGACGCGGAGTCCGCCGCCGAGACGACGGGCGAGTTCACCATCGACTACGCGCCGCCCGCCTGGTACACGCAGAACGCTTCGGGCAGTGCCGGTGAGACACCGCCGCCTGTTTCCACGCCGCCCGCTTCCCCTCCGGCCGCCCCGACCCCGCCGGCGCCCGCCATGCCGTCCTTCTCCGCTCCCCCGGCGCCGCCGGCTCCTTCCGGTCCGCCTTCGGGCGGCGTTCCCAGTGTGCTGCCGAAGCTGCCCGTGGGCAGCGGGTTCCAGCCTGCGGCTCCGGACGTGGCGGAGGAGTCGGGTGCCGCGCCGGACGCCGCGAGGGCCGAGGATGCCGGTGTGGCCGGCGAGGCTGAGAGCGGTGTGGCGTCTGTGCCGCCGGTGGCCTCGGGTGTGGATGCGGCTGACTTCAGCGGGGCTCTTGCCGGGCCCGCGGCCTCGGTTCACGTGACCGGTGTCGTGCCGAAGGACGAGGTCGACGCCTTGGCCCAGGCCAGGAGTGGCGCTGAGGCCGCGGGTGAGGACGAGGACGTCGCTCAGGCTCCGGCTCCGGCTCCGGCTGGGGATGTGTCGCTTTCTGCTTCTGCCGCTGACGACGCGGCGGTCGAGCCCGTCGGAGAAGGTCTTGGCAACGGTGATCTAGAGAGTGGCGCCACCATGCGGTTCTCCGCTCGCGCCCTCAAGCAGGAGATCGAGGAGCGTGCCGCGGCCGACGAGGCTGCGGGTGCCCCGGATACCCCGGAGGCCGCGGACGTGTCTGCGCCTGCCGATGCGGGTGTTGTGAGTGTGGGTGCGGAGGAATCCGAGGGGCCGGTGGATGCCGACGCCGACGCCGATGTTGATGCTGATGCTGATGCGTCTGGCGTGGTTGGTAACGGCTCGTCCGAGGGCGAGGCTCAGGACTCCGCCCGGGGTGCGGGGGCTGACGACGGCTCCCGTTCCGTGGCCGATGGAGTTGGTTCATCCGGTTCCGCGGCGGATCGGACGGATGGCGGGGCCGGTGGCGACGGACCGCAGGACGCCGTGCCGTCCTCGTGGCCCCCGCCGCCTTCACCGCAGGACGGGCTTCCGCCGTTGCCGCCCGCGTTCCAGCCCGCGGCCCCGGCCTCCGCGCCGCAGTGGCCAGCGTCCACGCCGACTCCGCCTCCCGCGCAGCCGGTGCAGGCCCAGCCCGAACCCACCCACGCGCCTGCCGCTCCGGTTGCTCCGGTTGCTCCTGCCTCCGAGGCGCCGAATCCGGGGGTGCCGCAGGGGGGATACGGATTCCCGCAGGCCGCACCCGTCTCGCCCGGCGCGCCCTTCGTCCCCGCGCCGCCTGCCCAGAACTCCACGCCGGTAGCCCCTGCCCCCGAGGCGTCGGCTTCCCAGCCGGCCCAGGGGGGATACGGATTCCCGCAGGCCGCACCCGTTTCGCCTGGCGCGCCCTTCGCGCCCGCGCCTCCCGCCCAGAGCCCCGCCCCCTCCGCTCCGAGCGGCGAGGCGCAGGCCGCCGCGGCCCCCCAGGCGGGTGCCGGTTACGGATTCCCGCAGGCCGCGCCCACGCCCGCGTCTGCCCCGGTCACCCCGAGCACCCCAGCCGCCCCCAGCGCCCCAGTCGCTCCCGAGTCGCCCGCCCAGGGGAGTGGTTACGGCTTCCCGCAGGCGCCCGCGCCCCAGGGGTCGCAGCCCGTTCAGGGGGGCGGTTACGGATTTCCTCAGCCGCCCGCGCCACAGGAGCAGCCGCCCGCTCAGCCGGGGCAGCCGTTGCCCGCGCACCAGCACGCTCCCGGGCAGCAACCCTTCCCCGGGCAGCAGTCCGCTCCCGGGCAGCAGCACGTTCCGAACCAGCAGCCGCAGGCACCTCAGCACCAGCCCCAGGCACCCCAGCCTCACGTCCCCGTACAGACCCAGCCCCCCGGCCAGCCGCAGGCACCCCAACAACCGGGGTACCCGGGGCAGCCGGGGCACCCCGGCCAGCCGCCCATCGACCCCCGTACCGGTGCCGCCTGGCCCCAGCCCGTGCAGCACGATCAGCGCGAGCGCACCAACCCGGGGGCTCCCCTCGGTTACACCGCCGCCGTCGAGCTGTCCTCCGACCGGCTGCTGCGCAACGCCAAGCCGAAGGCCAAGAGCAGTCGGGCCGGGGGCGGTTCGCGGTTCAAGCTCGGTGGCAAGAAGGAAGAGGCCGAGCGGCAGCGGAAGTTGGACCTGATCCGCACCCCGGTCCTCTCCTGCTACCGGATCGCCGTCATCAGCCTGAAGGGTGGTGTCGGCAAGACGACCACCACCACCGCGCTCGGCTCGACGCTCGCCACCGAGCGGCAGGACAAGATCCTCGCCATCGACGCCAACCCCGACGCCGGTACGCTCGGGCGGCGCGTGCGGCGCGAGACCGGGGCCACCATTCGTGACCTGGTCCAGGCGATCCCGTACCTCAACTCGTACATGGACATCCGGCGGTTCACCTCGCAGGCCTCGTCCGGGCTCGAAATCATCGCCAACGACGTCGACCCGGCCGTCTCGACGACCTTCAACGACGAGGACTACCGGCGCGCCATCGACGTACTCGGCAAGCAGTACCCGATCATCCTGACGGACTCCGGTACGGGGCTGCTGTACAGCGCGATGCGCGGGGTGCTCGACCTCGCCGATCAGCTGATCATCATCTCCACGCCGTCGGTGGACGGGGCGAGCAGCGCGTCCACGACGTTGGACTGGCTGTCCGCGCACGGGTACGCCGATCTTGTCTCGCGGTCCATCACCGTGATCTCCGGAGTGCGCGAGACCGGGAAGATGATCAAGGTTGATGACATCGTGTCGCACTTCGAGACGCGGTGCCGGGGGGTTGTCGTCGTTCCGTTCGACGAGCATCTCGCCGCCGGTGCGGAGGTCGATCTCGACATGATGCGGCCGAAGGTGCGGGAGGCGTACTTCAATCTCTCGGCGATGGTGGCCGAGGACTTTGTGCGGGCTCAGCGGCAGCAGGGGCTGTGGACTTCGGATGGGAATCCGCCGCCGCGGGTGGCTCCGCCGTTGCCGGGGCAGCAGGTGGCTCCGCCTGGGGGGCCTCAGGCGTACGCTCCTCAGCCGTACGCTCCTCAGGCGTACGCTCCTCAGGCGCCGGCTCCTCAGGCGCCGCCGCAGCAGCAGGTGCCCCCGCAGCAGGCGCCGGCCCCGCAGGCTTATCCGCAGCAGGGGCAGCAGGGGCAGCAGGGGTGGCAGCCGCAGGGGCAGCCTCCGCAGCAGGCGCATCCCCAGGCGCCGCAGCCTCAGGCGCCGCAGCCTCAGCAGCCGCCCCAGCAGTAGCTCCGCCGCTCGACCAGCGGGCCCGCGCCGTTCCTCGGCGTGGGCCCGTTCGTGTACCGCCCTCTTCCTCGCGCCCGGCGCTCGGGGCTGTGCCCACCCGTTCCGCCGTGCGGAACGCCTGCCCACAGCGGGAGCAACCACCAGACCTCACCCCGACCCCGCACGCGGAACGCCTGCCCACAGCGGGAGCAACCCGGCCCTCCCACCCAGGGCACCGCCCCAGCGGGGTCGGCCGGCTCTCCCTCGCGCCCCCGCCCCCACCTGCCCTCTCCCCCACCATCACCCCCTCACCAGCCAGGCGGCAGAGGTCTTGACCAATGCGGGTGAAAACGGGGGTCAACTCGTTATTTCCGCAGGCCACATGGGGTTCACCTGCCGTTGACTCGCCCAGACCGGCGCTGGTAGACACACACATCAACCAGCTGACGTCCCTTGATCAACCAGCGTGCAACCAGCCATCCCTGCGCGAGCGATGACGCGAGGTCACCGACCCATGGACACACAAGATCAGCACGGCAGATCAGCAGCAACCACGACATCACCACCCGCCACCCCGCCCCGTCGAAGCCGCCCCCGCCGCAGCCACCCCCGCCGCCACCTGAGGCTCGCGCTAGCCGGAGGCGCCGCCGCGTTCACCCTTACGGCCGGTCTCGCCACGCCGCTGAATCCGGGTCCGCAGCAGGCCGAGGCCAAGGGCGACGGGGGCAAGAAGGTCCTTACCGTCGCCGTGGCGCAGAGCGTCGACTCGCTCAGTCCCTTCCTCGCCCAGCGGCTGCTCAGCACCAGCATCCACCGGCTGACGTACGAGTATCTGACGAACTACGACGCCAAGGACAACAAGGCAATCCCCGGGTTCGCCACCGAGTGGAAGCCCTCCGCCGACAAGCTGACCTGGACCTACACCATTCGCAAGGACTCCAAGTGGTCGGACGGGAAGCAAGCGACCGCTGAGGACGCCGCCTGGACGTTCAACAAGGTGATGTCCAAGGAGGGCACCGCCACCGCTAACTCCAACTTCGTCACCAACTTCAAGAAGGTGACCGCGCCCAGCCCCACCAAGCTGGTCATCGAGTTGAAGAAGCCGCAGGCCACGATGGCCGCGCTGGACGTGCCGATCGTTCCCAAGCACGTCTGGGAGAAGGTCGATGACATCTCGAAGTTCAACAACGACAAGGACTTCCCGGTCGTCGGCAACGGCCCGTTCATCCTGACGGACTACAAGGTCGACCAGTACGTGCGCCTCAAGGCCAACAAGGGCTTCTGGCGCGGTCCGGCCAAGTTCGACGAGCTGGTCTTCAAGACGTACAAGGACCAGGACGCGGCCGTCTCCGCCCTCAGGAAGGGCGAGGTGTCCTTCGTCGCCGGGCAGCCCGCGCTCACCCCGGCCCAGGCCAAGTCCCTGGAGAACGTGGAGAACGTCAAGGTCAACGAGGGTCCGGGGCGGCGTTTCTTCGCCATCGCCACCAACCCCGGCGCGAAGACGAGGGACGGGAAGAAGTTCGGCGACGGGCACCCGGCGCTGCTGGACAAGAAGGTCCGTCAGGCACTGTTCCTCTCCGTGGACCGCGAGGCGCTCGTCGACAAGGTGTTCCAGGGCAACGCCGTCGTGGGAGCCGGTTACATCCCGCCGCGCTTCTCCCAGTACGCCTGGAAGCCCTCCGCCGAGCAGGAGCTGACGTACGACCCGAAGAAGGCCGCCCGGCTCCTCGACGAGGCCGGGTACGAGAAGAACGGTGACGGCAAGCGCGTCGGCAAGGACGGCAAGCCGCTGGACCTGCGCATTCTGTGCCACGCCACCGACCCCAATGACAAGGCGGTGGGCAAGTACCTGAAGGAGTGGTGGGCCGATCTCGGCATCGGGCTCGACGTCGAGTGCCTCGACGACGTCTCCGTGCCCTGGTACGCGGGCGAGTACGACCTCGCCTTCGACGGCTGGTCCGTCAACCCCGACCCGGACTTCGTCCTCGGCATCCACACCTGCGCCGCGCTGCCGGTGAAGGCCAAGGAGAGCGCCGCCACGGACAACTTCATCTGCGACAAGAAGTTCGACGAGCTGTATGAGAAGCAGCTCGCCGAGTACGACCCGGACAAGCGGGCCGCCATCGTCAAGCGGATGCAGTCGTGGCTGTACGACTCGGGCTACATGAACGTCCTCGCGTACCCGAACGCCGTCGAGGCCTACCGCACCGACCAGATCAAGTCCATCACCACCATGCCGCAGGACGCGGGCAACATCTACGGCCAGGATGGATATTGGAGCTGGTGGTCGGCCGTGCCCGCGGATGGGAAGAGTTCCTCCAAGGACGGCAGCTCGACCGGTGTCATCATCGGTATCGCCGCTGCCGCGGTGGTGCTCGTGGGCGGCGGAGTCCTGTTCGCCCTGCGCCGCCGTTCTACCGCAGAGGACCGCGAGTAACGCATGACCGCTGACAGCAATCCCGCACTGCTCGACACCGAGGGCCCGCCGGGTCCCGGGGCCGACGGCGACCCGGCGAAGGCCGGGCCGGCGTCGGCCCGCGGGCCACGGGCCCGCAACACCCGCGCCTATCTCCTCTATGTGGCGGGCAAGCTCGGCGGCGCGATCGTGTCGCTGTTCGCCGTGCTCGTCACCAGCTTCTTCCTCTTCCGGCTCATCCCCGGCGACCCCGTCAAGCAGATGACGGGCGGCAAGCGCGTCTCGGCCGAGCAACTCGCCGCGATGCGCGCGGAGTTCGGCCTCGACAAGCCGGTCATGACCCAGTTCTGGGACTACACCGGCAAGGTCCTGAGCGGCGACTTCGGTACGTCGTACCAGTTCCACGCCCCCGTGATGGAGAAGATCACCGAGGCCCTGCCCGCGACGCTCCTGCTCACCGGAACGGCGTACATCCTCTACACCCTCATCGGCATCTGGCTCGGCACGCGCACCGCCTGGCGCAACGGCAGGCTGGGCGACCGCTTCCACACCGGGCTCGCCCTGACGCTCTACTCGGTGCCGTCGTTCTGGCTCGGACTGCTGCTGATCATCACCTTCGCGGTGGGGGTCGGGCCGATCCCCGGGATGTTCCCGACCGGCGGTCTGGAGTCCGGCGGCGAGAGCGGGTTCGCGTACGTCGTCGATGTCGCGCACCACATGGTGCTTCCCGTGATCACACTGGTCGCCGTCGGGTACGCGCAGACGCTGCTCGTCATGCGCTCCTCGCTCCTCGACGAGATGGGCAGCGACTATCTGACGACCGCGCGCGCCAAGGGGCTCCGCGACGATCTCGTACGCCGTCGGCACGCCGTCCCGAACGCGCTGCTGCCGACCGTCACCCTGATGTTCGTCAATCTCGGCACGGTGGTGGCGGGCGCCATCCTCGTCGAGACCGTCTTCTCCTGGCCGGGGCTCGGCGGGCTCTTCTACGCGGCGCTGAGCGTGCCCGATCTGCCACTGGTGCAGGGGCTGTTCTTCGTCTTCTCGGCCGCGGTGATCCTGATGAACACCCTGGCCGACGTGATCTATCCGCTGCTCGATCCCCGGGTGGGCCGATGACGACCGAATCCGCACCGACCGCCCCCACCGCGCCGGGGAAGAGCGCGCGGTCCCTGGCCTGGACGCGTCGCAGGCACTCCGCGGTGCGGTTCTGGCGGGACTACCGCACACACAAGGCCGGGCTCTTCGGGCTCGCGACGCTCGTCCTGATCGCCCTCGCCGCGGTCTTCGCGCCGCTGCTCGTCGGCTCGGACGCGCAGAGCGTGACCGGCGCGCCGGGCGCGCCGATGGAGTCGCCGAGCGCCGCGTTCCCGCTGGGGACCGACCAGTTCGGGCGCGATCTGCTGGGCCTGCTGGTGTGGGGTGCGCGGATCTCCCTGTCCGTGGGGCTGCTCGCCGCCGTGCTGTCCGTGGCCATCGGCACGCTCGTCGGGATCACGGCGGGGCATTTCAAGGGCTGGTACTCGACGGTGATCATGCGCGTCACCGACTGGTTCCTGGTGATGCCGACGCTGGTGCTCGCCATCGCGCTGGCCTCCGTGATGTCCCGCTCCATCTGGACGATCATCCTGGCGATCGGCGTGACGACCTGGCCGACGACGGCCCGGCTGGTCCGCGCGCAGACCCTCGCGGTCGAGTCGCGCCCGTACATCGAGCGGGCGCGGGCGCTCGGCGGCGGCCACGGCCACGTCATGGCGCGGCACGTGCTGCCCAACGTCATGCCGCTCGTCCTCGCGCAGACCACCCTCGTCATCTCCGGTGCCATCCTCACCGAGGCCACGCTCGCCTTCCTCGGCCTCGGCGACCCGACGAGCGTGTCGTGGGGCGGCCTCCTCCAGGACGCGCGCGAGGCGGGCGCGGTCAGCGCCGGTCACTGGTGGTACCTCGCCCCGCCCGGTCTCGCCATCGCGCTCGTCGCGCTGGCGTTCACGCTGTGCGGCCGTGCCGTGGAATCCGTGCTCAACCCCAGGCTGGGGGCCTCCCGTTGACGGACCTGACCGACCTGACCCAAGCCAACGTCCGGCGTCTCCTCGACGTACGCGATCTCGAAGTGACGTACGCGAACGGCGCCGCCGCCGTGCGCGGCGTGAATCTCCACGTCGACGCGGGCCAGAAGCTCGGCGTCGCCGGCGAGTCGGGCTGCGGCAAGTCCACGCTGGCGCTCGCCCTGCTGCGGCTGCTGCCCCCGGGGTCGAAGGTGTCCGGCGAGATCCTGCTGGACGGCGAGGACGTCCTCACCATGAAGTGGGGGCAGGTCCGCGCGGTGCGCTGGGCGGGCGCCTCGATCGTCTTCCAGGGCGCGATGCACTCGCTGAACGCCGTGCACCGCATCGGCGACCAGATCGCCGAGCCGATCCTGCTGCACAAGAAGGCCACGCAGGCGGGCGCCAGGAAGAAGGCCGGCGAACTCCTCGAACAGGTGGGGCTGCCCGCCGCCCGCGCCGAGGCGTATCCGCACGAGCTGTCCGGCGGCCAGCGCCAGCGCGTGATGATCGCCATGGCGCTGGCCTGCGATCCCCGGCTGATCATCGCGGACGAGCCGACCACCGCGCTCGATGTGATGATCCAGGCCCAGATCCTGCGCCTGATCGAGCAGCTGGTGTCCGAGCAGGACCTCGGACTGATGATGATCAGCCACGACCTGGCGGTGCTCTCCGACACCTGCGACCGGCTCGCGGTGATGTACGCGGGCCGGGTCGTCGAGGAGGGCCCGGCCACGCAGGTCTACGAGAACGCCCGGCACCCCTACGGCAAGGCGCTGTCCGCGGCCTTCCCCCGGATCGGCGACCCCGCGTCCCGGTTCGCGCCGCGCGGGCTGCCCGGTGACCCGCCCGACCCGTCGGCGCTCCCTTCGGGCTGTACGTTCCATCCGCGCTGCCCGGTCGCCCTGGACGCCTGCGCGACCGAGGACCAGGCCCTGCGGGAGGCGGGCCCGCAGCACCGCGCGGCGTGCGTCCACGCGGGCGCGCCGCTCCCGGCGCAGCCCACTTCGGCGCCGTCGACGGCGGAGCGTACGCCGTGACCCAGAGCATCCGTGACGAGGAGCCGCGCATGACCACCCCCGAGCCGGGAGACGGCCCTCTGCTGTCCGCCACCGGTCTGCACATCGCCTTCCCCGGCCGCCGGGGGGCGCCGACCGCGCGGGCGGTGGACGGCGTCGACCTCGACATCAAGGGCGGCGAGATCGTCGCCCTGGTCGGCGAGTCGGGCTGCGGCAAGACGACGCTGGCCCGGTCACTGCTCGGCCTGGTGCCGCCGACCTCCGGCAAGGTGACGTTCGCGGGCAGGCCGCTGGACTACGCGGGGCGCGCCCTCAAGGCGTACCGCAAGCGGGTCCAGCTGGTGCTCCAGGATCCCAGCGGCTCGCTCAATCCCCGGCACACGGTGTACGAGGCCGTGGCCGAGGGGCTGCGCATCCACGGGTACGCGGGCGACGAGCGGGCGGCGGTCGCCGAGGCGCTGTCCCGGGCCGGGCTGCGCCCGCCGGACCGCTTCTTCCTGCGCTACCCGCACGAGCTGTCGGGCGGTCAGCGCCAGCGTGTCGTCATCGCGGGCGCGCTGGTCCTCGAACCCGAACTGGTCGTCGCCGACGAGCCGGTGGCCTCCCTCGACGCGTCCGTACGCGGGGAGATCCTCGCGCTGCTGCTGCGGCTGCGGGACGAACTGGGGCTGTCCGCGCTGGTGGTGACGCACGATCTGGGCCTCGCGTGGAACATCGCCGATCGGGTGGCGGTGATGTATCTGGGCCGGATCGTCGAGACCGGCACGGTGGAGGAGGTGCTGACGGGCCCTCAGCATCCCTATACGCAGGCCCTGTTGTCGGTCCTTCCGGAGGCTCCCGGTGACCCGGTGGTGCTCACGGGTGAGCCGCCGGATCCCTCCCGCATCCCGGGGGGCTGCCGGTTCCACGCGCGGTGCCAGGTGCTTGCCTCCGGCGAGGCGGAGCGGGCCGGCGTGGCGGGCCGGTGCCGCGGGGAGGACCTGGCGGTGCTCTCGGGACGCGGCGAGACGCAGGTGGCCTGCCACTGGGCGATTGCTGGCGGGGCGCCTTAGGGGGATGGGGGTTCTGTTCGCTTGCGGCTGGCCGTCGGTGGGGGCTGGTCGCGCAGTTCCCCGCGCCCCTGACGGGGCCCAGCTGAGCGCCCCTTAAGGGGCGCGGGGAACTGCGCGAGCAACCACAGCGCGCCCGCAGGGGTGTATAAGCCAACGCCCCCTACGGCGAACTAGGCGCCCGCGCCCGAAATAAGTTCGCGAGCCTTCTGCACGTCATCCGCGATGGCGACCAGCAACGCCTCGATGGAGTCGAACTTCGCCTGGCCCCGCACGAAGGCGAGGAAGTCCACGGCCACGTGCAGCCCGTACAGGTCGAGGCCGACGCGGTCGATCGCGTACGCCTCGACGGTCCGCTCGGTCCCGTCGAACTGCGGATTCGTCCCGACGGAGATCGCCGCCGGCATCGCCTCGCCCTCGACGTGCAGCCACCCGGCGTAGACGCCGTCGGCGGGGATGGCGGTGTGCGGCAGGGTCTCCACGTTGGCGGTGGGGAAGCCCAGCTCTCGGCCGCGCTGGGCGCCGCGCACGACGACGCCCTCGACGCGGTGCGGGCGGCCGAGGATCTCCGCGGCGCCCGTCACGTCGCCCTCGGCGACCAGGCGCCGGGTCAGCGTGGAGGAGAAGGGCTGGCCGGCGCCGGCCTCGCCGGTCACGTACAGGTCGATGACGTCGACTTCATAGTCGTACGTACGTCCGAGTTCGGCGAGGAAGTCGACGTTGCCCGTGGCCTTGTGGCCGAAGCGGAAGTTGGGGCCCTCGACGACCACGCGCGCGTGCAGCTTGTCGACGAGGACCTTCACCACGAAGTCGGCGGGCGACAGCTTCGAGAACTCGGAGGTGAAGGGGAGGATCAGCAGCGCGTCGACGCCGAGCCCGGCCATCAGCTCGGCGCGCCGGTGGTGGGGGGCCAGCAGCGGCGGGTGGCTGCCGGGGCGCACGACCTCGCTGGGGTGCGGGTCGAAGGTGACGACGACGGCGGGCACGCCCAGCTCCCTGGCGCGCTCCACGGCACGGCCGATGATCAGCTGGTGTCCGCGGTGTACGCCGTCGTAGGAACCGATGGTGACGACGCTGCGCCCCCAGTCCTGGGGGATGTCCTCCAAGCCACGCCAGCGCTGCACTTCTTTGCTCCTCGCCGAACCTGTGTACGTCCGTGACGTCTGTACGTTCCCATTGCCCATTGCGCAGGTCTAAGACTGCCATGCCGACGTGTCCCGGCTCGCATCGGTGTCTGCTCGGCGGGGCCGCGGGGGACATTCCGGGCGGGTCCTAGACCGGCACGTGCGCGCCGCCCGCGATGGTCGTAATCGTGCGGGAGGCGCTCGGGCCGATCAGGGCGGCCCACTCCTGAGGAGCGTCGCGGAGCCAGTGGGCGACGAGGGTGGCGAAACCCGGGTCGAGGCGGGCCTGTTCGACGAGGCACCGGTCGAAACGGGAGGCGCCCTCGGGGGTGCGTCCGAGGAGCAGCGCGGTGCGGTGCACGCGCTCGCGGGTGCGGGCCTCGCCGCAGTCGGCTGCGCCGCGGGCCGCGGACCGCAGGACGCTCTCCAGGACCGCCGGGTCCCGTTCCTGGCTGAGCAGTACGTCGAGCAGCTCGTCCCGCAGGGCCTGCGAGGCGGTGGTGCCGGGGGCGGCGAGGACGGGCGCGAGGGCGGCCCGGACCTGGGCGGGGCGGCTGTGCAGCAGCGCGGCCACCAGGGGGAAGAGGACGGGGCGGGCGCCGGGGCCCTGTTCGAGCCGCCGGTCGATGTAGGCGGCGGCGGATCCGGCGGCCTCGGGGCGGGTCTCCAGGAGGTCCTGTACGAGGGCGGCGACGCGGCGGGCGAGGGTGGGCGTGGTCACGTCGGCGAGGCCGCACAGGACGTCGTCGGCGGCCGGGCCCGGCGCGTGCAGGCGGGCGCTGAAGGCGGCGAGCACGGGCTCGGGGTGGGTGGCCAGGGCCTCGGCGGGCGCGCTCGCGGGCAGCCGCGGGTCCCCTGCGGCGAAGCGGCGCAGGGCGCGGGACAGATACCGGGAGCGGGTCTTGGGGTCGCGGACGAGCAGCGCGAGCGCGGCGCCGTGCAGGGCGTCGTCGGCGGGGCGGCCGAGCAGGGCGAAGGCGGCGTAGCGCAGGCGCTCGCGGTCGGCGTCCGCCGTGGCGTGCGGGGCGACACGCAGGCCGTAGGTGGCGGCGGCGACACGCCGGTCGGGCCGCTCGTCGTGGGCCCAGCGGCCGACGGCGCGGCAGACGGCCGAGGGCTCCTCCTCGGCGAGGGCGGCGAGGAGTTCGTCGGCGCGGGCGTGGGCGCGGTCGACGAGGGCTTCGGTGAGGTCGTCGATGGCGTGGTGCCGGTGGGTGTGGAGCAGCGCCTGCGCGGCGGAGGCGACGGTGGCGTGCGGCGCGGCGTCCAGCGTCCGCTCGTCGGTGAACCAACGGGCGAGGTGCGGCTGTACGGCCGTGGGGTCGGCGGCGAGGAGGCCGGCGACGGCGTCGAGGCAGCGGTCCGGGGTCCCCGGCGGCCCGTCCCGTACGACACGCCGCCGCAACAACGCGAACCGCTCCCCTTCCGCCAGCGGCAGCCCCAGCCAGAACTGGGCCCCGAACTCCCCGCGCTCGGCGAGCACTTCGAGGACGGGCAGGAACGGCGCCGCGTCGGGGACGCGCAGCAGCACGCCTCGGACAAGATGCCGGGCCCACCAGTGAGCGCCCTTGCCCCCTTCCCCACCACCCCGCTCCTTCGCGTCCTTCTCCGCCCTGCCGGCAACCCCGCCGGGCGGTGGCTCGGACTCCGAGCGGGGCGGCGCCTCGGATTCCGGCGTGGGGTCGGGGAGGGGTGCGGGGGCCCCGGGGAGGGGTGCGGGGGGATGGGAGGGGGACGCCGCGGACCCTGCGGGGGGTGCCGCCAACCCGGAGGGGGACGCCGCGGACCCGGAGAGGGACGCCGCCAACCCGGAGGGGGACGCCGCCAACCCGGAGGGGGACGCCGCGGACCCGGAGGGGGACGCCGCCAACCCGGAGGGGGAAGCCGGTGCCTCTGCGGGGAATGCCGGGCGGCCGTCTCCGGTGCGTGCGGGACGGCCGCCCCGGGTGGGTGCCACACGGCCGCCTCCGCCGGATGCCGCCACTCCGCCACCTGCGTCCTCAGCGCACACCCCGCCTGCCGCATGGGCTGGGCCCGCCAGCTCCGTCGCCGCGTCCGCCAGGTCCCACAGCCGCTGGCCCAGTGCGACCGACCCCCGCTGGCGCCCCAGCAGCAGCAGCGCCTCGATCACCGGGCCGATGCGATGGCGTGGCACCGGGAGGGGGCGGGCGGGGCGGCGCTGTTCCGGGACCTTCGGGGGGTGGGCCGCAGGGCGGTGCCGGTGGACCAGGGAAGTCAGCGCTCCGTCGACGTCCAAGTGCGTGCCCTGGAGCCAGTCGGCCACCTCCTCGTGCGCGAAGCGGTAGCCCGAGCCCGCCGGCACGAGCAGCCCCTCCGTCAGCACCGCCGAAGCCCAGCCCGTACAGCCGTGGACCCCCGGCAGCGCCCCCCACGGGAAGACCGCCTCGAAGGAGGACCGGTCCAGCTCCCCCTGGCCCGGGCCCAGACAGCGCCGCGCCGCCTCGTGGACCTGCCCGGCCACCTTCGCCGCCAGGCGTCGTACCGCTGTGCCGCGCAGGCCGTTCGGCGCCGCGAGCCGCACGGCGACCCGCAGGCACAGCAGGTCCAGATGCGCGGCGAAGATCTCCTCCCGCCCCGGCGTACCCGGCGGCGGCGCGTCGGGGCGGGCGGCGCGGACCTCGGAGAGCAGCCGCAGCGCCAGCGGATGCCGCGCGTCGGCCCCGGCGAGCGCGCCCTCCGGGATGCCGTACCGCGCGCGGGCCCTGCGCGCCTGCGGTTCCGGGAGGTCCGCCAGGCGTACGCAAGGGGGGAGTCCCGCGGCCCCCGCCCCGGACGCCCCGTGCAGCAGGCCGGGCGCGAAGCACTCCCCCGCCTGCTGCCAGTACTCCGCCCGGCAGGCGACGACGAGGCGCGTGCCCGTGTCCCGCAGCCACTCGGCCGTGCCCTCGCTCCACCGATCGAGGCGGTGCGCCAGCGCGGGCGGCATCTCCTCCGGTCCGTCGAGCAGCAACAGCAGCGGACGCCCCGCGTCCCGTACGAGGCGGGCCACGCGGTCCGCGGAGATGTCCCCGAGCCCCCGGCCCTCGGGCACCCCGTCCGGCGTCGACTCCGATGCCGGCTGAGATGTCGGCGCCGATACCGGCTCCGACGCCGGCTCCGACGCCGCGAGGATCCGTCCCGCCCGCTCGAGCGCCCGCTCCACCGCGTCGGCGACGGACCCGTCCGTGCCCCGCAGATCGGCGCCGCGCAGCCACAGCGTGGGGGCGGGTTCGGCTCCCCTGGCCCGCCGCGCGGCGAGCGCGGACAGTTCCGTCGTACGTCCTGTGCCGGGGTCGCCGACCAGGCCGAGCACCCGGGCCGGGCCGCCGGTGAAGAGGTCGAACTCCCTTGCCACCTCCGGCCGTTCGACCGGCTCCGGGCGGCTCGGGCGCGGCCCGTCGCACCCCGCCGACGTGGCCGTCAGATGCAGCACGCCCGCCAGATTGAGGTCGTCGCCGTACGCGGGGACGGTCGCGGCGTTCTGCGCGACGAGCGCGGCGAGCGGCCCGCCCGGGTCGGCGGCGGCCGCCTCCCTCAGCGGGATCGCGAAGCCTGGGGGGCGGTGCGTGAAAGGGGCGTCCCGCGCCGGGGAGGGGCCGGGGTCCTGGGGCAGCAGCGCGGTGCCGAGGACGGCGAGGACCGCACCGGAGGAGACGTCCACGACCGGCCCGCCCGCGGCCCCGCCGCCGAGTCGCAGCGCGTCGGCGCCGTCCGTGCCGATCGCCAGCTCCAGGGCGGTGCCCACCAGATGGAAGCGGTCCGTCGCCGTGTACGTCACGGCGGAGGTGCCGAGGACCCGCGCCTCGCGCCAGCCGAGCGCGGCGATCCGCACATAGGCGCCGGTCGCCACGGAGTCCCGCACGGTCAGCGGAAGGGGCCGCAGACCGAGGCCCTCGGTGCGCACGAGCGCGAGATCGGCGTCGGGCAGCGCCACCACGGCGTCGGCGGGCACCACGCAGGTGCGCTCACCGGGCGCGTGCAGGACGACGCGGGCGAGACCGTCCACGGCCTCGTGACTCGTGATGACCGTGCCGTGCTCGTCGGCGGCGAAGCCCGTGCCCCGCGGCCGCCCCGCCAGATCGCAGACCCGCACCAGGGCCCGGTCGAGCGCCGCGTGCCCGCTCCGCTCCTCCGCGCCCGCGGCGTCCCCGGCGTCCTCGGCCCGCGGACCCCGTCCCGCCATGCTCGAACCTCCCGGCCGTTCCCCGTTCTCCGACCGTAGGTCGGCGGTGATCAGCCGGACAGGACGCGATACGAACGCGCCCCCGTCCACCCCCTCGGTTCACTCCGAGCGCCTGCCCATTGGGGTGAATCGGCGGGCCGCAGTGGAAACACCTTGAGTGGGGGGACCGTGGAGCGGCGTGCTGAAGTCCGCCGCTCCACGACGAAACCCCGGGAGCCGAGTGGCGAGGACAGCGCGCCCGGCGGGGCCGCTCAGGCGAAGACGGCCAGGCTCTTGGCCTTGCCCCGCGACTCCTCCGCGAGGACCAGGAAGCGGCCCTCCGGGTCGAAGACGGCGACGGCGCCCACCCCCGCGTACTCCTCGGGCATCTCGATCCTGACGCCGTTGAGGAGCAGCCGGCCGCGCTTGTCGTCCACGTCCCAGCGCGGGAAGGCCCGCTCGGCCGCCTCGGCCACCGGCATCACGGTCAGCTCCTCCTGGAGCTGGTCCAGGGTCTTGGCCGCGTCCAGCTTGTACGGGCCGACGCGCGTGCGGCGCAGCGCGGTCAGATGGCCGCCGACGCCGAGGTCCGCTCCGAGGTCGCGGGCGAGCGCCCGGATGTACGTTCCCGACGAGCAGACGACCGAGACGACCAGGTCGAGTACGGGCGTACCGTCCTCGGCGACCGCGTCGCGCACGTCGTACACCGTGAAGGCGGAGATCGTCACCGGCCGGGCCGGGATCTCGAAGTCCTCGCCCTGGCGGGCGCGCGCGTACGACCGCTTGCCGTCGATCTTGATGGCGCTGACCTTCGAGGGCACCTGCATGATGTCGCCGGACAGCTTGGCGATGCCCGCGTCGATCGCCTCGCGGGTGATCTTCGAGGCGTCGGTGGACGAGGTGATCTCGCCCTCGGCGTCGTCGGTGAGCGTGTTCTGCCCGAGCCGGATCGTGCCCAGATACTCCTTCTCGGTCAGCGCCAGATGGCCGAGGAGCTTGGTGGCGCGCTCGACGCCGAGGACGAGCACGCCCGTCGCCATGGGGTCGAGGGTGCCCGCGTGCCCGACGCGGCGGGTCCTGGCGATCCCCCGCATCTTGGCGACGACGTCGTGCGAAGTGAAGCCGGACGGCTTGTCGACGATGACAAGGCCGTCCGGCGTTGTGGTGCTGCTCTTGCTCATGCGCGGGCGTCGCCGTCCGTCTCGTCCGTGTCGTCCTCGGGCTTCTTGTACGGGTCCGCGTCACCGGCGAACTCGGCGCCCGCGGAGACCTCCCGCACCTTCTCGTCCGACATCCGGGCCCTGTCGAGCAGGTCCTCGATGGCCCGCGCGTTGTCCGGCAGGGCGTCCGCGACGAAGGCCAGCGTCGGCGTGAACTTCACGCCCGCGGCCTGGCCGACCGCCGAGCGGAGGACACCCTTGGCGCTCTCCAGGCCCGCGGCCGCGGCCGCGCGGTCCTCGTCGTCGCCGTAGACCGTGTAGAAGACCGTGGCCTCCCGCAGGTCACCGGTCACCCGGGTGTCCGTGATGGTCACGTGCGTCCCGAGCCGCGGGTCCTTGATCCCTCGTTGCAGCTTCTGAGCAACCACCTCTCGGATGAGGTCCGCCAGCCTTTTCGCCCGCGCGTTGTCGGCCACTGCTCCGTCTCCCTTATCCCCGGGCATTCCCTGGGCTTGTCTTGCTGTTGTTCAGTCGTCGTCGCCGTGCAGCCGCCGTCTGACCGACAGCAGCTCCACTTCGGGCCGGGCGGCGACCAGTCGCTCGCACCGGTCCAGTACGTCCGTGAGGTGGCCCCAGTCGCCCGACACGGCGGCGAGGCCGATCTCGGCCCTGCGGTGCAGGTCGTGATCGCCCACTTCCGCCACGCTCACCGCGTACTTCCGCTGGAGTTCGGCGACGATCGGGCGGACGACGGAGCGTTTCTCCTTCAGCGAATGTACGTCGCCGAGGAGCAGATCGAAGGACAGAGTCCCCACATACATGTGTGTCCGGATGTCCCGCCGGTACGGGTTCGGTGGCCCCGCCAACCACTTGGCAGGGACACAAGAACCGTACACGGAACGGCCGGGGCCGATCGACGGGATTTTTCCCCGTCGACCGGCCCCGACACTGACCACGCGGATCAGACCGCCCTGAGGCAGTCGATCAGCCGCGCGGCTTCTCGCGCATCTCGTACGTCGCGATGACGTCGTCGACCTTGATGTCGTTGAAGTTGCCGAGGTTGATACCGCCCTCGAACCCTTCGCGGATCTCGGTGACGTCGTCCTTGAAGCGGCGCAGACCCTCGATGTTGAGGCTCTCCGCGATGACCTTGCCATCGCGCAGCAGGCGGGCCTTGGTGTTGCGCTTGACCTCGCCCGAGCGGATGAGGACACCGGCGATGTTGCCGAGCTTGGACGAGCGGAAGACCTCGCGGATCTCCGCGGTGCCCAGCTCGACCTCCTCGTACTCCGGCTTGAGCATGCCCTTGAGGGCCGCCTCGATCTCCTCGATGGCCTGGTAGATCACCGAGTAGTAGCGGACGTCGACGCCCTCGCGCTCCGCCATCTGCGCGGCACGGCCGGCCGCGCGGACGTTGAAGCCGATGACGATGGCGTCGGAGCCCATCGCCAGGTCGATGTCGGACTCGGTGACCGCACCCACACCGCGGTGCAGGACGCGGATGTCGACCTCTTCGCCGACGTCGAGCTGGAGCAGCGAGGACTCGAGAGCCTCCACCGAACCGGACGCGTCGCCCTTGATGATGATGTTGAGGTCCTGGACCAGGCCCGCCTTGAGCACCTGGTCGAGGTCCTCGAGGGACACCCGGCGGGTGCGCTTGGCGAACGCGGCGTTGCGCTCACGGGCGGCACGCTTCTCGGCGATCTGACGGGCCGTACGGTCCTCGTCGACGACCAGGAAGTTGTCGCCCGCGCCCGGGACGTTGGTGAGACCGAGCACGAGGACCGGAGTCGACGGGGTCGCCTCCTCCACGTTCTCGCCCTTGTCGTCGAGCATGGCGCGGACTCGGCCGTAGGCGTCACCGGCGACCATCGTGTCGCCGACGCGGAGGGTACCGCGCTGGACGAGGACGGTCGCGACGGCGCCGCGGCCCTTGTCGAGGTGGGCCTCGATGGCGATGCCCTGCGCGTCCTGCTCCGGGTTGGCCCGCAGGTCGAGCGAGGCGTCCGCGGTCAGGACCACGGCTTCGAGCAGCTGCTCGATGTTGAGGCCCTGGCGCGCGGAGATGTCGACGAACATCGTGTCGCCGCCGTACTCCTCGGCCACCAGACCGAACTCGGTGAGCTGACCGCGCACCTTGGTCGGGTCGGCACCCTCGACGTCGATCTTGTTGACCGCGACCACGATCGGCACGTCGGCCGCCTTGGCGTGGTTCAGCGCCTCGATCGTCTGCGGCATCACACCGTCGTTCGCCGCGACCACGAGGATCGCGATGTCGGTGGACTTCGCACCACGGGCACGCATGGCGGTGAACGCCTCGTGACCGGGGGTGTCGATGAAGGTGATGGCGCGCTCTTCGCCGTTGACCTCGGTGGCGACCTGGTACGCACCGATGTGCTGCGTAATACCGCCGGCCTCGCCCGCGACGACGTTCGTCTTGCGGATCGCGTCCAGCAGTCGGGTCTTACCGTGGTCGACGTGACCCATGACGGTCACGACCGGCGGACGGGAGACGAGCATGTCCTCGCCGCCCTCGTCCTCACCGAACTCGATGGAGAACGACTCGAGCAGCTCGCGGTCCTCCTCCTCCGGGCTGACGATCTCCAGGACGAAGTTCATCTCGTCCGCGAGGAGCTTCAGCGTCTCGTCGGAGACGGACTGCGTGGCGGTGACCATCTCGCCGAGGTTCATCATCACGCCGACGAGCGACGCCGGGTTGGCGTTGATCTTCTCGGCGAAGTCGGTCAGCGAGGCACCGCGCGACAGGCGGACGGTCTGTCCGTTGCCGCGAGGCAGCATGACGCCGCCCACCGACGGGGCCTGCATGGCCTCGTACTCCTGGCGCCTCTGCCGCTTCGACTTGCGACCACGACGGGCGGGCCCGCCGGGACGGCCGAACGCGCCCTGCGTGCCACCACGGGCACCGGGGCCACCGGGACGTCCACCGAAGCCGGGACGACCGCCGAAGCCGCCGCCACCACCGGGACGACCGGCGCCGCCACCACCGGGACCACCGGGACGACCGGCGAAACCGCCGCCGCCGCCACCGGGACCGGCCGGACGGCCCGCGAAGCCGCCGCCACCGGGACGACCGCCACCGGCACCGCCGGGACGACCGCCGCCACCGGGACCACGGCCACCGCCGGGGCCACCGCCGGGACGAGGACCGGCAGCGGGACGCTGCGGCATCATGCCCGGGTTGGGACGGTTACCCGCGGGGCCACCGCCGGGACGCGGGGCCTGCGGGCGAGGCATGCCGCCCGGGGTCGGACGGGCGCCGCCCTGACCCTGCGGACGGGGAGCGCCACCGGGGCCACCCTGGCCGCCCTGCGGGCGCGGGGCGCCGCCGGGGCCGCCCTGGCCGCCGGGACCGCCGGGTCGCGGGGCACCGCCCGGACGGGGCGCCTGCGGGCGCGCCATGCCGGTGGAGCCACCAGAGGTGAACGGGTTGTTGCCCGGACGCGGGCCCGCGGGACGGGCGCCGCCGGGACGGGGGGCACCCTGGCCGCCGGGGCGCGCGGCACCCTGACGGTCGCCGCGGTCGCCACGGCCCTCGCCGCGGCCACCCTGGCCCTGGCCGCCCTGCGCGGGAGCCGGACGGCTACCGGGCTTGGGGGCACCGGGACGGGCTGCGGCCGGACGCGGGGCCTGCGGAGCCGCGGGGGCTGCCGGAGCGGCCGGGGCGGCGGGCGGAGCCGTGAACTCCGGGGCGGTCGGCGCCGGGGAGGCCGGGGCCGGCTTGGGGGCCGGCGGCTTGGGGCCCGGCGTCGGGCGCGGGCCCGGGGTCGCCGGAGAAGCCGCGGGCTTCTCGGCCGCGGGCTTGGGGGCCGGCGGCTTGGGCGCGGCCGGACCCGGACGGGCGGCCTGCGCGGGAGAGGGGGACGCCTGGCCCGAGGGGGCCGGCGGCTTGGGGGCGGCCTGCTTGCGCGGCGCGCCGGGCTTGGCGGCGGACTTGCCGTTGCCACCCTGCTGGAATGCGTCAGTCAGTTTGCGTACTACGGGCGCCTCGATCGTCGAGGACGCCGAACGTACGAATTCACCGAGTTCTTGGAGCTTGGCCATGACGGCCTTGCTCTCTACCCCGAACTCCTTGGCGAGTTCGTATACCCGGACCTTAGCCACTTCGCTCCTTTTAGGTCCGGGTTACGCCGGACCGTCGCTACTTCATGGGCGTACTCATCGCGTGCTCATCGAGTGCTCATCGCAATCTCGACCTACTTCCAACTCGCGGAATACCAAGGCCGCACGGGGTTCCGTGCGACCACGTCTTACGGTGTTGCCTGCTCGGCAACTGTCTCGACAGCTCGGCGCAACGCCTCCGTGTCGAGCGGACCCTGGGCGCGGAAGGCCCGAGGGAACGCCCGGCGGCGGACCGCCAGGTCCAGACAGACCAGGGCGGGATGCACATACGCACCCCGGCCGGGCAGCGTACCGCTTGGGTCGGGGACGCAGGCGCCCTCGATCGCCACGATGCGCAGCAAATCGCTCTTGGCCGCTCGCTCCCGGCATCCCACACACGTACGCTCAGGGCATGCCCGGGCTGGCGTCCGGCCAGACACGCTCAAGTCTACCTCCCCGCACCGACCTCACCCCTTCGGGGCAAAAATCGAACGGCTACTCGCCACATACTGTCGTGATCCAAGCGGTGCGCGCCCGGATTTATTCCCACGGCCGCCCCCCGGAGTACTCCGGTGGCGGCCGTCGCGCCGGGTCCGCTACTGGTCGGCGGGGTTCTCGGTGTCGGGCCTGATGTCGATGCGCCAGCCCGTGAGCCGCGCGGCCAGGCGGGCGTTCTGCCCCTCCTTGCCGATGGCCAGCGACAGCTGGTAGTCCGGCACGGTCACCCGGGCCGAGCGCGCGCCGAGGTCGACGATCTCGACCTTGCTGACGCGGGCCGGGGAGAGCGCGTGGGCGACCATGTCGGCCGGGTCGTCCGACCAGTCGACGATGTCGATCTTCTCGCCGTTCAGCTCGGCCATGACGTTGCGCACGCGGCTGCCCATCGGGCCGATGCAGGCGCCCTTGGCGTTGAGCCCCGAGCGCGTCGAGCGCACGGCGATCTTGGTGCGGTGGCCGGCCTCGCGGGCGATGGCCGAGATCTCGACGGAGCCGTCGGCGATCTCGGGCACTTCGAGCGCGAAGAGCTTCTTGACCAGGTTCGGGTGCGTGCGCGACAACGTCACGGACGGGCCGCGGACACCCTTCGCCACCCGGACGACGTAGCTGCGCAGGCGCAGCCCGTGGGGGTACTCCTCGCCCGGGACCTGCTCCTGCACCGGCAGGATGGCCTCCAGCTTGCCGATGTCGACCAGCACGTTCTTCGGGTCGCGGCCCTGCTGGACCACGCCGGTGACGATGTCGCCCTCGCGGCCGGCGTACTCACCGAGCGTGGCGTCGTCCTCGGCGTCGCGCAGACGCTGGAGGATGACCTGCTTGGCGGTCGTCGCGGCGATGCGGCCGAAGTCGGACGGCGTGTCGTCGAACTCCTTGGGCTCCTGGCCCTCTTCGAGGTCCGCCGGGTCCTCCGTCGCCCATACCGTCACGTGGCCGCTGTCGCGGTCCAGCTTCACCCGCGCGCGGCGGAAGCTGCCGTCGGTGCGGTGGTAGGCGATGAGGAGGGCCGACTCGATCGCCTCGACGAGGAGGTCGAAGGAGATCTCCTTCTCCCGTACCAGACCCCGCAGGGCACTCATGTCGATGTCCACGGCTACGCCTCCTCCTCTTCCTTCATGTCCTGCTTGTCCTTGCGGTTGAACTCGACCTGCACACGCGCCTTGTCGATCTCGTCGAAGGCGATCCGGCGGGTGGTGGCCTTGCGGCCCTTCACGCCGGGCACTTCGAGGTCGAGCCCCTCGTCGTCCACCGTGAGGATGCGGGCGACCAGCTCGTCGCCAGCGGTCAGCTGGAACTTCACCAGGCGGTCGACGGCGCGCAGATAGTGGCGGTGCTCGGTCAGCGCGCGCTCGGCGCCGGGGGAACCGACCTCGAGGTCGTACTCCCCCTCGCCCATCACGTCGGTCTCGTCGAGCTTCGCGGAGAGCAGGCGGCTCACTTCCGCGATCTGGTCCAGATCCACGCCGTCGTCGGAGTCGATGACGACTCTCAGCACTCGCTTGCGTCCGACCGAGGCCACTTCGATCTCTTCGAGATCCAGGTCCTGGGAGCTGACGAGCGGTTCCAGTAGTTGCCGCAGCCTCTCGCTCTGGGTGGTGCTCATCCGGGTGACTCCTCGGCCGCGTGTGCTGTTGTGATTTCGTTGCAAGTCTGCGTGTCAGGTCAAAGGGTATCCGGTCCCGAGGGGTGTTGCCGCCCACCGGAGGGGCGATGTGCCGCCCGTCCCGAGCCGATCACGCGTACGGAGACCGTCCGAAGGTACGGTGATCACCGGGCCCGCGCCCACTCCCTGCCTCTGACTGCCTCTGTCTGCCTCTGTCTGTCTGCTCGCTCGCGCCTTTTGGCCTTCCTTCCGAGGACGTCTGCCGTGCCGTCGTATCCCACCGCCCCACGGTCCCGCCCGGGACCGCGCCGCAGGAGCCTGTTCGCCGGGGCCGCCGGCATCGCCTCCGCGGCGCTGCTCACGGGCTGCTCGGACTCCGCAGGCTCCGAGGCGGAGCACCCGTCCGCCGTGCGCCGCCTGCGCGCCCGGGCGGCGCGGGAGAGCACGGAACTGCTCGGGCGGTACGACGCCGTGCTCGCCGCCCACCCCTCGCTCGCCGGGCGGCTGGAGCCGCTGCGCGCGGAGGTGCGCAAGCACGCGGAGGCGTTCGGGGGCGGCCGTGCCCCGGCCTCCCCCTCGGCGTCGGCTTCCGGTGCCGCCGCCCCGGCTCCGAAGCCGTCCGTGGCCTCGGACCCCGGCAAGGCGGTACGCGACCTCGCCGACGCCGAGCGCGCCCTGGCCGACCGGCGGGGCGCGGCCCTGGTCGACGCCCCGGCCGAGCAGGCCAGGCTGCTCGCCTCGGTGGCCGCCGCGGGCGCGGCCCACGCGTATCTGCTGACGGAGGGCGACAAGTGAGCGAGTCCAAGGACGCCGAGCTGAAGGCCGTGCAGGCCGCCCTGGGCGCCGAGCACGCCGCCGTGTACGGCTACGGGGTCGTGGGCGGCCGGGTCGGCGACGGCCGCAGGGACGAGGCCCGCACCGCGTACGACGCGCACCGCGCCCGGCGCGACGAACTCCAGCGCGCCGTGCGTGACCTCGGCGGCGAGCCGCAGCCCGCCGACGCGGCCTACGCGCTGCCCTTCCCGGTGCCGGACGCCGCCGCTGCCGCCCGGCTCGCCGCCGATCTGGAGGACCGGATCGCCGGGGTCTACTCCGATCTCGTACGCGCTTCCTCGGGCGCCCGGCGCGGCAGCGCCGCCGCGGCGCTGCGCGAGGCGGCGGTCCGGGCGGCGCGGTGGCGGGGCGGGAGCGTAGCCTTCCCTGGGCTCGCCGAGCGGTCCGCCCCATCCGGCTCATCGGCTCCGGCGACGCCCAAGGCGTAACCCCTCAGGAAGGAACGACTCGCGCATGTCTTTCGAACCGCCGCGCCGCCTGGTCACCGCACTCGGCGAGACGGCGCAGGACGGCGACGACTGGCTGGCGAAGCTGCCCGAGGCAGTGGAACAGGCCGTCGCACTGCGCGAGTTGACCGTCGAACGGGTCCACGTCCCCGGCGGGCGCAGCGGCCTCGTCGTGATGGTGCGCCAGGCCGACGGAACGCCCGCCGTGCTCAAGCTCGTGCCGCCCCGGTCGCGCCCGGAGAGCGAGCGGGCCGCCCTCGCGCACTGGGGCGGACGCGGCGCCGCCCGGCTGCTCGACCCCGAGTGCGCGGACGGGGCGCTGCTCCTCGAACGGCTGCACCGTGATGTGTCCGTGCGCTCGCTGCCGGAGGCCAAGGCGCTGCTCGAAGCGGCGGGGACGCTGCGGCGGCTGTGGGTGGAGCCGCCCGCCGGGCACCGGTTCGAGACGGTCGCCGAGCGGACGGGACGGCAGGCCGAGGCGATGCGGGCCTCCTCGGGCGCGGAGGTCGCGCCGCTGGTGGACGCCGCCCTCGCCGCGCGGCAGGAGCTTCTCGCGGCGGAGCCCGAGCCGCGGCTGCTGCACGGCACCTTCCGGCAGAGCAAGGTCCTTGCCGGGGACCGGGTGCCGTGGCTGGCCGTGGGGCCCGATCCGGTGGTCGGTGACGCCGCCTTCGATCTGGCGCGGCTCGTCCGTGACCGGGTGGAGGATCTGATCGCCTCGCCGTCCGGGGCGTCGATCACGCGGCGGCGCGTGAAGAAGCTCGCGGAGTCCCTTGAGGTGGATCAGGAGCGGCTTCGGGGCTGGACGCTCTTCCGGGCCGTGGAGTCGGGGGTGCGGGCCTTGCGGGTGGGGCGGCCTCAGGACGCGGAGCTGCTTTTGGAGTTCGCGGGGTGGCTGTGACCGGGTGACCCCGGTGGGCGCGGAGCCCGCGGACCGTGTGTGGCTGGTCGCGCAGTTCCCCGCGCCCCTTCGGGGGCTACGCCGTGAGGCGGGCGACGGCCTCTTCGACCGTCATCTCCTCGCGCTCACCCGTGCGGCGGTCCTTCAGTTCCACGACGCCCTCGGCGGAGCGGCGGCCCGCGACCAGGATCTGCGGGACGCCGATCAGTTCGGCGTCGGTGAACTTCACGCCCGGGGAGACCCCGGCCCGGTCGTCCACCAGGACGCGCGCGCCCGCGGCGCCCAGCTTCTCGGCGACGTCCAGGGCCAGCTCGGTCTGGAGCGCCTTGCCCGCGGCGACCACGTGCACGTCGGCGGGGGCGATCTCCTTGGGCCAGCACAGGCCCTTGTCGTCGGCGGTCTGCTCGGCGAGCGCCGCCACCGCGCGGGAGACGCCGATGCCGTACGAGCCCATGGTCACGCGGACCGGCTTGCCCTCCTTGCCGAGGACGTCGAGCTGGAAGGTGTCGGCGTACTTGCGGCCGAGCTGGAAGATGTGGCCGATCTCGATGGCGCGGTCCAGCTGGAGGCCGGTGCCGCAGTTGGGGCACGGGTCGCCCGCCTCGACCACGACGACGTCCAGATAGTCGTCGACGTCGAAGTCACGGCCGCAGACGACGTTCTTGGCGTGCTTGTCCTGCTTGTTGGCGCCCGTGATCCAGGCGGTGCCCGGGGCGACGCGGGGGTCGGCGATGTAGCGGACCTTGTCCAGGCCCTGCGGGCCGACGTAGCCGCGTACGAGGTCGTCGCGGCCCTCGAAGTCCTCGGCGGTGACCAGCTCGACCTCTGCCGGGGCCAGGTGCTCGCCGAGCTTGCCGAGGTCCACCTCGCGGTCGCCGGGGACGCCGACGGCCACGATCTCGCCGTCGACCTTGACCAGGAGGTTCTTCAGGGTCGCCGAGGCCGGGACGCCGAGGTGCTCGGCGAGGGTCTCGATGGTCGGGGTGTCGGGGGTGTCCAGCTCCTCGGCGGGGCCGTGCGCCGAGCCGTCGACCGGGGCGAGCGCGAAGGTGACGGCCTCGGTGTTGGCGGCGTAGTCGCAGGCGGGGCAGTCCACGAAGGTGTCCTCGCCCGCGGGGGCCGGGGCCAGGAACTCCTCGGACTTGGAGCCGCCCATGGCGCCCGCGACGGCGGACACGATGCGGTAGTCGAGGCCGAGGCGCTCGAAGATCCGCTGGTAGGCGCCGCGGTGCAGGGCGTAGGACTCGGCGAGGCCCTCGTCGGTGGTGTCGAAGGAGTACGAGTCCTTCATCTGGAACTCGCGGCCGCGCAGCACACCGGCGCGGGGGCGGGCCTCGTCGCGGTACTTCGTCTGGATCTGGTACAGGATCACCGGCAGGTCCTTGTAGGACGAGCACTGGTCCTTGACGACCTGGGTGAAGATCTCCTCGTGGGTCGGGCCGAGGAGGTAGTCGGCGCCCTTGCGGTCCTTGAGGCGGAAGAGCAGGTCGCCGTACTCCTCGTAGCGGCCGGAGGCCTCGTAGGGCTCCTTGGGCAGGAGCGCCGGGAGGAGGACCTCCTGGCCGCCGATGGCGTCCATCTCCTCGCGGACGACACGGGCGATGTTCTCGTAGACCTTCTTGCCGAGCGGCAGCCAGGTCCAGATGCCCGCGGCGGTGCGGCGGACGTATCCGGCCCGGACGAGCAGCTTGTGGTTGAGGGTCTCGGCGTCCGCCGGGTCGTCGCGCAGTGTCTTGACCATCAATCGGGACATGCGCTGGACCTGGGCCATGATCAACTCCTGCTACAAGGGGGTCCCCTCTGCTCGGCACTGCCGAGAGCGTGGGGAGGGTAATGAACAGGAGGTTAGCCGGGGCGCGGGCGCGGGCGGAAATCGGTTACGGCTCAGACCCGGCGCGGCAGGGGCAGCGGGGCGCCCATCACGGCGTACGGCATGGCGGCGCTCGGGAACAGGACGCGGCGGGCGAGGTCCGTGTAGCCGAGGGAGCGGTACAGGCCGCGGGCGGGGCTCTCGACGTCGATCGCGGAGAGGATCGAGCGGGGCTCGGCGACGCCCTCCGTGATGGTGGTGATCAGGGTGCGGCCGATACCGCGGTCCTGGTGGCTCGGGTGCACGTGCAGCTCGGTGATGACGAAGGAGTCGTCGAGCCAGCCGTCCAGCTGCCGGCCGCGGAGGTAGGGCTCGACGACCGTCGACCACCAGTGGCGGCGGTCGTTGGGCATGCCGTAGACGAAGCCGACGAGCCGGTCCTCGGGGGTGGTCGCGCCGAACGCGCGGGCGCCCGGGTAGGTGAGGTGGCGCAGGACGATCTGGCGCCGCACGGCCACCTCGTCGTCGCTCAGCCCGAAGGCATGGGCCTGGACGTCCAGCGCTTCGTCCACCCGCGCGGCGAGGTCGAGGGGCCCGATCACGACGTCGTCAGTCATGAGGCGACCCTACTTCGCGCCGTCGCGCTTCTGAACAGGGCGCTCGGCACGGGTGGCGGGGCGGCCCGGGACGTCAGAACAGGACGCTCATGAACGCGCCGACCTCCTGGAAGCCCACGCGTCGGTACGCCGCTCTGGCCGCGGTGTTGAAGTCGTTGACGTACAGGCTGACGACGGGGGCGACGTCCTCCAGGGCGTAGCGCAGGACGGCCGCCATGCCGGGGGCCGCGAGGCCGCGGCCGCGGTACTCGGGCGCCACCCAGACGCCCTGGACCTGGCAGGCGTGGGGCGTGGCGGCGCCGATCTCGGCCTTGAAGACGACCTTGCCGTCCTGGTCGATGCGGGCGAAGGAGCGGCCGGAGCCGACGAGTTCGGCGACGCGGGCCTGGTAGAGGAGCCCGCCGTCCCCGGCCATCGGCGATACGCCGACCTCCTCGGTGAACATCGCCACGCACGCCGGCATGATCGTGTCCATCTCGTCCTTGCGGACGCGGCGGACGTACGGATCGGGGGTGATGTCGTCCGGGAGCCTGTCGGTGACCATGAGGGGCTGGCGGGTGCGGACCTCGCGGGCGGGGCCCCAGGACGGTTCGAGGAGCCGCCACAGCTGGGCGGTGGCGGTGGCGGGGCCGACGATGGAGGAGCAGCGGCGTCCTGCCCTGCGGGCGCGGTCGGCGAAGCCGCGGACGGCTCGCGGGGTCGCGCAGATCGGGACGAGGTTGGCGCCCGCGTAGCAGAGGGACGCGAGCATGCCGTCCTCGTACCAGCCCCACATCTCGCCGCCGAGGCGCCAGGGGTCGAGGCCGGCCACCTGGACGCGGGCGGTCACGAAGGCGTTCGCGACCGGCTCGCGGTCGAGCACGGCGAGCGCGGCGTCCAGGTCACTCGGGTCGAGGACCCTGGTGGTGGTCTGAGTCAACACGTGCGGGGGCCTCACCATACGGTTTGCTGATCTCCGCACTGTACCTGGCGGGGGCGCCTTGTGCGGGGGTGCCTTCGTCCGCCCTGGTCAGGCGCGCAGGCCGCGCGGGACTCGCGTACGCCCCGGCGCCGCTCCGGGCGCCGCCGGGCACGCCACTGCCCCGCCGCTCCTGGAGCGGCGGGGCAGTGGCACAGAAGCTATGAGGGGGTCAGCCCGCTACGGAGATGGTGGGTTCACCGGAGGCGACGCCGTCCTTCTCCATCTGTTCGGCGATCTTCATCGCCTCTTCGATGAGCGTCTCCACGATCTTCGACTCGGGGACGGTCTTGATGACCTCGCCCTTGACGAAGATCTGGCCCTTGCCGTTGCCGGAGGCGACGCCGAGGTCTGCCTCGCGGGCCTCGCCGGGGCCGTTCACCACGCAGCCCATGACGGCCACGCGGAGCGGGACCTCCATGCCGTCGAGGCCCGCCGTGACCTCCTCGGCCAGTTTGTAGACGTCCACCTGGGCGCGGCCGCACGACGGGCAGGAGACGATCTCCAGGCGGCGCTGGCGGAGGTTCAGGGACTCCAGGATCTGGATGCCGACCTTGATCTCCTCCGCGGGGGGCGCGGACAGCGAGACCCGGATCGTGTCGCCGATGCCCTCGGAGAGCAGCGCGCCGAAGGCGACGGCCGACTTGATCGTGCCCTGGAAGGCCGGGCCCGCCTCGGTGACGCCGAGGTGCAGGGGGTAGTCGCACTGGGCCGCCAGCTGGCGGTAGGCGTTGACCATGACCACGGGGTCGTTGTGCTTCACCGAGATCTTGATGTCCCGGAAGTCGTGCTCCTCGAAGAGGGACGCCTCCCACAGGGCCGACTCGACCAGCGCCTCGGGGGTCGCCTTGCCGTACTTCTTCAGGAGGCGGGCGTCCAGCGAGCCCGCGTTGACGCCGATGCGGATCGGCGTGCCCGCGTCCTTGGCGGCGCGCGCGATCTCCTTGACCTTGTCGTCGAACTGCTTGATGTTGCCCGGGTTCACGCGCACCGCCGCACAGCCCGCGTCGATCGCCGCGAAGACGTACTTCGGCTGGAAGTGGATGTCCGCGATGACCGGGATCTGGGACTTCCGCGCGATGGTCGCCAGCGCGTCGGCGTCGTCCTGCGTGGGGCAGGCGACCCGGACGATCTGGCAGCCGGACGCGGTCAGCTCCGCGATCTGCTGGAGCGTGGCGCCGATGTCCGACGTACGCGTCGTCGTCATCGACTGCACGGAGACCGGCGCGTCGCCGCCCACGGCCACCGAACCGACCTGGATCTTGCGGCTGACCCTTCGGTCGGCGAGCTTGGTCGGAACGGACGGGATTCCGAGCGATACGGCTGTCATCTGGCGAGCATCCCCAAGAGTGTGGATCACAGTGTGGATCAAGGTCCCGAGATCGGCGGGCTCCAGGCTTCGAGATTACGGCACCCCGCCGGGCCCGGGCACATCACGCCCAGAAGTCCACCCAATGGTGGGCGGCCCGGCACATAGAACGCCGGGCCGCCGCAAACTTCGCGCAACTAGGAGATTCTCACCGGATTCACCACGTCGGCGATGAGCACCAGGATCGTGAAGCAGATGAAGATCCCCGCCACCACATAGGCGACCGGCATCAGCTTGGCGACGTCGAACGGGCCCGGATCGGGACGGCGCAGGACCTTCGCCACGTTGCGGCGCACGGACTCCCACAGGGCGCCGGCGATGTGGCCGCCGTCCAGCGGGAGCAGCGGCAGCATGTTGAAGAGGAACAGCGAGAGGTTGAAGCCCGCGATGAGGAACAGCATCATCGCGATCTGGTTCTGCGGCGGGATGTCCAGGGTGAACACATCGCCGCCCACGCGGGCCGCGCCGACCACGCCCATCGGCGAGTCCTGCTTGCGCTCGCCGTCGCCGAACGCCGCGTCCCACAGGTCCGGGATCTTGGACGGCAGGGCGATGAGCGACTCGACGCCGCTCTCCATCATGTCGCCCATGCGCTCCACGGAGTCGCCGAAGGACTGCTGGACGATGCCGGTGGCCGGGGTGAAGCCGAGGAAGCCCGCGTAGACGTACTTGCCCTCGACGTAGGCCCCCTCGCCGTCGGTCTTGGTGACCTGGTTCTTGATGAGGTTCGCGTGCAGGTCCAGCCGCTTGCCGTCGCGCTCGACGGTGATGGTGGCGGGGCCGATGGTCTCGCGGATCTTCGACTGGAGCGTGGACCAGTCGTCGACGGGCTGCCCCTGGAAGGCGACGATCTTGTCGGCGGGCTTGAGGCCGGCCGCCTTGGCGGGGGCGGGCTTGTCGCCCTTCTCGCACTTGGCGCGGTTCTCGCTCTGCTGGATGACGCAGTCCGAGACCTTGCTCACCTGGGTCGTCTGGGAGCTGATGCCGAACGTCATCATCACGCCGAGGAAGATCGCCACGGCGAGGATCAGGTTCATGAAGGGGCCCGCGAACATCACGATCACGCGCTTCCACGGCTTGCGCGTGTAGAAGAGGCGGGTCTCGTCGCCGGGCTTCAGCTCCTCGAAGGCCGCCGAGCGGGCGTCCTCGATCATGCCGCGCCAGGGCGAGGTGGAGCGGGCCTCTATGCGGCCGTCGGGGCCCGGCGGGAACATGCCGATCATGCGGATGTAGCCGCCGAGGGGGATGGCCTTGACGCCGTACTCGGTGTCGCCCTTCGTGCGCGAGAAGAGGGTCGGGCCGAAGCCCACCATGTACTGCGGCACGCGGATGCCGAACATCTTGGCCGTCGAGAGGTGCCCCAGCTCGTGCCAGGCGATCGAGAAGAGCAGCCCGATCACGAAGACGACTATGCCGAGGATCATCATCAAGGTCGTCATGCACGAGCCTCCGCGGTCGTCTTGGCTGCCAGTTCGCGGGCCCGAGCGCGCGCCCAGGTCTCCGCTTCGAGGACGTCCGCCACGGTCAGGGAGGTTCCCGGCCCAGCGGTGACGGGGGTGCCGTGCTCCTCCACGACCCTCGTCACGGTCTCCATGATGCCGTTGAAGGGCAGCGCGCCCTTGAGGAACGCGTCCACGCATTCCTCGTTGGCGGCATTGAACACCGCCGGGGCCGTGCCCGCGAGCTGCCCGACGTGCCGGGCGAGTCCGACCGACGGGAACGCGTCGTTGTCGAGGGGGAAGAACTCCCAGCTCGACGCCTTGGTCCAGTCGAAGGCGGGCGCCGCGTCGGGCACCCGCTCGGGCCAGCCGATGCCGATGGCGATGGGGCCGCGCATATCGGGCGGGGTGGCCTGGGCGAGGGTCGAGCCGTCGGTGAACTCCACCATGGAGTGCACGTAGGACTGGGGGTGGACGACGACCTCGATGCGGTCGAAGGGGATGTCGTAGAGGAGGTGCGCCTCGATGACCTCCAGGCCCTTGTTGACCAGGGTCGCGGAGTTGACGGTGATGACCGGCCCCATGGCCCAGGTGGGGTGCGCGAGCGCGTCCTCGGGGGTGACGTGCGCGAGATCGGCCTTCGTACGTCCTCGGAAGGGGCCGCCGGACGCGGTGACGACGAGTTTGCGTACGTCCGCGCGGGTGCCTGCGGCGAGCGCCTGGAAGAGGGCCGCGTGCTCGGAGTCGACCGGGATGATCTGGCCGGGCTTGGCGACCGCCTTGACGAGCGGGCCGCCGACGATGAGGGATTCCTTGTTGGCGAGCGCGAGGGTGCGGCCCGCTTCGAGGGCGGCGAGCGTCGGCGCGAGACCGATGGAGCCGGTGATGCCGTTGAGGACCGTGTGGCAGGGGGAGGCGGCGAGCTGGGTGGCGGCGTCCGGTCCGGCCAGGATCTCGGGGAGCGGCTCCCCCGTGTCGTACTGCCCCTGGAGCGCCTCCCGCAGCGCCGGTACGACGTCCTCGCGGGCGACCGCGACGGTCTTGACCCGCAGCCGCCGCGCCTGCTCGGCGAGGAGGCCGACGCGGCCGCCCGCGGCGGAGAGCGCCGTGACGCGGAAGCGGTCGGGGTTGCGCAGGACGAGATCGATGGCCTGGGTGCCGATCGAGCCCGTGGAGCCGAGGATGACGATGTCCCGCGGGCCTGCCCCGTCCGTGATGGAGACGGGGTCGAAGACGAGATGCGGGTCGGCGAGGGGGGATGGGCTGTCGCTCATCCCCCCATTGTGGCCGCAAGACCTGTCCGGCAGGACCGCGCGGGCCCCTATGTGGCGTACATGGCGTACGTGTCACGTGCGGCGACGCTAGCGAATGGGGCGATGGACGTTCTCGTGTTTGGAGGGGCCGGGGGCCGCTTCAGCGATCCACGGGCCGTCTCCGGAGGGGTCGATGATTCCTGATTCGAGCCAGGTGTAGGTGCCCGAGAGGACGCCCTTGACGACTTTGTGGTCGAGTTCGTCGGTGTTGGTCCACAGGCGGTCGAAGAGTTCCTCGACGCGAATGCGGGACTGGCGGCAGAAGGCGTCGGCCAGTTGATAGGCCTCGCGGCCGTAGTCCTCGGTGGTGCGCAGGAGTTCGGCGCGTACGCAGGCCGCGCTCATCGCGAACAGTTCGGCTCCGATGTCGACGATCCGGCCGAGGAAGCCCTGCTTGGTCTCCATCTTTCCCTGCCAGCGGGACATGGCGTAGAAGGTGGAGCGGGCCAGCTTCCGGGCGCCGCGTTCGACGTAGCGCAGATGGCCGGAGAGGTCGACGTGGCCGGGCGGGTGGAACTCGGCGTACGAGCGTGGGAGCTGGCCGGGGCCCGTGACCAGTTTCGGCAGCCAGCGCGCGTAGAAGCCGCCCGCCCGCGCGCCCGCCCGCGCCTTGTCGGAGAGGGTCTTGTCGGGGTCGATGAGGTCGCCCGCGACTTTCAGGTGGGCGTCCACGGCCTCGCGGGCGATCAGCAGGTGCATGATCTCCGTGGAGCCCTCGAAGATGCGGTTGATGCGCAGGTCGCGCAGGATCTGCTCGGCGGGGACGGCGCGCTCGCCGCGGGCCGCGAGGGACTCGGCGGTCTCGAAGCCGCGGCCGCCGCGGATCTGGACCAGCTCGTCGGCCATCAGCCAGGCCATCTCGGAGCCGTACAGCTTGGCGAGGGCCGCCTCGATGCGGATGTCGTTGCGGTCCTCGTCGGCCACCTGCGAGGAGAGGTCGAGGACGGCTTCGAGCGCGAAGGTCGTCGCCGCGATGAAGGAGATCTTCGCGCCGACCGCCTCGTGGAACGCCACGGGCTTGCCCCACTGCTCACGGGCGCCGGACCACTCGCGGGCGATCTTCAGACACCACTTCCCCGCGCCGACGCACATCGCGGGCAGCGAGAGCCGCCCGGTGTTGAGGGTGGTGAGGGCGATCTTCAGGCCCGCGCCCTCCGGGCCGATGCGGTTCGCAGCCGGGACGCGTACCTGGTGGAAGCGGGTCACGCCGTTCTCCAAGCCGCGCAGGCCCATGAACGCGTTGCGGTTCTCCACGGTGACGCCCTCGGAGCCCGCCTCGACGACGAACGCCGTGATGCCGCCCTTGTGGCCCTCGGACTTCGGCACCCTCGCCATGACGACGAGCAGGTCCGCGACGACGCCGTTGGTCGTCCACAGCTTCACGCCGTCCAGGATGTAGTCGTCGCCCTCGGGCACGGCCGTGGTGGCCAGGCGTGCCGGGTCCGAGCCGACGTCCGGCTCGGTCAGCAGGAACGCCGTGATGTCGGTGCGGGCGCAGCGCGGCAGGAAGGCGTCCTTCTGCTCCTGCGTACCGAAGATCTTCAAGGGCTGCGGTACACCGATCGACTGGTGCGCGGAGAGCAGCGCGCCGATCGCGGGGCTCGCGGAACCGGCGAGGGCGAGGGCCTTGTTGTAGTAGACCTGCGTGAGGCCGAGCCCACCGTACTTGGTGTCGATCTTCATGCCGAGCGCGCCGAGTTCCTTGAGGCCCTTGATGGTCTCGTCGGGGATGCGCGCCTCGCGCTCGATGCGGGCCGAGTCGATCTTCGTCTCGCAGAAGTCGCGGAGCTTGGCGAGGAACTCCTCGCCGCGCCGCGCGTCCTCGTCCGGCGGCATGGGGTGCGGGTGGATCAGATCCAGCCGGAAGCGGCCGAGGAAGAGTTCCTTGGCGAAGCTGGGTTTGCGCCAGTCCTGCTCGCGGGCGGCCTCGGCGACCTGCCGGGCCTCGCGTTCGCTCACGGACGGTTTGGGGGTTGGTGCGGTCATGAGGGCTCACCTCGCCGCGCAGAGGAATCGGTTACTGACGAGTGCTACTGGATCGTTGGTACCCCATTCGTCCCGATCCCACCAGTCCTCGCGCAGCGTTCGTACGACAACGGCCGGAGCCCCCGCACAGTGGGCTCCGGCCGTCGGCCTCGGGGATGGGGCCGCTTACAGGGCGAGGCCCGTGAGCACCATGACCCGCTCGTAGGTGTAGTCCTCCATCGCGAAGCGGACGCCTTCGCGGCCGACGCCGGACTGCTTGACGCCGCCGTACGGCATCTGGTCGGCGCGGTAGGAGGGGGCGTCGCCGATGACCACGCCGCCGACCTCAAGGGCGCGGTGGGCGCGGAAGGCGGTCTGGAGGTCGTGCGTGAACACGCCTGCCTGGAGGCCGTACTTGGAGTCGTTGACGGCGGCGAACGCCTCCGCCTCGCCGTCCACCTTCTTGAGGGTGAGGACCGGTCCGAAGACCTCCTCGCAGGCGATGGTCACATCGGCCGGTACGTCGGCGAGGACGGTCGGCGCGTACGTGGCGCCGTCGCGCTTGCCGCCGGCGAGCAGCCGCGCGCCCGCCCCGACGGCCTCGTCGACCCAGGACTCCACGCGCTTGGCGGCGTCCTCGTTGACCAGCGGGCCGACCTCGGTCCTCGGGTCGGACGGGTCGCCGGTGACCTGGGCCTCGACGGCCTTGACGACGCGCGGCACGAGCCGGTCGTAGACGGAGGCGTCGGCGATGACCCGCTGCACGGAGATGCAGGACTGGCCGCCCTGGTAGTTGGAGAAGGTCGCGATGCGCGAGGCGGCCCAGTCCAGGTCCTCGTCCGAGGAGAAGTCGGCGAGGACGACGGCCGCGCCGTTGCCGCCCAGCTCCAGGGTGCAGTGCTTGCGCGGCACCGAGTCCATGATCGCGTAGCCGACCTTGTCGGAGCCGGTGAAGGAGATGACCGGCATGCGCTCGTCCTGGACGAGGGCGGGCATCTTGTCGTTGGCGACCGGCAGGACCGACCAGGAGCCCGCGGGCAGCTCGGTCTCGGCGAGCAGCTCGCCGAGGACGAGGCCGGACAGCGGGGTCGCGGGGGCGGGCTTCAGGATGATCGGCGCGCCGACGGCGATGGCCGGGGCGATCTTGTGGGCGCAGAGGTTCAGCGGGAAGTTGAACGGCGCGATGCCGAGGACGACGCCCTTGGGGAAGCGGCGCGTCAGGGCGAGGCGGCCCTGGCCGCCGGCGTCGGTGTCCAGGCGCTGGGCCTCGCCGCCGTTGAAGCGGCGGGCCTCCTCCGCGGCGAAGCGGAAGACGGAGACGGCGCGGCCGACCTCGCCGCGGGCCCACTTGATCGGCTTGCCGTTCTCGGCGGAGATGAGCTGCGCGATCTCCTCGGTGCGCTCGACGAGCCTGCGGCTCACGTGGTCGAGGGCGGCGGCGCGGACGTGGGCCGGGGTCGCGGCGAACTCGTCGCGCACGGCGTACGCGGCGGCCACGGCCTCCTCGACCTGGGCGTCGGTCGGGACGGCCGCCTTGGCGACGAGCCGCCCGTCCCAGGGCGAGGTGACGTCGAGCGTGGTCTCGCCGGTGGTCTGGCGACCGGCGAGCCAGAAGGCGTGGATGGAAGTCATGTGTTTCCCGGCCCTTCCGCGGAGGTGTGTCTGGGGGTACGTCCCTCACCGTAGGGGCAGCCAAAGCCTTAGACGTTTGTCCGACGCGGAGTACTGGCCGGGGGCCTCGCGCCTGTTTGTACTGGCCGGCGCTGCCGTGCGCCTTGTACTGCCGACGCTGCCGCCGTCACTCGGATCCCACCGAGGTCGCCTTCAGGGACAGCCACAGCTCCATGCGGACGTCCGGGTCGTCCAGGGAGCGGCCCAGGATCTCCTCGACGCGGCGCATGCGGTACCGCAGGGTGTGCCGGTGGACGCCGAGGTCGGCCGCCGCCGCGTCCCACTGCCCGTGCCGGGAGAGCCACGCCCGCAGCGAGGCGACGAGGTCGCCGCGGCCCGTCGCGTCGTGTTCGTGCAGGGCCCGCAGGAGGCCGTCGGCGAAGGCGCGTACCGCGTCGTCCGCGAGCAGCGGGAGCACGGACCCCGCGGCCAGTTCCTCGTGCTCGACGAGGGCCCGGCCGCGCCGCCGCGCGACGGACAGCGCCTGTTCGGCCTGCTTGTACGCGGTGGCCGCGGCGATCGGCCCTGTCGGCGCGGAGAGGCCCATGACCAGCTCGGCCTCCTCGCCGGACGCCGTGGCCTCGCGCCCGGCGGTGCCCCGCCCGGCCTCCAGCGCCGCCGCGTACTGCGCGCAGGCCCGCACCCCCGCCCCGCCGTCCACGACGAGCAGCACCAGCCGCTCTCCGTAGGGCACGACGAGCAGTGCCTCTCCGGAGCGGGCGGCCGCGGCCTCGACGACGTCGACGAGCGCGGCGAGCGGATCGCCGCTCGCCGCGGCGTCGGCCACCGCGGCGAGGACCGCGGGTGAGGCCGGGGCGGCGGGCTCCCCGGCGCCCTCGCCGCTCTCCTCCGTCCCGGTGGCCGGGCTCGTGCCCGTCCCCGCGCCCGCGCGCACGCGTGCCGCCGACGCGGACGCCACCTCGGCGACGACGAGCCGGAAGGGCGCGTCCAGCAGGCCGCCGTAGAGGTCACCCGCGACGGTCCGCGCGTGGTCGGGCTCGCCCGCAAGCAGCATCCGCAGCACGGCGGCGCCGATGCGCTGTTCGGCCGCGTGCAGCGACCGCGAGCGCTCGGTGGTCAGGGTCAGGAGCGCGATCGCGGAGTGCACCGCGTACCGCTCGGCGGTGCCGAGGGTGGATGCCGTGCCGACGGCGAGAGCGGCCCGCGGCCTGCGTCCCGTGCCGAGCGAGTGCAGCTCCACGCGGTCCTCGGCGCCCGCGACGACGAGGCTCGCGGGAGCGGGCCGCTCCCGCAGGCGTTCGACGTCGGTGGTGAGGCGGGCGGCCCGCCGCGCGGCCCAGTCCGGTGCGACGGCGACGGCGGCGCCCGAGGCGTCGTACAGGGCGGCCCAGCCGTCGACCTGCCCGGCGAGCGCGAGGAGCAGCCCTTCGGGGCCGTCGCTCAGCGTCTGCCGGGTCAGTTCGCGCTGGGCGGCGAAGCCCGCGGTGACCGCGCGGTACTGCTCCTCCGCGATGGCGGCGGAGACGGCCTTGCTGATGGCGATGAACGGCGTGCGCCGCGGCACCTCGATGAGCGGCAGGTCCGCTTCGGTGGCGGCGTCGAGCAGGGCCTTCGGAATGTCCGGGTAGTGCACGCCGACGGCGAAGCCGAGGCCGACGACCCCGGCGCCCGCGAGGCGCTTCACATACCGCCGCATCGCCTCCGGGTCCTCCGCGTCCAGCTTGAGCGCGGTGATCAGGAGCAGCTCGCCGCCCTCCATGTAGGGCACGGGATCGGCGAGTTCGCTGGCGTGGGCCCAGCGCACGGGGGTGTCCAGGCGCTCCTCGCCCGCGCGCACGGTCAGCTTGAGCGCGGAGTGGTGGACGAGCGAGGCGAGGGTGGGCGGCATGGGACCTTCAGGTCTGCGGATCTTTTGGCCGGTCCGTATGAACGACCTGTGTCGATTCTGCCTCACCGTACGGTAGGGACAAGACGGACTGACGGGTAACCACGGGCGCCGACCGGACCCCGTCCATCCACCCGCCGGCCCACCCCCGGGACTACCCCCGGAGGTCCACCAGCAGGGGAGGCGCGTGTCCGCCCGCCACCGTGGCGAGCGAGAGCACGGCGTGGCCGGGGGGCAGCGAGTGGGCGAGGTCCGAGGCGGACCAGCGTTCACGCTCGACCTTGCGCACGGTGACCGCGTCGGTGGTAACCGCCTTGCCGGTGACGAGCTTGCGCAGCGAGTGCAGCGCGCGCGTGACGGGCTGGTCGGCGAAGACGGTGTGCTGGGCGACTTCCTTCGTCTCGATCCATTCGGTGCCCCAGGCCTCGGTGAACCGCCGTCCGTCCCAGGTCGTCACCCCGGAGAAGGCCATCCGGCAGCCGACCGCCGCGTACAGGGGGCCCTGGAGGGACTCCGGCACCTCTCCTATGGTGCGAAGACCGAGGACGACGCCCGCGTTCAGCGACCGCAGCCGCTGGATGGCGCGCACGCTCTCGGCGGTGAGCGTGCGCGAGGCGTCGTCCAGGATCAGACAGGCGAAGTGCGGCCGCCGGGCACGGCTGCGCACGACGTACGTGAACTGGGCGAGGAGCAGCCGGGCCAGCAGCCGCGACGCCTCCTCGTGGCCGTGCTCGGGCAGATCCACCCTGACCCGCAGCGGATGGTGGACGACCGCCCGCATCGAGAAGGGGTGGCCGTCGCCGCCGGGGTCGAAGAAATCGGCGAAAGCGGGCCGGTCGAGCAGCGCGAGCCGGTCGGCGAGCGCGGGGCCCGGGTCGTTGGGGGAGCCTGACTGGCGCATACGGGCGTCCAGTTCGCGGCGCATGGCGGTGTGCTCGCCCGCGGCGAGCCCCGACTGGAGGGCGGTGAGGCCCGCGGGGTCCCCTTCGAGCAGCTCCCGCAGGACGGGCACGGACGGGAAGCGCCCGTGGAGGGCGTGGTAGGGGCCGAGCAGTTGGGCGAGGGTGGTGGCGGCACGCCGTGTGTCGACGGCTTCCAGGTCGCCGACGAGTCCCTCGGCGAGGAAGGCCGCGGCCTCGTCCGCGTCGGCGCAGTCCGCGTACAGGTCGATGTCGTGCACGGAGGCCGGGTCGCCCGGCCTGACCACGACGTCGTACGCGTCGTCGGCGCCGAGCGCCGTGCCCGCCGCGCACACGACGACGACCGCGCACCGCCCGGCGAGGGCGCCGAGGGCGAGCGACTCGGCGACGGGGCGCATCAGCCGTCCCGTCTTGCCCGCGCCGGAGGGGCCGACGGCGAGCAGTGAGGTGCCGAGCACGGCGGGGTCGAGGGCCGCGCCCGCGCCGCGTACGGCGTACGGGTTGCGGTCGTCCCGCGCGAAGCGGCCGATCCTGACCTGGCCGACGAGCGGGTCGTGGACGGCGGTGCGGGCCGGCAGGTCGCGGTGGCCCGAGGGGTGGGTCCAGGCGGCGGCGCCGTGCCGGGCGACCGTGTCCACGAAGGTGGCCAGGGCGGTGGGGTCGGGAGCGGCCGGGTCGGGGGCCGCCGTGCGCCAGGCGTGGGCGACGCGGGCGCAGTCGACGTCGGTCATGCGCCCGCTGAGCAGTTCGGCGGAGAGGAGGTCCGCGGCCTTGTCCTGGCCCGCGGCGCGCAGCTCGGGCCAGTGGGCGCGCGGGGGCGCGTCGGCCGGGCGGGGCGGGGTGGCGGGCCGCCGCACGGTGGCGCCCCTGGCCTCGCGGACCGCCTGCCACCAGCCGCCGATGCGGGCGAAGGGCCACAGCACGGCGAGGGTGATCAGGACGTACAGGGTGTCGATGACCGCGGGCGAGGCGAAGACGTCGGGGTCGCCGGTGACGAGCGCGACCAGGGAGAAGACGGGGTCGGCCACGGGCAGTGGCCGGGTGTCGAGCCCGAGGGCGCTCGGCCAGACGAAGATCAGGGCGCCCACGGCGGCGACGGAGGCGAGCACCGCGCGGGACGGCTGCGGGCGCCGGACCACGAAGTGCCGGATCGCGTCGGGCCACGCGCCGAGCCGTCCGACGGTGTACACCAGCGCGCCGAAGACCACCCCGTCGTAGACGATCCGCGCGTCGATGCCCTCCAGTCCCTTGGGCTGGGTGCTCCCGGCCCACCACCAGTCCCCCGGCGTGAACAGCTTCAGCGGCGCCCACTGGTAGGGGATGTTGCCCTGCCGCCACAGCGACCAGAAGAGCAGGCCGAGCACGGCGGAGATCACCATGCCGACGACCAGGCGCCGGCCGGCGCCCTCGGTCTCGGCCTCGGGCTCGGGGGGCCGGTAGCCGTAGCGCCAGATGCCCGGGGCCGCCTCGGGGCGGGGCGTGGCCAGCCAGTCGGCGACGGAGGCGGGGCCTTCGGCGCCCGGCGGCTGCCGGGGCATCGGGGGCGCGGCGGGAGCGGTCGGCGTCGCCGGGCGCGGCACCGGTGCGGCCCGCTGCCCGTCGCGTGCCCCGTGCGTGCCCTCGGTGTCCATCGGCCTTGCCCCCTGACCTGCCGGTCCGTCCGTCGATCCGCGCTCAATCTAGTGGCAGCGCGAGGGGAGTTCACCGGTTACGCGCCCGGTCCGCCCGGAGTGCTGGAACACGGCATGTGTCCAAGTCGGACAACCGTGCCGCGCGACCCCACCCCGATGGAGCATGACCGTCCCCCCGCCCCGCCCCTAATCTGCGAGAAACCCCCCGTCGAACCAGGCGAAGGCCGGCCCAGGGCGAAACCGTCAGCCAGCGTCCGGCGTAGCCGTCCAACCCCCCAGAAACAGGAGCCCCGCATGAGCGACATCCCGCAGGAGCGCCGCGTCGTCACCGCCATCCCCGGCCCGAAGTCGCAGGAGCTTCAGGCCCGCCGTACCGCCGTGGTCGCCGGTGGCGTGGGCTCCGTGCTGCCCGTCTTCACCGCCCGCGCGGACGGCGGCATCATCGAGGACGTCGACGGCAACCGTCTGATCGACTTCGGTTCCGGCATCGCCGTGACCTCCGTCGGTGCCTCCGCCGAGGCCGTGGTGCGCCGGGCCTCCGCCCAGCTCCAGGACTTCACGCACACCTGTTTCATGGTCACGCCGTACGAGGGGTACGTGGCGGTCGCCGAGGCGCTCGCCGAGCTGACGCCGGGCGACCACGAGAAGAAGTCGGCGCTGTTCAACTCCGGCGCCGAGGCCGTCGAGAACGCCGTCAAGATCGCCCGTGCGTACACCAAGCGCCAGGCCGTCGTCGTCTTCGACCACGGCTACCACGGCCGTACGAACCTCACGATGGCGCTGACCGCCAAGAACATGCCGTACAAGCACGGCTTCGGCCCGTTCGCCCCCGAGGTCTACCGCGTCCCGGTCGCCTACGGCTACCGCTGGCCGACCGGCGCCGAGAACGCCGGACCCGAGGCCGCCAAGCAGGCCATCGACCAGATCACCAAGCAGGTCGGCGCGGAGAACGTCGCCGCGATCATCATCGAGCCCGTGCTCGGCGAGGGCGGCTTCATCGAGCCCGCGAAGGGCTTCCTGCCCGAGATCGTGAAGTTCGCCAACGACAACGGCATCGTCTTCGTCGCGGACGAGATCCAGTCCGGCTTCTGCCGCACCGGCCAGTGGTTCGCCTGCGAGGACGAGGGCATCGTCCCCGACCTGATCACCACGGCCAAGGGCATCGCGGGCGGTCTGCCGCTCGCCGCCGTCACGGGCCGCGCCGAGATCATGGACGCCCCGCACGCGGGCGGCCTCGGCGGCACCTACGGCGGCAACCCGGTGGCCTGCGCCGGTGCGCTCGGCGCCATCGAGACGATGAAGGAGCTGGACCTCAACGCCAAGGCGAAGGCGATCGAGTCGACGATGAAGGCCCGCCTCACGGCGATGGCCGAGAAGTTCGACATCATCGGCGACATCCGCGGCCGCGGCGCGATGATCGCCATCGAGCTGGTCAAGGACCGGACGACCAAGGAGCCCCACCCGGCGGCCACCGCGGCCCTGGCCAAGGCCTGCCACGCGGAGGGCCTGCTGGTCCTGACCTGCGGCACCTACGGCAACGTCCTGCGCTTCCTGCCGCCGCTGGTCATCGGCGACGACCTGCTCAACGAGGGCCTGGACATCATCGAGAACGCCTTCGCCGGCGTCTGAGTCCAAGGGAGCGTCGGGGCGTGTGAAGAAGGTGTGCGGGCCCCATGACAGGTTGCCGAACCGCCTGTCGGGCCGCACGCCTCTGTCGTACGTTTCTGCCGTACGGTTTCTCCGGATGAGAGAGACACCCCGCCCACAGGGGACTGTGGGCGACACCAGGTCGGAGCCTCCCCGGGCCCGTCCCGGTCGTGCCCTCGCGCACGCACCCGGAGCCGCTGGCTCCGGAACTCCTCACCGATCGGATGACCGCACGCCCCAGACCCCCCGGGGCGCGCGGCACCCCGGTCCTTCCGGCCGCCTCGGGACAACCCCCCCTGTGCCGGGGCGGCCGCCCCTCTTCCTCAGCCTGTGCGCGCTCGTGTTCGCGCTGCTCACCTGGCAGGTCGTCGCCGAAGGGCCGCTGCGCCGGGCCGACGAGCGCGCGGGGCGGGCCCTGAGCGGCAGCCGCCTGCCGGGGCGCGCCGCGGAGTTCCTCGCCGACCTCGGCAATCTCACGGTCGCGGTGCCGGTCCTCCTCGCCGTCCTCGTCTGCACCGCCTGGCGCGGCCATCGCGCCGGTACGGTCCGCTGGTGGCTGCCCGCGGTGGCCGCCGCCCTCGCCATGGCCGCGGTGCCCGCGCTCGTCGTGCCGCTCAAGGCGGCCATCGGCCGGCCGGGGCCGCCGGGCATGGCGGGCCACGACGGCTTCTACCCCTCGGGCCACGCCGCGACGGCCGCCGTCGCCTATGGAGCGGCGGCGCTGCTCCTGCTCCCCCTGCTGCGCGGCTCGTACGGCCGTCGCGCGCTGCTCGTCGGCTGCGCGGTGCTGAACGTCGCCGTCGGCTTCGGTCTCGTGCGGCGGGGATATCACTGGCCGCTCGACGTGGTGGCCTCGTGGCTGCTGTGCGGGATGCTGCTGCGCGTGCTGGTGGCGGTGGTCGGGCGGTACGGCGGTCACGCCTCCTCGTCCCGGGTCTCCCGGGCGAGGCCCGCGGCCGCCTCGTGCATCGCCAGTTCGAGCAGCGCGGGGTCCGTCAGCGTGCCGGATCCGTCCGGGGGGACCAGCCAGCGGACGCCGCCCGTCACCCGCCCGGGGTAGGGCACGACGATCCAGGTGCCGCGGCCCGCGCCGCGCACCCCCGTGCCGAGCCAGTGGGCGACCGTGCCCGCCGGCACGAAGAAGCCCATGCGCGCGTCGCCGAAGTCGGCGAGCACCGGCCCCGGGCGGTCGGTGCAGCAGGTCAGCACGTCGAGCGTGGGGTGGCCCAGCTCGCCGGGGAGAATCAGCACGTCCCAGCGCCTGCCGGCGGGCAGGAGCGCGACGCCGTACGGGTTGCGCTCCCATTCCCATCGGCAGGCGTCCGGATCCGGTGCCACCGATACGAGCCATTCGAGCGCCGACCTCGCTCCCGAGCCAGTCATGGCTGGACCTCCCTGTTTCCCGGTGACGGCTGTGCGTGTCACTGGTGAGAGGGGCCCGGGAGCCGGGCATTACGCGGGTTCGGCTACTTGTTGGTAGTGAGGCGGCTCGCGCCGCGGCGGTGGGGCGTACGCCGGTTCAGCCGGCACCTGCGCCGCTTCAGCTGTCGAAGCCGAGCCCCAGCTTGTCCATCGTCTTGAGCCAGAGGTTCCGCTTGCCGCCGTTGGCGTCGGAGCGGGCGAGCGACCACTTGGTCAGCGCGACGCCCGTCCAGGCGAACGGCTCGGGCGGGAACGGCAGCGGCTTCGTGCGGACCATCTCCAGGCTCGTGCGTTCCGTGCGCTCACCGGAGAGCAGGTCGAGCATGACGTCGGCGCCGAACCGGGTGGCCCCGACGCCGAGGCCGGTATAGCCCGCCGCGTACGCGACGCGGCCCTGGTGGGCCGTGCCGAAGAACGCCGAGAAGCGCGAGCACGTGTCGATCGCGCCGCCCCACGCGTGCGTGAAGCGAACCCCCTCAAGCTGCGGGAAGCAGGTGAAGAAGTGCCCGGCGAGCTTCGCGTACGTCTCGGGGCGGTGGTCGTACTCGGCGCGCACCTTCCCGCCGTACGGATAGATCGCGTCGTAGCCGCCCCACAGGATGCGGTTGTCGGCGGAGAGCCGGAAGTAGTGGAACTGGTTGGCGCTGTCGCCGAGTCCCTGCCGGTTGCGCCAGCCGATCGCGGCCAGCTGGCCCTCGGTCAGCGGCTCGGTCATCAGCGCGTAGTCGTAGACCGGCACGGTGTACGCGCGGACGCGCTTGACCAGCGAGGGGAAGATGTTCGTGGCGAGCGCCACCTGGCGGGCGAAGACCCTGCCGTACGGGGTGCGGACCGCCATCCCCGCGCCGGTCCGGGCCAGTTCCAGGGCGGGCGTGTGCTCGTAGACGCGTACGCCCTTCTCCAGGCAGGCCCGCTTCAGGCCCCACGCGAGCCTCGCCGGGTGCAGCATGGCGACGCCGTCGCGGTCCCACAGGCCGCCGAGGAAGGTCGGCGAGTCGACCTGCGCGCGCACGGCGTCCGCGTCGAGCAGTTCGGCGCCGCCCGCCAGGCCGTGGGCGGCCATCTCCTCGTACATCTCGTGGAGTTCGGCCACCTGGTGCGGCTCGGTGGCGACGTCGATCTCGCCGGTGCGCTCGAAGTCGCAGGCGATGGAGTAGCGCTTGACGGCCGCCTCGATCTCGTCGAGGTTGCGGGCGCCCAGCTCCTCCAGCTTCTCGATCTCACCGGGCCAGCGGGACAGGCCGTTGGCGACGCCGTGGGTGAGGGAGGCGGCGCAGAAGCCGCCGTTGCGGCCCGAGGCGGCCCAGCCCGCTTCGCGGCCCTCGACGAGGACGACATCGCGGTGCGGGTCGCGCTCCTTGGCGTTGAGGGCGGTCCACAGTCCGCTGTAGCCGCCGCCGACGACGAGGAGGTCGCCTCGTTCGTCGCCGGTGAGGGCGGGCTCGGGGGCGGGCTTGCCGGGGTCGTCCAGCCAGTACGAGACCGGCTGGGCGTCGGAGAGGGACTTGGTCCAACGGGTCATGGCGCTTGGGGCCATGATTTCCACTCCTTCTGAAACGGCGGGAATTACCGGGACTGCTTGTTGCGGCGCTTGCCGATCAGCATTCCGGCGAGCACCAGGAGCACGGCGACGAGGAACATCGCCGTACCGATCACATTGATCTGAACGGGCGTGCCACGCTGTGCGGATCCCCAGACGAACATGGGGAATGTCACGGTCGAGCCCGCGTTGAAGTTCGTGATGATGAAGTCGTCGAAGGAGAGCGCGAAGGCGAGCAGCGCGCCCGCCGCGATGCCGGGGGCGGCGATCGGCAGCGTGACCCTCAGGAAGGTCTGCACGGGGCCCGCGTAGAGGTCCTGCGCGGCCTGTTCCAGACGGGGGTCCATCGACATGACCCGCGCCTTGACGGCGGTCACCACGAAGCTGAGGCAGAACATGATGTGGGCGATGAGGACCGTCCAGAAGCCGAGCTGGGCGCCCATGTTGAGGAAGAGCGTGAGCAGCGAGGCGGCCATGACGACCTCGGGCATCGCCATCGGCAGGAAGATCAGGGAGTTGATGGCGCCGCGGGCCCGGAAGCGGTAGCGCACGAGGGCGAAGGCGATCATCGTGCCGAGCGCGGTCGCGCCGATCGTGGCCCAGGTGGCGATCTGGAGGCTCAGGGAGAGCGAGCCGCACATATCGGCGACATCGCACGGATTCTGCCAGGCGTCGGTGGAGAACTCCTGCCAGGAGTAATTGAAGCGGCCCTTCGGTTTGTTGAAGGAGAAGACCGTGACGACGACATTCGGCAGGAGCAGATAGGCGAGCGTGCACAGGCCCGCGATGACGACGAGATTGCGCCGCAGCCGGCGAAGAATGGCCATCAGACGAGATCCTCCGTCCCCGACTTGCGGATGTAGAAGGTCACCATGAGGAGAATGGCGGCCATGAGGATGAAGGACAGGGCTGCCGCGGTCGGATAGTCCAGAACGCGCAGGAACTGCGTCTGGATGACGTTTCCGACCATGCGGGTGTCGGTCGATCCGAGCAGATCCGCGTTCACGTAGTCGCCCGTCGCCGGGATGAAGGTCAGCAGCGTTCCGGAGACGACGCCCGGCATGGAGAGCGGGAACGTCACCTTGCGGAAGGTCGTGGACGGCTTGGCGTAGAGATCACCGGCCGCCTCGTGCAGACGTCCGTCGATGCGCTCCAGCGAGGTGTAGAGCGGCAGGATCATGAACGGTAGGAAGTTGTACGTGAGTCCGCAGATCACCGCGAGCGGTGTGGCGAGGACCCGGTCGCCGTCGGTGACGCCCAGCCAGCTGGTGACGTCCAGGACGTGCAGGGAGTTGAGGGCGCCCACGAGGGGGCCGCCGTCCGCGAGGATCGTCTTCCAGGCCAGCGTACGGATCAGGAAGCTGGTGAAGAACGGCGCGATGACCAGCACGAGGATGAGGTTGCGCCAGCGGCCCGCGCGGAACGCGATCAGATAGGCGAGCGGATAGCCGAGCAGCAGGCACAGCACCGTGGCGGAGCCCGCGTAGAGCACCGAGCGCAGGAACTGCGGCCAGTAGTCGGCGGCCGCGTCCCAGTAGGTGGCGAAGTGCCAGGTGACCTTGAAGCCCTCTTCGAGCGAGCCGGTCTGTACCGATGTCGACGCCTGGTAGACCAGCGGCAGCGCGAAGAAGACGATGAGCCAGAGGATGCCGGGAAGCAGCAGCCAGTAGGGGGTGAGTCGGCCGCGCCGACGGGGCCCGCGCGGTGCGGGAGCCGGGTCTTCGGGGTCCTTCGCCGGTGGCGCTTCGGTGAGGGTCGTCGTCATGCGGTGGCGTCCTCCTCGACCTTCTCGACGCCCGCCTCGACATCCTGGGCGGCGTCGAGGCCGAAGGTGTGCGCGGGGTTCCAGTGCAGGACGACCTCGGCGCCCGGGGTGAGGCGGCCGTCGCGCTCGATGTTCTGCGCGTACACCTCGAAGGAGGGGCAGACCGGGCTGTGCACGACGTACTGCGTCGATACGCCGATGAAGCTGCTGTCGGCGATGCGCCCGGTGATGCGGTTGCGGCCCTCGGGGATGCGCCCCGCGTCGTCGGCGTGGGTGAGGGAGATCTTCTCGGGGCGGATGCCGACCAGGACCTTGCCGCCTGTCGTGGTGGGGCCGCTGCACCGGGCGGTGGGCAGCGTCAGCTTGCAGTCGCCCGCCTTCACGACCAGGTCGTCGCCGCTCTGCGCGGCGACCTCCGCCTCGATGAAGTTGGAGGTGCCGAGGAAGTTGGCGACGAAGGTGGTGCGCGGGTTCTCGTAGAGGTCGGCGGGGGCGCCGAGCTGTTCGACGCGGCCGCCGTTCATCACGGCCACGGAGTCGGCCATCGTCATGGCCTCCTCCTGGTCGTGCGTGACGTGCACGAAGGTGATGCCGACCTCGGTCTGGATGCGCTTCAGCTCCAGCTGCATCTGGCGGCGCAGCTTCAGGTCGAGGGCGCCGAGGGGCTCGTCGAGCAGGAGCACCTTGGGGTGGTTGATGAGCGCGCGGGCGACGGCGACGCGCTGCTGCTGGCCGCCGGAGAGCTGGTGCGGCTTCTTGCGGGCCTGCTCGCCGAGCTGGACGAGGTCGAGCATCTCGCCGACCTGCTTCTTCACGGACTTGATGCCGCGGCGGCGCAGGCCGAAGGCGACGTTCTCGAAGATGTCGAGGTGCGGGAAGAGCGCGTACGACTGGAAGACGGTGTTCACGGGCCGCTTGTACGGCGGCAGAGCCGTGACGTCCTGGTCGCCGAGGTGGACGGTGCCCGAACTGGGCTCCTCCAGGCCGGCGATCATGCGGAGTGTGGTGGTCTTGCCGCAGCCGGACGCGCCGAGCAGCGCGAAGAAGGAGCCTTGCGGCACGGTGAGGTCGAGCGGGTGCACGGCGGTGAAGGAGCCGTACGTCTTGCTGATCCCGGTGAGACGGACGTCGCCGCCGTGTTCTTGAGCAGTCGTCATGAGGGGGTCCAGGGGAGAGTAGAGGGGCAACGGAGGCGCCCCTTCAGGGGCGCGGGGAACTGCGCGACCAGCCACAACGGGTCCGCAGGTTCAGGCGGCCACAGCCCACGCGGCGTCACACGCCGGTCAACCTCGCGAATTTCTCTTCGTAGGCGGTCTCTTCTTTGGACGTGAGCGACCGGAACGCCCGCGACTTCTCCTTCATCTCCTTGTCAGGAATGATCAGCGGATTCGACGCCGCGTCCGCGTCGATCTTCGCGAGCGCGCCCTGGACCCCGTCCACCGGACACACGTAGTTGATGTACGCCGCGAGGCGCGCCGCCGGCTCCGGCTCGTAGTAGTAGTCGATGAGCCGCTCGGCGTTGCGCTTGTGGCGTGACTTGTTCGGGACGAGGAGGTTGTCCGTGGACGTGATGTAACCCGCGTCCGGGATGTGGAAGTCGATGTCCGGGTTGTCGGCCTTGAGCTGCACGATGTCACCGGCCCAGCCGACGCAGGCGGCGATGTCGCCCTTGGCGAGGTCCGAGGTGTAGTCGTTGCCGGTGAAGCGGCGGATCTGCCTCTTGTCGACGGCCTTCTGGAGGCGGGCGATGGCCGCGTCGTAGTCGTCGTCGCTGAAGTCCCCCGGGTCCTTGCCCATGTCGAGGAGCGTCATGCCGACGGTGTCGCGCATCTCGGAGAGGAATCCGACGCGCCCCTTGAGCTTGGGGTCGTCGAGCAGCTGCGATACCGAGGTGACCTTCTTCCCGCCGGTCGCCTTCTTGTTGTACGCGATGACGGCGGAGATGCCGGTCCAGGGATACGAGTAGGCCCGGCCCGGGTCCCAGTCGGGGTCGCGGAACTGGGACGACAGGTTGGCGTACGCGTGCGGCAGGTTGGCCGCGTCCAGTTTCTGGACCCACCCGAAACGGATGAGCCGTGCCGCGAGCCAGTCCGTGACGCAGATGAGGTCGCGGCCGGTGTCCTGGCCCGCGGCGAGCTGCGGCTTGATCTTCCCGAAGAACTCGACGTTGTCGTTGATGTCCTCGGTGTACTTGACCTCGATCCCGGTGCGTTTCGTGAACGCCGCCAGGGTGGGCCGCCGGTTCTTGTCCTTCTCGTCGACGTCCATGTACTCGGTCCAGTTGGAGAAGGTGAGCCGCTTCTCCGTGGCCGAGTGGTCCTCGGACGAGACCTCACCCTGGCTTTTGCCCGCGGCGGGGATCCCGCAGGCACTCAGCGCGCCGAGTCCACCGGCGGCGAGCGCGCCGCCCGTGGCGGCGCGCAGCAGGGAACGGCGGGTCAGGGAACCCCGGCCGTTCCGCAGGCTGCGGTGCATGGCGGCCAGCTGGGCCGGGGAGAGGCAATTGGGCTCGTACTGCTCCATGCGCGTGGATGCCCTTTCGGGAGGAAGGCGGCCGCCGGTCATGCGGCCTGTTGGCTATCGGTCCCCGAAGATCGTGCGGTGCCAGTCCTTGCGGACCACCGCCGTGTTGTCGAACATGACGTGCTTTACCTGCGTGTACTCCTCGAATGAGTACGCGGACATGTCCTTGCCGTAGCCCGAGGCCTTGTAGCCGCCGTGCGGCATCTCGCTGAGGATCGGGATGTGGTCGTTGACCCAGACGCAGCCCGCCTTGATCTCGCGGGTGGCGCGGCCCGCGCGGTACACGTCGCGGCTCCAGGCGGAGGCGGCGAGGCCGTAGGGGGTGTCGTTGGCGAGGCGGATGCCCTCGTCGTCGCTGTCGAAGGGCAGTACGACGAGCACAGGTCCGAATATCTCGGACTGGACGATCTCGCTGTCCTGCGCGGCGTCGGTGATGAGGGTGGGCTTGTAGTACGCGCCGGGGTGCTGGAGCGCCTCGCCGCCGGTCACCACGCGCGCGTAGGAGCGGGCGCGGTCGACGAATCCGGCGACGCGGTCGCGGTGCGCGTGCGAGATGAGCGGGCCCATGTCGGTGCTCGGGTCGAAGGGATCGCCGAGCCGCACACTTGCCATGAGGTCGGCGACGCCCGCCACGAACGCGTCGTAGAGCGGACGCTGGACGTACGCGCGCGTGGCGGCCGTGCAGTCCTGTCCGGAGTTGATGAGTGCTCCGGCGACCGCGCCGTGCACGGCGGCGTCGAGGTCGGCGTCGTCGAACACCACGAAGGGCGCCTTGCCGCCCAGCTCCAGGTGCAGCCGCTTGACGGTGGCGGTGGCGATCTCGGCGACGCGCTTGCCGACGCCGGTGGACCCGGTGAAGGACGTCATGGCGACGTCGGGGTGCCCGACGAGGTGCTCACCGGCGTCCTTTCCGGCCCCCGTGACGATGTTGACGACACCGTCCGGGACGCCGGCCTCGGTGGCGGCCTGCGCGAACAGGAGCGAGGTGAAGGGGGTCAGCTCGGCGGGCTTCAGGACGATGGTGTTGCCGGCCGCGATCGCCGGGAGGACCTTCCAGGCGGCCATCTGGAGCGGGTAGTTCCAGGGGGCGATGGAGCCGACGACACCGATGGGCTCCCGGCGTACGTACGAGGTGTGGTCCCCGGTGTACTCGCCGGCCGACTGGCCCTGGAGGTGGCGGGCCGCGCCCGCGAAGAAGGCGGTGTTGTCGACGGTGCCGGGGACGTCGAACTCGCGGCTCAGCTTGATCGGCTTGCCGCACTGCAACGACTCGGCCTGCGCGAACTCCTCGGCGCGGTCCGCGAGCACGCCCGCGAAACGGTGCATGGCGTCCGAGCGCTCGCCCGGAGTGGCGCCCGCCCAGCCGGGGAACGCCTCGGCCGCCGCGGCGACGGCGGCGTCGACGTCGTCTCTTCCGGCCAGCTCGTACGAGTAGACCTCCTCGGCGGTGGCCGGGTCCACGACCGCGTGGGTCCGGCCCGAGGTGCCCTTGGTCAGCCGCCCGGCGATGTACTGCGCGCCGTCCGCGAAATGGTCCCGCGCCTGGAAGTTGTGCATGACGCTCTCCTCCGCCGCCCTCCCCGTCCCACAGGGGTCGGCGTAGCTCCAGATCGATTTGAGTGCCGATCCTGGCAGAGCAGGGATAGTCCAACAAGTGATTCCGTTGTTGCCTTTTGGTTACGCGACGGAATCTGTCGACCAGGTGTCGAGTCGTCCCGGAAAACCCAGGACGGTGTGTCAGTGGTGCGTGCCAGACTCGCGTGCATGACGAAGATCGAATCGGTGCGCTCGGTGGACGCGCTGGTCCGCGCGGTGAGCGAGGGCGAGCCGGTGGAGTACCTGTACTTCTGGGGCCACACCCCGAAACGGGACGGCTCCCTCGGCCGCAGCTGCCTCAGCCAGTGGTGGCCCTCGCCCTTCACCGTGGACGGCGTCACCTACGCGTCGGCGGAGCACTGGATGATGGCGGGCAAGGCCCGCCTCTTCGCCGACGCGGACGCCGAGCGGGCGATCCTCGCGGCACGGACGCCCGCCGAAGCGAAGAAGGCGGGGCGGGGCGTGCGGGGCTTCGACGAGGCGGCCTGGGCCCGGGAGCGGTTCGAGATCGTGGTGCGGGGCAGCGTCCACAAGTTCACGTCGGACCCGGCACTGAGGGAGTTCCTCACGGGGACGGGCCGGCAGGTGCTGGTGGAGGCGAGCCCGCTGGACCGCGTGTGGGGGGTGGGCCTCGCGGCGGACGACCCCCTGATCCGGGACCCGGCGCGGTGGCGGGGGCCGAACCTCCTCGGATTCGCGCTCATGGAAGCGCGGGCGCTCCTGTCCTCGCGGTGCGACGCGGGGTGAACCGGCCGGGGGGCCCAGGACGTGTCCGCGCCCTAGGACCTGGCTGTGATCACCGTGGAGGCATAGCGCAAGGCGTCCGTCGCGGGCTCCTCCGGCATTGTCATCAGGATCACCAAGAAGGCCGCCCCCAGCACGATGCCGACCGACCCGCAGATGATCCCCGCCAGCGCCTGGCCGCCGTTCGTCGCCTCTCCCCGCCGCGCCTTCCCGCGCCCCACCGCGCCGAAGACCACCGCGAGGACGCCGAGGACGACCGCCAGCGGGCCCAGACAGAAGCAGACCGTGGCGATGATGCCGAGCACGAGTGCGGCCACGCCCATGCCGTTCGCGGGCGCCATCGGCAGGGAGGGCCAGCCGTATCCGGGCGGACCGCCCTGGTATCCCGCGTATCCGGCGTATCCGGGAGAGCCCGGGTAACCCTGCTGACCGGCGGGCCCCGCCTGACCCTCGTACCCCTGGAAACCGGCAGGCCCCTGCCCCGGGTACCCGTACGCCGCCTGCCCCGGCCCGTCCGGTGATATCGGAGGCGGCGGCACCGGTTCTCCCGGCCCCCCGGTCGGCGGGGGCGGGGGCACCGCGGCCCCCGGCATCGGCGTCCCCGCCCACCGGACCTGAGCCGCGGGCGGCCCGGCCGGGCCCGGCACTCCCCGCGGCGCCCCCGCGTCCTTCACGTCCTCCGCGGGCGGAGCCCAAGGATCCCGCTCCCCCGGCGCACCCGCGCCGTCCGCGCCCTCCGCGCCGTCCGGCATGGCGGTCACCTCTTTCATACGTTCCGTCATGCTACGGCCCCCGCTTCGCCCGCGAAGACCCCCGCCTACGATGATCCCCGACCCATCGATCAGCCGATCAAGCCCGTTCCTGGGGAGGAACCGTGACCGAGCAGCAGAGCGCAGCCGCCACCGCGCGAGACCCGTACGACCCGCTCGTCCCGCACGCCTTCATCGCCGGGCTGCCCAAGGCGGAGCTGCACGTGCACCACGTCGGTTCGGCTTCCCCGCGCATCGTCTCCGAGCTGGCCGCCCGGCACCCCGACTCCGCGGTGCCGACCGACCCCGAGGCGCTCGCCGACTACTTCACGTTCACGGACTTCGCGCACTTCATCCAGGTCTACCTCTCCGTGGTGGACCTGATCCGCACCCCCGAGGACGTGCGCCTGCTCACCTACGAGGTGGCCCGGGACATGGCCCGGCAGAACGTGCGTTACGCCGAGCTGACCATCACCCCGTACTCCTCCGTCCGCCGCGGCATCGACGACCGCGCCTTCATGGACGCCATCGAGGACGCCCGCAAGGCCGCCGAGACGGAGTTCGGCACCGTACTGCGCTGGTGCTTCGACATCCCCGGCGAGGCCGGGCTCCTTGCCGCCGAGGAGACGACGCGGCTCGCCACCACCGACAAGCTGCGCCCCGAGGGCCTGGTCTCCTTCGGGCTCGGCGGGCCCGAGATCGGTGTGCCCCGTCCGCAGTTCAAGCCCTACTTCGACCAGGCCATCGCGGCCGGTCTGCACTCGGTGCCGCACGCGGGCGAGACGACCGGGCCCGAGACCGTCTGGGACGCCCTGATCCACCTGGGCGCCGAGCGCATCGGCCACGGCACCACCTCCGCGCAGGACCCGAAGCTCCTCGCCCACCTCGCCGAGCGCCGCATCCCGCTGGAGGTCTGCCCGACCTCGAACATCGCGACGCGCGCCGTGCGCACCCTCGACGAGCACCCGATCAGGCAGTTCGTCGAGGCCGGGGTGACCGTGACGGTCAACTCCGACGACCCGCCCATGTTCGGCACCGACCTGAACAACGAGTACGCCGTCGCGGCCCGCCTCCTCGGCCTGGACGAACGCGGCGTCGCGGCCCTCGCGAAGAACGCCGTGGAGGCGTCCTTCCTCGACCCCGCGGGCAAGGCCAGGATCGCCGCCGAGATCGACACGTACACGGAGACGTGGCTGGCATCCTGACCCGGCACCACAATGGGGCCATGCGCACTGTGACAGCCGTGGCCCACCGAGGCGATCCCTACCGCGTCCGCGAGAACACCCTCCCGTCCCTGCGCTCCGCGTTCGAACAGGGCGCGGACGCGGTGGAGATCGACGTACGCCTGTGCGGCGACGGCGTACCCGTACTGCTGCACGACGCGACGCTCAAACGCCTGTGGGGGTACGACCGTCCGCTCGGCGTGCTGTCCTCCGCCGAGGTGGACGGCCTCACCGAGGGCGGTGTGCCGACCCTCGAAGCGGCCCTCGCGGCCACGGCGGGGCACCGGGTGATGATCGATCTGCCAGGGGCGACGCACGACGCCGTGCGGACGATCGTCGGGGTCGTCGCGGAGTGCGGGGCCGCGGACCGCGTCCACTACTGCGCGGGCGGGGAGACGATGCTCGCCGTGCGCGACGCCGATCCGGCCGCGGAGATCGCACTGACCTGGACGACACTGGCCCCGCCCCGCCGTGTCCTGCTCGACGCGGTGAAGCCCCGCTGGCTCAACTACCGCTTCCCGCTGGTCGACCGCGAACTGGTCTTCCAGGTGCACCGCGACGGCTTCCTCGTCTCGGCGTGGACCCCCGACACCCGCCGCTCGATGCGCCGGCTGATCGACGCGGGCGTCGACGCGATCACCACCAACCGCGTCGGCCTCCTGGAGGCGCTGCGCACCTCCTGACGCTTCGGGGTACCCGGACCGGATGAGCGAGATTCTGGTGGGCACCTGTTCGTGGACGGACCGCGCGCTGCTGGCCAGCGGCTGGTATCCGCGGGGCCGACGGGACGCCGAGGGGCGGCTGCGCCACTATGCCGGCCGTTTCCCCGTGGTGGAGGTGGACGCGAGCTACTACGCGCTCCCCCGCGAGGAGACCTGCCGGTTGTGGGCGGACCGCACGCCGGACGGGTTCCGCTTCGACGTGAAGGCGTTCTCCCTGCTCACCGGGCACCCGACCCGGCAGGCCTCCCTCCCGGCCGACCTGCGGGGCGAACCGGCGGGCCCCTGGCTCCTCGACACCGTGTGGCAGCGCTTCAGCGGCGCGCTCGAACCGCTTCGCCGGGCGGGCCGGCTGGGCACGCTGCTGTTCCAGTTCCCGCCGTGGTTCGCCCCGGGGCCCCGGTCGGAGAAGGTGCTGAGCGAGTGTGCCGAACGGGCCGCGGGCTGGCCGGTGGCCGTGGAGTTCCGGCATCCCGCGTGGTGGCAGGAGGACCGGCGTGCCCGCAGCGAGGCGCTGCTGACGGGGCTGGACATGGCCGCGGTCGCGGTGGACACGGCGCAGGGGCTGCCGGGGTCCATGCCTCCCGTGGCCCCCGTCGCCGCGCCGCGGCACGCGGTGGTCCGCTTCCACGGGCGCAGCGCGGCGTGGGGCGCCGGTTCCAAGGAGGACAAGTTCCGCCACACGTACACGGAGGCGGAACTCGCCGAGTGGCTCCCGCGCGTACGCTCCCTGGCCGAGCGTGCCGACGAGGTCCACGTCCTGTTCAACAACTGCTGCGCGGACGCGGCGGTCCGGGCGGCGGAGTCGATGAGCCGGCTCATCGGCACGGGGCCGTCGGGCGGCCCGACACTCGCGGACGCCTCGTCGTCCCCGTCCGATCCGGCGACCCTCTTCGACTGGGAGACCCTGGACAACCCCGGCAACTCCCGTGGCACATCGGCTACTTGACCCCGAGCGGCGGGGCTTCGCCTTCACCACAGCGGGCACCGCGGCCCGGCTCGACGGCGAGCTGCCGCCGTGGTTCAAGTGGCAGATGGTGCGTACGGCCGTGGCGGACAAGCTGGACGCCTGGCGGCTGCGCGTCACGTACGCCGCCGAGGACGCGTGGAACGCCGTGCGGCGCCGGCGTTCCTGACGCGGCGCCGCACGGGTCCTGCGGGATCAGACGCACGGCCTTGCGAGGTCAGCCGCACGGCCTTGCGGGATCAGTCGCGCGGACGTACGTTCCAGGCCGCGACGACCGGGCGGTCGTGCTCCGTCGAGAGGCGGCTCACCGTGCCCGTGCCCAGCTGGAACAGGCGGCCCTCGGCGGGTGGGAGGCCGAGGCGGCGGGCGGTGACCACGCGCAGGAAGTGCGCGTGCGCGACCAGGACGACGTCTCCCTCGTCGGCCGCGAGCGCCGCGTCCACGCGGGACAGGACGCGGTCGGCACGCGCGCCGACCTCGGCCGGTGACTCCCCCGGGTGCCCTTCGGGGCCGGGCGGCACGCCGTCGGTCCAGAGGTCCCAGGTGGGCCGGGTGCGGTGGATCTCGCGGGTGGTGATGCCTTCGTACGCCCCGTAGTCCCACTCGTGGAGATCGTCGTACGGGGTGGCCCCCGCCAGGCCCGCCAGATCGGCGGTGCGGACCGCGCGGTCCAGCGGGCTGGTGAGGGCGAGGGCGAAGGACCGGCCGGCGAAGAACGGGGCGAGGGACTTGGCCTGTTCCTCGCCGTGGTGGGTGAGGGGCTTGTCCGTCCAGCTGGTGTGCTGTCCGGTCAGGCTCCACTCGGTCTCGCCGTGCCGGACCAGCAGGAGGTCACCCATGGCGAACGCCCCCCTTCGAAGTGGTTCTGGATGCGTTGTGGTTCTGGATACGTTGCTTGCCCGGAGGCGTTACTTGGCGGACTCGACCGCGTGGCCGCCGAACTGGTTGCGCAGCGCGGCGATCATCTTCATCTGCGGCGAGTCGTCCTGCCGCGAGGCGAAGCGGGCGAAGAGCGACGCGGTGATCGCCGGCAGCGGCACGGCGTTGTCGATGGCCGCCTCGACGGTCCAGCGGCCCTCTCCGGAGTCGGCGGCGAAGCCCCGCAGCTTCTCCAGGTGCTCGTCGTCGTCCAGGGCGTTGACGGCCAGGTCGAGCAGCCAGGAGCGGATGACCGTGCCCTGCTGCCAGGAGCGGAAGACCTCACGGACGTCGGTCACCGAGTCGGCGGCCTCCAGCAGCTCCCAGCCCTCGGCGTAGGCCTGCATCATCGCGTACTCGATGCCGTTGTGGACCATCTTGGAGAAGTGGCCGGCGCCGACCTTGCCCGCGTGGACGTACCCGAAGTCGCCCTCCGGCTTGAGGGCGTCGAAGACGGGCTTGACGCGCGCCACGTGCTCGTCGTCGCCGCCGACCATGAGGGCGTAGCCGTTCTCCAGTCCCCAGACGCCGCCGGAGACACCGCAGTCGACGAAGCCGATGCCCTTGGCCCTCAGCTCCTCGGCGTGCTTCTCGTCGTCCGTCCAGCGGGAGTTGCCGCCGTCGACGACGATGTCGCCCTCGGAGAGGAGGTCCTTCAGCTCGTCGACGGTCGACTGGGTGGCGGCGCCCGCGGGGACCATCACCCAGACGACGCGCGGGCCTTCGAGCTTGTCGACGAGTTCGGCGAGGGAGGCGACGTCGGAGACGTCGGGGTTGCGGTCGTAGCCGATGACGGTGTGGCCGGCGCGGCGGATGCGCTCGCGCATGTTGCCGCCCATCTTGCCGAGGCCGATGAGTCCGAGCTGCATATCAGTTGCTCTCTTTCCAGGAGGTCAGCGGAGGGGTCGGTGGGGTCAGGAGGTACGGCCGCGCAGGGCGCGGTAGGTGGCGACGAGGGACCGCGTGGAGGCGTCGAGGCCGGGGACCTCGGCGCCTTCGGTGAGGGCGGGCTCGACGCGCTTGGCGAGGACCTTGCCGAGTTCGACGCCCCACTGGTCGAAGGAGTCGATGTTCCAGACCGCGCCCTGGACGAACACCTTCTGCTCGTAGAGGGCGATGAGCTGGCCGAGGACCGAGGGGGTGAGTTCGCGCGCGAGGATCGTCGTCGTCGGGTGGTTGCCCTTGAACGTCTTGTGCGGGACCAGTTCCTCCGCCACGCCCTCGGCGCGCACCTCGTCGGGCGTCTTGCCGAAGGCGAGCGCCTGGCCCTGCGCGAAGAGGTTCGCCATCAGCAGGTCGTGCTGCGCGGCGAGTTCGGAGCCCAGCTCGTCGACCGGCTTCGCGAAGCCGATGAGGTCCGCCGGGATCAACTTGGTGCCCTGGTGGATGAGTTGGTAGTACGCGTGCTGGCCGTTGGTGCCGGGGGTGCCCCAGACGACGGGGCCCGTCTGCCACTGGACCGGGCGGCCCTCGCGGTCCACGGACTTGCCGTTGGACTCCATGTCGAGCTGCTGGAGGTAGGCGGTGAACCTGGAGAGGTAGTGCGAGTACGGCAGCACCGCGTGCGCCTGGGCGTCGTGGAAGTTGCCGTACCAGATACCCAGCAGACCCATCAGCAAGGGGGCGTTGGCCTCGGCCGGTGCCGTGCGGAAGTGCTCGTCGACGACGCGGAAGCCGTCCAGCAGCTCGCGGAAGGCGTCCGGGCCGATGGCGATCATCAGGGACAGGCCGATGGCCGAGTCGAAGGAGTAGCGGCCGCCGACCCAGTCCCAGAACTCGAACATGTTCGCCGTGTCGATGCCGAAGTCGGCGACCTTCTCGGCGTTGGTCGACAGGGCGACGAAGTGCTTGGCGACGGCCGCCTCGTCACCGAGGGACGCCAGCAGCCAGGAGCGCGCGGCCTTGGCGTTGGTGATCGTCTCAATCGTGGTGAACGTCTTCGAGGCGATGATGAACAGCGTCTCGGCGGGGTCGAGGTCGCGGACGGCCTCGTGGAGGTCGGCGCCGTCGACGTTCGAGACGAAGCGGAACGTCAGGTCCCGTGCGGTGTACGGGCGCAGCGCGTCGTAGGCCATCGCGGGGCCGAGGTCGGAGCCGCCGATGCCGACGTTGACGATGTTGCGGACGCGCTTGCCGGTGTGGCCGGTCCACTCCCCCGTACGGATCTTCTCCGCGAAGGCGGCCATCTTGTCGAGGACGGCGTGCACCTTCGGCACGACGTTCTCGCCGTCGACCTCGATCACGGCGTCGGCGGGCGCCCGCAGGGCCGTGTGCAGGACCGCGCGCCCCTCCGTCGTGTTGATCTTCTCGCCGCGGAACATGGCGTCGCGCTGCCCGAACACGTCGGTGGCGGCGGCCAGCTCCTGGAGGAGGGCGAGCGTCTCGTCGGTGACGACGTGCTTGCTGTAGTCGATGTGCAGGTCGCCGACCTGGACGGTGTAGCGCTCGGCGCGTGCCGGGTCGGCGGCGAACAGGTCGCGCAGGTGCGTGCCGTTGAACGTGGCGCGGTGGTCCTCCAGGGCGGTCCACTGCGGGCGGCGCGTCAGAAGGGGCTTGCTGTCAGTCATGTCGTACGGACTCCTTCGTGCCGGAGGCGTCGCCGTGCAGCGCGACGGCGTACATCTCGTCGGCGTCGAGGCGGCGCAGCTCTTCGGCGATCAGCTCGGCGGTCGAGCGCACCTTCAGGGCGAGGGTGCGCGCGGGCTGGCCGGGCAGGGACAGGGTGGCGAGGGGGCCCTCGGGGCGGTCGATGCGGATCTCGCCGTCGGCCGTGCCGAGGCGGACCGCGGTGACGACGGGCCCGGCGGTCGTGACGCGCTCGACCGCGACGCCGAGCCGGGCACCCAGCCAGCGGGCGAGCAGTTCGGCGCTGGGGTTGTCGGCCTCGGACTCGACGGCGGCCGAGACGACGTCGACGCGGGCCTGGTCGAGGGCGGCGGCCAGCATGGAGCGCCAGGGCGTGAGGCGGGTCCAGGCGAGGTCGGTGTCGCCGGGGGCGTAGGACGTGGCGCGGGCTTCGAGGGCCGCGAGGGGGTCCTCGACGGCGTACGCGTCGGTGATGCGGCGGGCGGCGAGCGCGCCCAGCGGGTCCTTGGCGGGGTTCTCCGGCGCGTCGACCGGCCACCAGACGACGACGGGGGCGTCGGGCAGGAGCAGCGGCAGGACGACTGAGTCGGCGTGCTGGCCGACCTCGCCGTACAGGCGCAGGAACACGGTCTCGCCGGTGCCCGCCTCGGAGCCGACCCGCACCTCGGCGTCCAGCCGGTTGCCCTGCCGGTCGCGCGGGGAGCGGGCGGTGCGCCGGATGACGACGAGGGTGCGCGAGGGGTGCTCGCGGGAGGCCTCCTCGGCCGCCTTCACCGAGTCGTAGGCGTTCTCCTCGTCGGTGACGATGACCATCGTCAGGACCACGCCCACGGCGGGCGTCCCGATGGCCCGGCGTCCTTGCACGAGCGCCTTATTGATCTTGCTTGCCGTGGTGTCGGTCAGATCGATCTTCATGGCCTGCGCCAGCTCCGTCCGTCTCGTGCGAGCATCTCGTCCGCTTCCTTCGGGCCCCAGCTGCCCGAGGCGTACCGGGCGGGCTTGCCGTGGGTGTCCCAGTGCGCCTCGACGGGGTCGAGGATGCGCCAGGACTCCTCGACCTCCTCCGTGCGCGGGAAGAGGTTGGCGTCGCCCAGCAGTACGTCCAGGATCAGCCGTTCGTACGCTTCCGGGCTGGACTCGGTGAAGGACTCGCCGTACGCGAAGTCCATGGACACGTCGCGGATCTCCATCGACGTACCCGGCACCTTCGAGCCGAAGCGCACGGTCATGCCCTCGTCGGGCTGGACGCGGACGACGATGGCGTTCTGCCCCAGCTCCTCGGTGGCGGTGGAGTCGAACGGCGAGTGCGGGGCGCGCTGGAAGACGACCGCGATCTCGGTGACGCGGCGGCCCAGGCGCTTGCCGGTGCGCAGGTAGAAGGGGACGCCCGCCCAGCGGCGGTTGTCGACCTCCAGCTTGACGGCGGCGTAGGTGTCGGTCGTCGACTTGCGGTCGATGCCCTCTTCCTGGAGGTATCCCTTGACCTTCTCGCCGCCCTGCCAGCCCTCCGCGTACTGCGCGCGGACCGTGGACGCCGACAGGTCGTCGGGCAGGCGCACCGACCTGAGGACCTTCAGCTTCTCCATCACGAGCGACTCGGCGTCGAACGCGGCCGGCTCCTCCATGGCGGTGAGGGCCATCAGCTGGAGGAGGTGGTTCTGGATGACGTCGCGGGCGGCGCCGATGCCGTCGTAGTAGCCGGCGCGACCGCCGATGCCGATGTCCTCGGCCATCGTGATCTGCACGTGGTCGACATAGCTGCGATTCCAGATGGGTTCGTACATCTGGTTGGCGAAGCGGAGCGCCAGGATGTTCTGGACGGTCTCCTTGCCGAGGTAGTGGTCGATCCGGAAGACCTGGTCGGGGGCGAACACCTCGTGGACGATCGCGTTCAGGTCCTTGGCCGACGCGAGGTCGTGCCCGAACGGCTTCTCGATGACGGCGCGGCGCCAGGAGCCCTCGGGGGCGTCCGCGAGACCGTGCTTCTTGAGCTGCTGGACGACCTTGGGGAAGAACTTCGGCGGTACGGAGAGGTAGAAGGCGTAGTTGCCGCTCGTCCCGCGCTTCTCGTCCAGCTCCTCGACCGCGTCCCGCAGCTGCCGGAACGCGGTGTCGTCGTCGAAGTCGCCCGGGATGAAGCGCATGCCGTCGGCGAGCTGCTGCCAGACCTCCTCGCGGAAGGGGGTGCGGGCGTGCTCGCGCACCGAGTCGTGGACGACCTGCGCGAAGTCCTGGTCCTCCCACTCGCGGCGGGCGAACCCGAGGAGCGAGAAGCCCGGCGGGAGCAGACCGCGGTTGGCGAGGTCGTAGACGGCCGGCATCAGCTTCTTGCGGGACAGATCGCCGGTGACGCCGAAAATGACGAGCCCGGAGGGGCCCGCGATGCGCGGCAGGCGCCGGTCGCGGGCGTCCCTCAGGGGGTTCTGCCAGGCGGTGACGCTCACTTGGTGTCCGCCTCCTTGTCCGCGAGGCGGTTCGCCACCGTGCCGAGCAGGTCGGTCCAGGCGGCCTCGAACTTGGCGACGGCCTCGTCCTCCAGCTGCCGCACGACCTCGTCGTAGGAGACGCCGAGCCGCTCGACGGCGGCCAGCTCGGCGCGGGAGGCGTCGTAGGTGCCGGTGACGGCGTCGCCGTGGATGTCGCCGTGGTCGGCGGTGGCCCTGAGGGTGGCCTCCGGCATGGTGTTCACGGTGCCGGGCGCGGCCAGTTCGTCGACGTACAGGGTGTCCTTGTACGCCGGGTCCTTGACGCCCGTCGAGGCCCACAGCGGACGCTGCTTGTGGGCGCCCGCGGCCGCGAGGCGGGCGGCGCGGTCGGTGGCGAAGGCCTGCTCGTACGCCTCGTAGGCGAGGCGCGCGTTGGCGAGGGCGGCCTTGCCCTTGAGCGCCGTGGCCTCGTCCGTGCCGACCTTGTCGAGGCGCTTGTCGATCTCGGCGTCGACGCGCGAGACGAAGAAGGAGGCCACGGAGTGGATGGTCGACAGGTCGATGCCGCGCTCGTGCGCCTTCTCCAGGCCCGCGAGGTAGGCGTCCATGACGGCCTTGTAGCGGTCCAGGGAGAAGATCAGCGTGACGTTGACGCTGATGCCGAGGCCGATGACCTCGGTGATGGCCGGCAGGCCCGCCTCGGTCGCCGGGATCTTGATCATGACGTTCGGGCGGTCGACGAGCCAGGCGAGCTGCTTGGCCTCGGCGATGGTGGCCTCGGTCGCGTGGGCGAGGCGCGGGTCGACCTCGATCGACACGCGGCCGTCACGGCCACCGGTCGTCTCGTACACGGGACGCAGCACGTCGGCGGCGGCACGCACGTCGGCGGTGGTCATCATGCGGACGGCCTCGTCGACGGTGACCTCGCGGGCGGCCAGGTCGGTGAGCTGCTCCTCGTAGCCCGCACCGGAGCCGATGGCCGCCTGGAAGATCGAGGGGTTCGTGGTGACGCCCACGACGTGGCTCTTCTCGATCAGCTCGGCGAGGTTGCCGGACTCGATGCGGGTGCGGGAGAGGTCGTCCAGCCAGATGGACACGCCTTCGTCGGAGAGGGCCCTGAGAGGCGAGGAGGAGGGGGCGCTGGTCATGTGCTTCATCTTCTTTCGGGTCTTGCGGGAGGTCGGGTGCGGGTGGCCGGCAGGGGTCAGGCGCGGGCCGCGGCGAGGGATTCACGCGCCTTGGCGGCGACGTTCTCGGCCGTGAAGCCGAACTCGGCGAACAGCACGGCGGCGTCCGCGGACGCGCCGAAGTGCTCCAGGGAGACGATGCGTCCGGCGTCCCCGACGTAGCGGTACCAGGTCAGGCCGATGCCGGCCTCGACGGCGACGCGGGCCCTGACGGCGGGCGGCAGGACGCTGTCGCGGTACTCCCGCGGCTGCTCCTCGAACCACTCGACGGACGGCATCGACACGACGCGCGTGGCGACGCCCTCGGCCTCCAGCCGCTCGCGGGCCTCGACGGCGAGGTGTACTTCGGAGCCGGTGGCGATCAGCACGACGTCCGGGGTGCCCGTGGACGCCTCCGCCAAAACGTAGCCGCCCTTCGCGGCCAGTTCGTTGGCCTCGTACGTCGGCACGCCCTGCCGGGTCAGCGCCAGGCCGTGCGGGGCCGGCCTGTCCGAGCCGCGGCGCAGGATCTCGCGCCAGGCGATGGCGGTCTCGTTGGCGTCGGCGGGGCGGACGACGTTCAGGCCGGGGATGGCGCGCAGCGAGGCCAGGTGTTCGACGGGCTGGTGGGTCGGGCCGTCCTCGCCCAGGCCGATCGAGTCGTGCGTCCACACGTAGGTGACGGGCAGCTGCATGAGGGCCGACATCCGTACGGCGTTGCGCATGTAGTCGGAGAACACCAGGAAGGTGCCGCCGTAGATACGGGTGTTGCCGTGCAGCGCGATGCCGTTCATCTCCGCGGCCATCGAGAACTCGCGGATGCCGAAGTGGATCGTGCGCCCGTAGGGGTCGGCCTCGGGCAGCGGGTTGCCCTTCGGCAGGAACGACGACGTCTTGTCGATCGTCGTGTTGTTCGACCCCGCGAGGTCGGCGGAGCCGCCCCACAGCTCGGGGATGACCGGGCCGAGGGCCTGGAGGACCTTGCCGGACGCGGCCCGCGTGGCGAGCTTCGTACCGGCCTCGAAGGCGGGCAGCGCCTGCTCCCAGCCCTCGGGGAGGCGGCCGGCGACGACCCGGTCGAGCAGCTTGGAGCGCTCGGGGTCGGCGGCACGCCACTCGTCGAGCCGCTTGTCCCAGGCGGCGTGTGCCTCGGCGCCCCGGTCGAGGGCCTTGCGGGTGTGGGCGATGACGTCGTCCTCGACGGTGAACGACTGCTCGGGGTCGAAGCCGAGGACGCGCTTGGTGGCGGCGATCTCGTCGGCGCCGAGCGCGGAGCCGTGGGCGCCCGCGGTGTTCTGGGCCTTGGGGGCGGGCCAGGCGATGATCGTGCGCATCACGACGAGGGACGGCCGTCCGGTCTCGGCCTTGGCGGCGGCGAGCGCCTCGTACAGCGCCTGCGTGTCGATGTCGCCATCGGCCTTGGGCGCGACACGCTGCACGTGCCAGCCGTACGCCTCGTAGCGCTTGGCGACGTCCTCCGAGAAGGCGGTGTCCGTGTCGCCCTCGATGGAGATGTGGTTGTCGTCGTAGAGGAGGACGAGGTTGCCGAGCTTCTGGTGCCCGGCCATCGAGGAGGCCTCGGCGGAGACGCCCTCCTCCAGGTCGCCGTCGGAGACGATCGCCCAGACGGTGTGGTCGAAGGGGCTGGTGCCCTCGGGGGCCTCGGGGTCGAAGAGGCCGCGCTCGTAGCGGGCGGCCATGGCCATGCCGACGGCGTTGGCGACGCCCTGGCCGAGCGGCCCGGTGGTCGTCTCCACACCCGCCGTGTGCCCGTACTCGGGGTGGCCCGGGGTCTTGGAGCCCTGCGTGCGGAACGCCTTCAGGTCGTCCAGGTCCAGCTCGTACCCGGCGAGGAAGAGCTGCGTGTAGAGAGTGAGGCTGGTGTGGCCGGGCGACAGGACGAAGCGGTCGCGGCCGGTCCACTCCGGGTCGGCCGGGTCGTGCCGCATGACCTTCTGGAAGAGGGTGTACGCGGCCGGCGCCAGGCTCATCGCCGTGCCGGGGTGTCCGTTCCCGACCTTCTGCACGGCATCGGCCGCCAGGAGGCGGGCGGTGTCGACGGCACGCCGGTCGAGTCCGGTCCACTCGAAGGGCCGCTCGAAGGGGTCGAGGCCGTCCGGTGTCTGCGTGCTCATCTGTATGACTTCCTTCGCATCCGTGGTGCTTCGGTGGTGCCGTGGGGCACCGGCGGTCCGGGCCCAAAGACCCTGGTCCAGCCACCTACGAACTTAAAGGTCATACTTTTTACGAGGAAGGTGCGCCCGTGTCACCGTCCGGTGAAAATGGGACAGCCGTGGCGGACGGAGGCGGTCCGGGCCGAGAAAGCGCAGGGAAGAACGCATGACGGAGCAGACCGGCGCCCATCCGAGCGCGCACATGGGCGCCGCGGAGCACATCCGTACCTACCCCTTCGACCCGAGCGCGAGCGTCTCGGGGGTCGGGATGCAGGTCGGCCCGATGGGCACGGAGGGCCCCTGGGCGGGCGGCGTCGGTCTCGCCCGGCGCGTGCACCGCATCGACTTCCACGTACTCCTCTTCTTCCGCGCGGGCCCGGTCCGCCACACGGTCGACTTCACCGAGTACGAGGCGGGCGCCGGGGACGTCCTGTGGATCCGCCCCGGGCAGGTGCACAGCTTCTCGGCGACCGACACCTACACCGGCACCGCGCTCACGATGCAGCCCGGCTTCCTGCCGCGCGCGACCGTGGAGGCGACAGGCCTCTACCGCTACGACCGGCCGCCGCTCCTGCACCCCGACGAGGCCCAACTGGCCGCTCTGGACACCTCCTTGGCGCAGCTCCAGCGCGAGTACCTGGACACGGCGACGCTGCCGCTGAGCCTGCACACGTCGGTGCTGCGGCACTCCCTGACCGCCTTCATGCTGCGGGTGGCGCATGTGTCGGCGCAGGCGGCGGCGGACGAGTGCAGGCCTCTGCCGGACTCGGCGTTCTCCCGGTTCCGCGGGGCGGTCGAGCAGGGCTTCACGACCAACCACAGCGTCAGCGCGTACGCCGACCAGCTCGGCTACTCCCGCCGCACGCTCGTCCGCGCGGTGCGTGCCGCCACCGGCCAGACCCCGAAGGACTTCATCGACCGCCGCGTGATCCTGGAGGCCAAGCGCCTGCTCGCCCACACCGACCTGCCGGCGGGCCGCATCGGAGCGGCGGTCGGCTTCGCGGACTCGGCGAACTTCTCGAAGTTCTTCCAGCAGCGGACCGGGGTGACACCGGCCGGGTTCCGGGCCGAGCAGACCTGAGGCGGGCGTCCGCCCCGACGGTGCCCGGCCCGGCGCCCCGGTCAGCCTCGGCGCAGGGACGCCAGGTACTCCCGCAGCGTCCGGCCGGTGCGCTCGGCGCTCCACAGCTTCAGCACCTCGCCGTCGTCCAACGGCCGCGCGGCGCCGATGCGTTGGTGGGTGGGCCGGTGGAGCTGGCGCTTGGCGAGGGCGTAGACGTCCGACGGCGCACGGCACAGCTCGTTCGCCCGCAGCAGCGCGGCGGCGAGCAGCTCCTCCGGCTCGACCAGCTCGTGCACCAGGCCGATGGCCAGGGCCTGTTGGGGCGTCAAGCGGCCGGCCCCGAGCACCATCGCGTCGAGCGCCGGCCCGACGGCATGGCGTACGACCTCCAGGCACACCGCGGGGAAGGGCACCCCGGCGGCGAGTTCGGTGAGGCCGATGGAGCCGCCGGACATCAGCCGCACATCGCAGGCGGCGGCCAGCACGCAACCGCCCGCCAGGGCGTGCCCGTTGAGCGCCCCGACCACCGGCCTCGGATGGTCGAACAGGGCGAGGGTCGCGCGGTGCAGAGCGGGCAGGAAGGCCTCGGCGTACGCCGCCCCGCCCTCGATCACCCGCTTGAGGTCCACCCCCGCCGAGAAGGACCGTCCGCTGCCGGTCAGCACCACCGCGCGGGCGTCGGCGACCGCCTCCAGCGTCTCGGCGAGGCCCGTGAGCAGTTCCCGGTCCAGTGCGTTGACGGGCCCGTGGTCCAGCGTCAGCAGCGCGATGCCCTCGTGGTCGGCTACGTCGATCACTCGTCGCTCCCCGGCCCGGTCAGTCCGCGTAGCCTTCGAGGTCGGTGAGCGGGATCCGCGACACCGTGTACGTGCCCTGCCCGGCCGCCACCAGTTTGCCGCTCTCGCTGTAGATGTCGCTGCGCGCGACGTAGAGCGTCTTGCCCGCGGTCACCACGTGGCCGACGGCGTGGATGCCCTCCTTCTGGACGGGCCGGATCAGGTTGATGTGGTAGTCGACCGTCAGGACGCTGAAGGTCTCCTCCATCGAGTTGGCCGCCACGAAACCGGCCGTGTCCCCGACCTCGAACATCAGGGCGGCGTGCAGGAAGTCCGCGTTCTGCGTGAGGTCGCTGTGGAACGGAATGGCCACCCGCGCGCGCCCCGCCTCCTCGATCTCGATGGTCTTGTCGAGGAATCGGGAGATCTTGCAGTTCATGCAGCAGCGGGTGAGCTTCTCGAAGTGCGTGGACACGGTACTCCTCTGTGGGCAGCGGCGGCGGGACTAGGCGAGGGAGCGGGAGCGGGGCTCGGCGAGGGACACGACGAGGCCGGCGTTGATCCCGCCGAACCCGAACGCGTTGACCAGGCAGCGGCGCATCTCCCTCTCCCGGACCTCACGGGCGAGGTCGGTCTTGACGAACCGGGCGTCGGTCTCCTTCAGGTTCAGCGTGGGCGGGACGGCCTGGTGGCGGAGCGCCATGAGGGCGGCGGCGAGATTCAGCGGGCCGTTCGCGGCGAACGTGTATCCCAGGTGCCCCTTGATCGACGTGACGACCGGCTTGTGATCGGTATCGGCGGTGAGCGCGTCCAACGCCTCCAGTTCGGCGGCGTCGCCCTGCACCATGCCAGACGCCTGGGCGAACACGCAGTCGACGGCGTCGGGTTCCAGCCCGGCGTCGGCGAGGGCGCCGCTCAGGCAGCGGGTGACATGGCGGGACGAGATGCCGGTGAGGTCGTCACCCCCGCTGGTGGTGTCGAAGCCGGTCAGCTCGCCGTGGATCACCGCACCGCGCGCCTCGGCGTGCGCACGCTCCTCCAGTACGAAGACGGCGGCCCCCTCGCCGACCACGATGCCGTCCCGCGAGCGGTCGAAGGGGCGGGGGGTGGTCTTTGGGTCGTCGTGCCGGCTGAGCACCCGCATCGCCTGGAATCCGGAGTACGTGATCGGCGTGATGACCGCCTCCGCCCCGCCGGCGACGGCCCAGGTGCGGGCGCCGGACCGGATCGCGCGCATCGCCTGCCCGATCGCCTGGCTGCCGCTCGCGCAGGCACCGGCGACGGTGACCTGCTCCTCCTCGATGCCGTGGCGCAGGGCGATCACGCTCGCCGCCATGTTGGGGATGAGGGAGGGGATCAGGAACGGGCTGGTCCTGCGCACTCCCCGCCTCTCCTGCCGCAGTACGCCCTCCTCGATGCTGGGCAGCCCTCCCATGGCCACGCCGAGGTAGACGCCGCCCCCCGGCGGATACCGGCGTACGTCCGCCCCGGTTCGCGCGGGCCCGCCCAGACCGCTGTCGTCCAGCGCCCGGTCGGCGGCGAACAGCGCGTACCGCGCGAACGCGCTCATACGCTTCGTCTCGAACTGGAGCGGACCGGGGGCGAACGTGACGACGGAGTCGTCGACCTGCCCGGCGTACCGGCTGTGGAACCGGCCCGCGTCGAAGCGGGTCAGCGGGGCGATCCCCGAACGTCCGGCGACAAGGCCCCGCCACAACTCCTCGACCGTTGAGCCGAGCGGGCACAGCACACCCGCCCCGGTGACCACCACGCGGTGTCGCGGCATGTCCCGCTCCGGGTCAGGCCCGCTGCTCCGACGCGTCCAGCGTCCGCCGTATGTAGTGCTCCAGATCCCGCATGGTCTGCAACTCGTCCATGACGGATTCGTCGAAGTCGACGCCGAAGCAGTCCTCCAGGAAGAGAAGCAGCTCGACCATCTTGAGCGAACTCATGCCCTCGATGGAGTTGCCGATGTGCGACTCCGGGGTCAGATGGGACACGTCGGTCTCGACGAACTCCCCGATGTGCTTGACGATCCTGTCGAAAAGCTCCTGGTCCCGCTTCTCATCCTGCATCAGGTGCCCCTCCCGAGGTCACACGCGTCGGTACGTCGGTACGTCGGAACGGCGGGCGTTCCTCGATCATCCGCCGGCAGAGATGGCGCTGGATCTTGCCGCTGGTGGTCCGGGGCAGCTGTGCCCGGCGGATCCAGTGGAAGGTGACGCCGCCGATCCCGAACGCCTCGGCCAGTGCGCCGCGCACCTCGTCGGTGACGGCCTGCCGGTCGCGGCCGTCACCGATGCGTTCGTCGAGAAGGAGATGCAACTGCTCGGTGAGCAGCATCGGATCGGGGACGCCGACCGCGACGACCGAGGGGGTGCGCGGGCTTTTGACGACGGCCTCTACGAACCGCTCGATCTGGTCGGGGATGTAGTTGCGGCCGGAGATGATCACGATCTCCTTGCGGCGACCGGTGACGTACAGCTCGCCGTCCAGCTGATAGCCGAGGTCACCGGTGCGAAGATAGCCGTCCGGCCGCTTGAGCCGCTCGTCCGCGGACGCGGCATTCGACGCGCCCTGGGCGGCGCCCCGCTCCGGGAGGTAGCCGTCGATGAGGCTGGGGCCGGCCACCTCTATCTCGCCGATCATGCGGTCGGGCAGCGGCGTTCCGTCCGGGTCCACCACCCTCAGCCGGTGGCCGGGCACCGCGGGGCCCACGCACATCATGCTCATGCTGCGCGGATCACCGGCCGGCCGGGGCTCGGCGCGCCCCCGCGCGGAGACGGCCTCGGCGTCCACCCGGTCGACGGAGAAGGGGCGGTCGACGTCCGAGATGGTCGCCGCCAGCGTCGTCTCCGCGAGTCCGTACACGGGCCGCAGCGTCGTATCACGGAGCCCGAACGGGCCGAACGCCGCCTGGAATTCGCGCAGGGTGGCCTCGTGCACCGGTTCCGCGCCGCACAGCGCCACCCGCCAGGACGACAGGTCGAGATCGTCGGGGGGCCGCCGCTTGGCCACCCGCGCGCAGATGTGGAACGCGGAGCTGGGCGCGGGCGACAGGGTGCCCCGGTGGCGGCTGATCCAGCGCAGCCATGCCATCGGGTTCCGCAGGAAGTTGACCGGATCGGCCAGCACCATCGGGATGCGGGCGTGGAGCGCGTACGAGATGCCGATGAGGCCCATGTCGTGGAACAGCGGAAGCCAGCTCACCAGCGAGTCTTCCGGTTCCGCCCGGATCGCCTCGGCTATCGCCCGGACGTTGGCGGTGATGTTGCCGTGCCGGACCAGGGCCAGCTTGGGGGCGCCCGTCGAGCCGGAGGTCGCCTGGAGATGGGCGAGTGAGGCGGGCGTGGCCCGTGGGTCGTCGAGGGTGAGGGGCGGCCCGCGCAGCGCCTCGGGCGTCGTCACCGTGACCGCGCCCGGCAGGAACGCGGCGAGCGAGCCCGCGAGGTCCGGGGCGGCGATGACCCTGGTGGCCCCTGCCTGTTCGACGAGGCCGCGCAGGTGGGCCGCGTAGTGCGGGTGGGCGCCGGTCGGTTCCGCCGCGATGACCGGCACGACACCCGCGTACAGGCAGCCCAGGTAGACCGCGAGGAAGTCCCGCGAGGTGGGCAGGACGACGAGGACCCGCTCCCCCTCCCCGATGCCGTGCGCCCGCAGGCCCGCCGCGGCCCCGCCGACGAGGCGGCAGACGTCCGCGTAGGTGAGCGCGAACTCCTCCTCGGACCTCTCGATCACATGGAACGCCGTCCGGTCGGGGGTGTCGGCGGCCTGTTCGAGCAACGCGCCGACGACGGTCTGTGCCCGGTGCTCCCCGGTCATCGGGCGTATCGCTTCACGAATTCCACGTCGGTGGACTTGGACGAGCGCGCCAGCCACTCGCGCAGCTCTCCGTGCCGCGCGTCGAAGTCCGCCTTCAGCAGATCCTCCCGCAGGGTCCCGGCCGCGGTGTAGTACGGCTTCTCCAGCTGTTCGAGGAAGTGGATGTGCTGCCGCATTCCCTCGCGGCCCCGGTCGACGCTGCGGGAGTACGCCTTGAGGCGTGCCCGCCGCTGGGGCCGCGTCTCGATCTCGAACGCCCGCTGGAAGAAGATGTCGTAGCTGTCGAGGATGCCCCGCTGGAGTTCGCTGGGGCGCATCTCGCGCGGGAAGATGCCGACGAACGAATAGTGCTGATAGGTCGGAACCTCCATGATGATCCGGTGGTCCTCGACGTCCTGCCGCGCCCCGTACAGCAGGTTCTGGAAGGGGTATTCCGCGAGGCACACGAATACCGGGTGCATGATGCGGGCCTCCGCGCACCACCGCGCGGTGGCCTCGATCGCCGGGCGGTCCTGGACGTCGAGTCCGAAGATGATCGCGGAGTGGATGGCGATGTCGTTCTCGGCGAAGCGCAGCAGGCGGCGGGTCTGTTCGGAGGGGTCGACCCGTTTGTTGAACGCCTGGAGGACACTCGGGTCCTCCGATTCCACTCCCAGGCAGTACTCGTCGAATCCCGACCGTTTGAGGTCGAGGACCAGATCCAGGTCGTCGGCGTGATTGACCCGGCTCATGGCGATGAACTTGTAGTCGCGGTCCCGGAACGTCTCGGCGATCTCCCGGCAGTAGTCCTTGCGGGTCGTGAAGTTGAGGTCCGTGACGTAGAAGCGGTTGCATCCGGTCTGCGCGTAGATGGCGTCCAGCTCGCTGCGGACGTCTTTTGCCGTCTTGGTGCGAAAGCGCCGTCCGAGGAGGCGGATGGCATAGCAGAAGGAGCAGGCGAACGGGCAGCCGCGTGACATCGAGACCGTGGCCCAGTGCAGTTTCGGCGCGCCCGCGAGGAATTTCGGGTTGATCGCGGTGGCGATGTTCCCATAGCGGGCGATCTTGTTCACGACGAGATCGCCGCCGGCCCCGATATAGGCCAGGTTGTCGACCTCGGTGAGGGGTTCGCCGTTCTCCAGCGCGTTGATCAGCTGGACGGCGGGGATCTCGCCCTCGGCGATCACCGCGTAATCGGCGTAGCGCAGTGCCTCGTAGGGAGCGAACGCGGCGTGGGGACCGCCCATGATGACCACGCAGCCGGGGCGTTTGTCGCGCTGGATCAGCTCGATCGTCTCGATGTTCGACCAGAAGTGGGTGGCCAGCGCCGAGATCAGGATGTAGTCGTACGCGGCGAGGGGGAAGTCCTCCGGCTTCTCCCCCCAGAACATCTGGCACATCTCCACCCGCGCGTCCGGGAATTCCTGCTGGACGAACGACGCGACGTAATAGATACCGTCGTTGTACGTCGTCGCCAGTGTGGAGGCGTCGGGATACGCCTCGTGGAAACCCAGTTGGACGCAGAGGATGCGCAGGTTCGTCATGACGGGGACCCCGAGGGGCTGAGCGGCGTCGTGCGGTGGCGGCGCGCGAACTCCTGGCGCACCTTCGCCTTCATCTCCTGCTTGAGCCTGGCGGCGATGCGGTCGGGGTCGTTGACCTTGCGCTGTGCCCAGGCGAGCAGGTCACGGGCCTCGCTGCGGCTCATCTTCGGGTGCTTCCACACCAGGTTGTACAGGTCGTGCTTGCTGAGGTCGGGTTCGTCGACCAGGTGTTCCATCTGGCGGTAGAGGCGGGTGCCGTGGAACGGGGTGAGCAGGGTCAGCTGGCAGGCGAACAACCCTTCCTCGCTCAGCTGCTCGATGTCGAACCGCATGTCGTCGATGCTGTCCTCGGCGAATCCGACCATGAAGGTGCCAAGAGCCCGGCGGCCGTTGTCGATCAGTTCCCGGACCGTCTGCCGTACGTTGTAGACGTCGTCGCGCTTCTTCACGTCGGCGACGTTCTTGTCCCGGTAGGACTCGATGCCGACGATCGCCCCGTCCATGTAGCGGTCGGTCAGCTCGGGAATTCTTCCCCGGATCAGATCGGCACGGGTGAGGCAGATCCAGGGCAGTTCGCGCTCCGCGAGCGCGTCCACCACCTGTTCGGCCAGGGTGTTGGTGAGGAAGAAGCTCTCGTCGTAGATGATGACGTGGGCGACGTCGGCGTCCCGGTACGCGTCGAGCGCCGCGTACGTGTCCTCCATGAAGATGGCTTCTTCTTTGGGATTGAAGATCGGCGTCGAACAGAAGGTGCAGCCGATGTTGCATCCGCGCTTCGAATATAAATACCCGACCGGGGATTTCAGCCCGCGAAATCCGCTCTCCCCCAGCATGGCCGGGTGCCGCACGCGGGGCAGCGGTGTACCGTAGACGTATTCGTGGATCGGCGCCTCGCCCGCGCCCTTCACCTTCTTCGTGAAGTAGGGGTCGATGCCCGGGGAGAGAACGCCGTAGTTGCCGGCCCATATCTCCGGTACGCCGGCCTCGCGTGCCGCCTTCGCCATCTCGATCGCGACAGGCGTCGACCAGGTGTAGAAGCTGAGGCCGACCATGTCCCACTTCTCGGCGCGCAGGGCGGCGAGATACTCGTCCCAGGTCGGGTACTCCAGAATTTCGACGTCCGGTACATTGTGCTTGATGAAACGGAGCCCGGTCGGTGGACAGGTGACGGAGAGCCGGTCCTCAAGGTCCACCGCACAGGTCCACGCCATATAGGTATCGGTTCTGTCGTACCAGTTCCCACCGATCCCGTCGGGCTCTACCAGAGCCTCTATCGGAGCGGTCGCGAGAAGCACTCTTTTCATCTGCCGACCCCTGTCGCCACGAAAATGCGCTGCTTTATGGACAGCCTATTTCAGGCATGGCCGTACCCCACCGGCCCGCAATACCAAAAATGACTTGATTGAGGCATGCACAGATTTTTGACTCTAGGATCGGCTGAATATGCGTGTCAACCCGCTTACCGAGCCGGTCCCGACGGCCACCCGCATTCACGCCAGTCGGCCCGGGGCCCCATTCCTTGATCCGGACACCTCGCGGCCCGGTGGGCGGACCGCACGCCGACGCGGGGGCCGCCCAGGGGGCCGGGCAACTCGGCCAAAACCGTGCGGGCCGAGGGCCCAGAAACCTCTAGGGCGTGTCCGCGAAGTCGCGTCGTTCGCCCGCAGGGCGGGCGTCGCGGCGTCCGGTGCGTGCTCTCGGCGTGGCGGCCGGAAGCCCTCGTACTGGGCGTACTTGGGCTTTCGGCCGAGCGCCGCCAGCTCCTTGTCCTTGGCGGAGGCGAGGATGTCGCGGGCGGCGGGGACCGGGCAGACGTAGTTGACCCAGGCGGCGAGTTCCGCCGCCACCGCGGGGTCGTAGTAGTAGTCGGCGAGCCGCTCGGCGTTGCGCTTGTGGCGGGCCAGGTTGGGGATCATCAACGACTCGGCCCACAGCTCGGCGCCCTCCTCGGGGACGACGAACTCGATGTCCGGGTCGTCCGCCTGGAGCTGGATGACGTCTCCGCTGTAGGCCTGGCAGGCCAGGACGTCGCCGCTGGAGAGGTCCTTGATGTAGTCGTTGCCCGTGAAGCGCCGGATGTGGTGGGAGTTCACCAGCTTCTCGATCCTGTCGCACATCCGGTGGAAGTCGTCCGCCTTCCACCGGGTGACGTCGACGCCGTCCCCCTGGAGCAGCAGCGCGAACGCCTCGTCGAGCCCGGACAGCAGCGTGACGCGGCCCTTGAGATCCTCGGCCCACAGGTCGGAGACGTGCCTGATCTCGCGGCCGAGCCTGCGCTTGTTGTAGGCGATGCCGGTGATGCCCGACTGCCAGGGGACGGTGAACTTCCGTCCCGGGTCGAAATGCGGCGAACGCAGCAGCGGGTCCAGGTACTTGGTGACGTTGGGCTGGCGCGAGCGGTCCATCTCCTGCACCCAGCCGAGCCGCACGAAGCGGGCGCACATCCAGTCGCTGATGACGATGAGGTCCCGGCCGGTCTCCTGATGGTTCATCAGGGACGGGCTGATCTTGCCGAAGAACTCGTCGTTGTCGTTGATCTCCTCCGTGTAGCGGACGTCGATCCCGGTCCGCTTCTCGAAGGCGGCCAGCGAGGGGCGCCGCGTCTTGTCCTTGTCGTCCGTGTCGATGTACAGCGGCCAGTTCGCGAAGGTCAGCGCCCTGTCCTTTGCCGAGCGGTCGCCCGCGGAGCGCTCGTCCGGCGCGATGTAGGCGGCGGGCACACCGCACCCCGCGAGCGCGCCGGCGGCCGCGCCCCCGCCGAGGGCGCGGAGCAGGGACCGGCGGTGCACCGGACGGGCCGAGGGGGCTATGGGGTTCGCTCGCACCCCGGCAGCATGCGCCTTCGCGCGGCGGCGCGGCAATGGACGCAGCGTCGAGCGCCGCCCCGTGGAACCGACACCCTGTCGATCACGCGTGCGCTCACGCCGCGGGCGCGAGCCACGCCGCCAGGCCCCCCGCCGTGATCCGCTCCAGCGGCGCGGCGTCGACCGGGCCCGGGTAGAGGCGGTACACCGTGCCGGAAGCGGCCTCGCCGGTCGTCGCCAACTCGCCGTGCAGCAGCGCGAGAAGGGCCCTGCGTCCGCCGAGGTCCGGCTCCGCGCACAGCGCGTCCGGCTCCCAGCCCTCCCGGACGCGCAGGGCGAAGTCGGCGCGCGGCTCGTCCGCGGCCCGCCGGTAGCCCCACAGGACGTGGCCGCGCCCGCGCACGTACACGTCGCCGTCGGTGCGGGCCGCGGCCGTCCAGCAGGCCAGGTCCCACAGGGTGGCCCGGCCGCGCGGCTCGAAGGTGTCGAGCAGGTCGTTGCCCATGCGCCGGATCTGCTCGCGGTGGCGCCACACGTCGTGGTCGGTACCGGTCGTGGCGAGGGTGACATCCGCCCACCAGGCGCGGCGCGTCCGCAGATCGACGATCATCGGGACGCGCAGCTTCGCGTCGCCCGCGAGGTCGAAGCGCTGCCGCACGGTCCGCGGGTCGTACACGGCCCGCGCCCCGGCCTCGACGGCCATGAACCCCGCGAAGGCGTCCGGGAGTTCGTCGAAGGGCACGTCGTTGTACGAGAGGACGGCGGGGACGACGAACCGCACCCCGGTGTTCGCGAGCCACGGCAGATCGAGGTCGAGGTACTCGGTGGCGCCGTGCGGGGCGGGCGCCGAGGTCAGGTCCCCGGAGTGCCGGGCGGCGCCGCGCGCGTACTCCAGGTGGGTGTAGTCGCACAGGCCGACGAACCGCCACAGGTCGTCGTAGAGCGCGACGGACAGGTCCAGGTCGACGCGCGTGCCCTTGGGCTGGAGCCAGTGCAGGAAGAGCCGCACCCGCTCGCTGTCCGTAGGCATGGGCAGCGAGCTGCCGCGGGGCACCGCGACCAGGGAGGCCGCCGAGGCGCGCTCGGCGAACGGCACGGGCAGGTCGGCGAGGGAGGCGTCCAGGACGGCCACGTCGTACCGCTCCCCCTCGCGCGCGGCGAGGCGCCGTACCGCCTCGGCCTCGATCAGCTCACCGGCGCGGCCCGCGACGCGGGCGGGCAGCGGCGGGCGGTGGTCCTCGACGGCGAAGGCCTTGGTGACCCGTCCGCGCGGGAAGAACACCCGGCGGTGCCCGGGCGCGGTACGGATCTTCAGCTGTCCGTACGCCCCGAGCAGCGGGCCGGGTGCGGTGCGCGGCAGGGCGTGTGCGAGGGCCTCACCGACCGGCTCCGGGAGGGTGGCCGCGCCGGAGCGGTCCAGCAACAGGCCGAGGCGGCGCAGGAGTTCGCCGGGGCGCTCGCGGAGCAGGCCGGCGGCGGCCGTGACGTCCCAGCGGCCGAGGGCCTCCTCGACACGGCTCTGCCAGGTGACGACGCGCAGCCGGTCACCGACGAGGCGGACGCTGTCGTGCCGGGCGGCCTCGGTGAGCAGCACCTCGCCGAGCGCGCTGTCGTCGAGGCGGGTCCCGCGCAGTACGGCGAAGGCGAGCGCCACGCGCGCGTGGCGGCCGGCGGCCTCGAAGGGGTGCAGGAGTTCACCGGCCCGCTGCCACGCGCGCGGGTGGCGGGCCATGTCCTCGGCGAGGCGCGGGAAGCCGAACCCGTCGAGCAGCGCGAGGAGTTCGCGTCGCACGGGGCGGGAGAGGCCGCGCAGGCGCGGCGGTTCGAGCAGGTCGGGGTCGCCCCCGGAGCGTACGACGAGGATCCGTAGCACGTCGGTGGCGGTGTCCGCGTACGTCCCGACGAGCGAGCGCGCCTGGGGGAGGTCGAGCAGTGGGGCGAGGGCGAGGGCCTTGCTCTCGCGCAGCGGTATCGACGCGGGCAGCCAGTCGGCGGCCTCGGCCGGGTCCGCGTGTCCGAGGAGCAGCACCAGGTCGTCGTGGTCCTGCGGGTTCAACGGCGTACGGCGGGCGAGCAGGGCGGCGAGTTCGGCGGTGGCGTCGCCGGGTGCGGCGAGGCGCAGGGCGCGCAGGACCTCGCCCCCGTCACCGCCGAGGCCGGCGCCGGTGTCGAGCCAGGGGTCGAGGGGGCCGTCGGTCTCGTAACGCCGCTCGCAGATCTGGCAGGCGTACCAGACGCAGCAGTCGTCGCAGCAGCCCCAGTCCTTCTCCTTGCGGTGGCAGTCGTCGCACAGCAGGTGCGCGCAGGGCATGAGCGCACGCACCCGCGCTGTGGTGCCCGCGCAGTTCATGCAGGGCTGGTGCGGCTGGGCGGCGAGGTGCGCGGCGACGACGGAGGTGAAGCGGTCGTACGCGTGCTGGTACGGGACCTCGTCGGGGAAGCGCGCCAACAACGGGGCGTGGCGGCGGTCGGAGCCCATCAGGGCGTCGACGTCGGCGATCAGCTTCCGCCCGGTCTCGGCGAGGTCACCGATGGACAGCGCGGTCAGCGCGCGGCGCAGCGGGGCGGTCAACAGGTGCCCGCGGTCGGCGAGTTCGGCTTCGAGGACGACGACCGCGGCGTCGGTCTCGGCGGACCGTCCGGCGCCGGAAGGCACGTACACACTCTGCCGACGGCGCAGCAGCAGCCCGGCGAGGTCATCGGTCGTCGTCATCAGGTCCCACCCCCGGGAAACGGAAAGGCGGGGGCGGGGAGTGGGTGCGCTACGGATCTTTTTACATAAGAAGAAAGAAGGAAGCACACCACGGAGCCGCCCCCGCGTAGCCAACGGTACGCGGGGGCGGAGAGGCCGGGCATCCCAATTAGCGTCGGGGGCGCCCCCGCAGGGGACTAACCCTCGATGGACGTCATCACGTGCTTGATGCGGGTGTAGTCATCGAACCCGTAAGCCGAGAGATCCTTGCCGTAGCCCGACTTCTTGAACCCACCGTGAGGCATCTCGGCAACGAGAGGAATATGCGTGTTGATCCAGACGCAGCCGAAGTCGAGCACCTTGGACATCCGCATCGCGCGGGCGTGGTCCTTGGTCCACACGGAGGACGCGAGCGCGTACTCGACGCCGTTCGCGTACTCCACGGCCTGCGCCTCGTCCGTGAAGGACTGCACGGTGATGACGGGGCCGAAGACCTCGTTCTGGATGATCTCGTCGTCCTGCTTGAGGCCGGAGACGACGGTCGGCGCGAAGAAGTAGCCCTTCTCGCCGACGCGCTGGCCACCGGCCTCCACGCGCGCGTGCGCGGGCAGCCGCTCGATGAAGCCGGACACCTGCTTCAGCTGGTTGGCGTTGTTGAGGGGGCCGTAGAGCACGTCCTCGTCGTCCGGCTGGCCGGTCTTCGTGTCGGCGGCGGCCTTGGCGAGCGCCGTCACGAACTCGTCGTGGATGGACTCGTGGACGAGCACGCGCGTGGCGGCCGTACAGTCCTGGCCCGCGTTGAAGAAGCCCGCCATCGAGATGTCCTCGACGGCCTTGGCGATGTCGGTGTCCTCGAACACCACCACCGGCGCCTTGCCGCCCAGCTCCAGGTGGACCCGCTTGAGGTCCTTGGAGGCGGACTCGGCGACCTGCATGCCGGCGCGCACGGAACCGGTGATGGAGGCCATCGCGGGGGTCTTGTGCTCGACCATCAGACGGCCGGTGTCGCGGTCGCCGGTGACGACGTTGAAGACGCCGGGCGGCACGATGGAGCCGATGATCTCGGCCATCAGGACGGTCGAGGCGGGCGTGGTGTCGGACGGCTTCAGCACGACCGTGTTACCGGCCGCGAGCGCCGGGGCGAACTTCCATACGCCCATCATCATGGGGTAGTTCCACGGCGCGACCTGCGCGCAGACGCCGATCGGCTCGCGGCGGATGATGGAGGTCAGGCCCTCCATGTACTCGCCCGCGGCGCGCCCCTCCAGCATCCGGGCCGCACCCGCGAAGAAGCGGATCTGGTCGACCATGGGCGGGATCTCCTCGGACCGCGTGAGTCCGATCGGCTTGCCCGTGTTCTCGACCTCGGCGGCGATCAGTTCCTCGGCCCGCTCCTCGAACGCGTCAGCGATCTTCAGCAGGGCCTTCTGCCGCTCGGCGGGCGTCAGGTCGCGCCAGGCGGGGAACGCGTCGGCGGCGGCCTTCATCGCGGCGTCGACGTCGGCCTGGCCCGACAGCGGCGCGGTGGCGTAGGCCTCGCCGGTCGCCGGATTGATCACCTCGGTGGTCCGTCCGTCGGCCGCGTCCCGGAATTCTCCGTTGATGTAGTTGCGCAGACGGCGCAGCTCGGTGCTCACTTCCGGCCCTCCAGTCAGATGTCCAGTGGATGAGACACCCACACTAGTCGCTCTACCGACGCTTTCAACATACCCAGCACCCCAGAACTGCGGAATCCGTGACGATTGAAGTCTCAGACAACGAAATTCATCGATCTGGCCTTGCGGAAGTGACGAGACGTCGTGCAGAGTGAGGTCGTGGCCAGTCGCAGCGCAGACCCCAGCAGCCCCCGCGGCTCCCGCACCGGAAATCCGGGCGGAAGCGCCGGCGGGAACGGCACCCCGCCCGTGGACGCCGTCTCTCTGGCGATCATCGAGCAGCTTCAGGAGGACGGACGCCGTCCGTACGCCGCCATCGGCAAGGCCGTGGGCCTGTCCGAGGCGGCCGTGCGCCAGCGCGTCCAGAAGCTGCTCGACCAGGGCGTGATGCAGATCGTCGCCGTCACGGACCCGCTCACCGTGGGCTTCCGCAGGCAGGCGATGGTCGGCATCAATGTCGAGGGCGATGTGGACCCGGTCGCGGACGCCGTGGCCGCCATGCCGGAGGCGGAGTACGTGGTGATGACCGCGGGCTCGCACGACCTCCTCGTGGAGATCGTCTGCGAAGACGACGACCACCTGCTCGAAGTCATCAACAAGCGCATCCGCGCCCTCCCCGGCGTGCGCTCCACCGAGAGCTTCGTCTACCTCAAGCTCAAGAAGCAGACCTATATGTGGGGAACCCGATAGCCGTGAGCAAGGACCTCAGCCAAACCGCCTACGACCACCTGTGGATGCACTTCACCCGCATGTCGTCGTACGAGAACGCGCCCGTTCCCACCATCGTGCGTGGCGAGGGCACCTACATCTTCGACGACAAGGGCAAGAAGTACCTGGACGGCCTCTCCGGCCTCTTCGTCGTCAACGCAGGACACGGCCGTCACGAGCTGGCCGAGACCGCCTACAAGCAGGCGCAGGAGCTGGCCTTCTTCCCGGTGTGGAGCTACGCCCACCCGAAGGCCGTCGAGCTGGCCGAGCGCCTCGCGAACTACGCGCCGGGCGACCTCAACAAGGTCTTCTTCACCACCGGTGGCGGCGAGGCCGTCGAGACCGCGTGGAAGCTGGCGAAGCAGTACCACAAGCTCACCGGCAACCACACGAAGTACAAGGTCATCTCCCGCGCGGTCGCCTACCACGGCACCCCGCAGGGCGCCCTGTCCATCACCGGCCTGCCGGCCCTCAAGGCCCCCTTCGAGCCGCTGGTGCCCGGCGCGCACAAGGTGCCGAACACCAACATCTACCGCGCCCCGATCCACGGCGACGACCCCGAGGCCTTCGGCCGCTGGGCCGCCGACCAGATCGAGCAGGAGATCCTCTTCGAGGGCCCGGAGACGGTCGCGGCCGTCTTCCTGGAGCCGGTGCAGAACGCGGGCGGCTGCTTCCCGCCCCCGCCCGGGTACTTCCAGCGGGTGCGCGAGATCTGCGACAAGTACGACGTGCTGCTCGTGTCGGACGAGGTCATCTGCGCCTTCGGCCGCCTCGGCACGATGTTCGCCTGCGACAAGTTCGGCTACGTCCCGGACATGATCACCTGCGCCAAGGGCATGACCTCGGGCTACTCCCCGATCGGCGCCTGCATCATCTCGGACAAGCTGGCCGAGCCGTTCTACAAGGGCGACAACACCTTCCTGCACGGCTACACCTTCGGCGGCCACCCCGTGTCGGCCGCGGTCGGCATCGCCAACCTCGACATCTTCGAGAAGGAGGGTCTGAACCAGCACGTCCTCGACAACGAGGACGCGTTCTACCAGACCCTGCGCAAGCTGCACGACCTGCCGATCGTCGGCGACGTCCGCGGCAACGGCTTCTTCTACGGCATCGAGCTGGTGAAGGACAAGAACACCAAGGAGTCGTTCAACGACGAGGAGACCGAGCGCGTCCTGTACGGCTTCCTCTCCAAGGCGCTCTACGACAACGGCCTGTACTGCCGTGCCGACGACCGCGGAGACCCGGTCGTCCAGCTGGCGCCGCCGCTGATCTCCACCCAGGAGACCTTCGACGAGATCGAGGGCATCCTGCGGCAGGTGCTCACGGAGGCCTGGACGAAGCTCTGACCGATGACCGTCTGACGTGATGGTCCGATCAGTACCGGCCCTGGGGCGCCCGTTCGAGTGAGAACGGGCGCTCCAGGGCCGCGTCCTTTCCTGGCAAGTCCGCCCGAATCCCTAGCGTGCCCAGTGACCGATCGGCCCCGCCTTCGTTCCCCCGTACGGGGGAGGCAAACTGATCTGAACCGAGGTGTACGCCATGGTGGCCCCGCCGGACAACGACGTGCTGTGGGCACGCGCACTGCATGTCACACACAACGGCTCCCCCGCCCTCACCGGCGTCTCGCTCGGTGTCCGCGAGGGTGAGATCCTCGCCGTCAGCGGCCCGCGCGGCAGCGGCAAAACGACTCTCCTGCGGTGCCTCTCGGGCCAGTTGCTGCCCCAGCAGGGCGAGGTCTGGTTCAACAGCGCCCCCGTCCACACGATGAGCCCGCTCGTGCGCGAACGCCTGCGGCGCGACCGCTTCGGCTGGATCGACCCCGAGCCGCACCTCGTGCCCGAACTCACCGCCTGGGAGAACGTCGCCCTGCCGCTGATGCTGCGCGGTGCCCCGCGCCGCACCGCCAAGCCCGCCGCCCAGGAGTGGCTGGAGCGCCTGGACATCGGCCGGTGCGCCCGTAAGCGCCCGCACGCCCTCCTCCAGGCGGAGCGCCAGCGCGTCGCCGTCGCCCGCGCGCTGGTCACCACGCCGACGGTGATCTTCGCCGACGAGCCGACCGCGCCCCTGCACCGCGCCGACCGCGCCCACGTGCTGCGCACCCTGACGACCGCGGCCCGCTCCCACGGCATCACGGTCGTCCTCGCCACCCACGACCCGGACCTCGCCCCCCTCGCCGACCGCACGGTCACACTGCTGGACGGCCGCCGAGTCAAAACCGTCCACCTACCGGACACGGACACCCCACCCGGCCCGACCCTCTCAAAGAGGCCGGAGCCCAGGCGGGCGCCGGAGACAGGGGCTTCGCGGGCGCGGGTCTCGGAGGGGCGGGTCTCGGGGGCGCGCGTCTCGGAGGCGCAGGCCTCGCAGGCGCAGGCCTCGCAGGCGCAGGCCTCGGAAACGCGGGTCTCGGAGGCGCGGGTCTCGGAGGCGCAGGGTTCGCAGGAGGGGGCCTCGGAGGCGCGGGCTTCCCAGGCCGCGGCGCCCGGTGCGGGCGAAGGGCCGGTCGCCGCTGCCACCCCGGGCACCACCGCCGCCACCTCCACCCAGGGCTCGCAGGCGCAGGCCGAGGCTTCGCAGGCGCAGGCCGCGCAGGCCGCGCAGGCCGCGACGCTCGGCGCCAGCGATGGGCCGGTAGCTGCTGGCGTCCCCGGCACCACCACCCAGGCCCCGGACGCCGAGGCCTCGCAGGCGCGGGCCTCCCAGGCCCCGGCGTCCGGTACCGGCGAAAAGCCGATGGCCGCTGGCGTCCCCGGCACCACCACCGCCCAGGCCCCGCAGACGCAGGCCCCGCAAGCCGCAGCGCCCAGCGCCTCCGAAGCCGACGAAGCGCCGGTTGCCGTTCCCGCCACAGGAACCACCTCTGCCACCTCCCCCGACCTCGGCACGACCACCGCCACCCCCGCCGACCTCGGCACCCCAACAACAACCCCAGACACCTCAGACGCCCCCCACAGCCACACCACGGGCACCGCCCCCGGCCCCGGGGCGGGCGGCACCACCCCCCGTGTCTCCGACGCGGAAGGCCGGGCCGCGTGCTCGCTCTCCGTCTAGCGCGCGGCGCCCACCCGCTCGTCCAGTTGCGGCGGCTGCTCGTCGCCGCCGCGGCCGCGGGGACGGGGTTCCTGCTGCTGTGCACCCTGGCGTACGCGATGGAGCACCCGGGAACCGGTTCCGTGCTGCGGCTCGCCTGGTGCGCCGCGCCGGTCGCCGCGACCGTGTACTTCGCCGTCGCCGTCGCCCGTACCGACCCCGGCACCCGGCCGCGTGCCGGGCTCTCCGCCGTGGGCCTCGGACCGGCCCGGCTGATGGTGCTCGCCGCGATCTCCACGGCCCTCGCCTGCACCCTCGGCTCCCTGGTGGCGCTGCTCGTCTTCCTGCATCTGCGCGGCGACCTGTCGGGCCTGCCCTTCGACGGCGCGGCGGCCGAACTGCTCGCCGCCGAACGGCCGTTGCCGCTCGCGGCCGCGCTGACCCTGCTCACCGTGGTCCCGCTCACCGCCTCCGCCGCGAGCGCCGCGGCGCTGCGGCCGCGCTTGGCCAAGGCGGACGGCGTCGGTGAGCCCGCCGCACCGGCCCCGGCGCCGAGCGGCCTCCCCTGGGGCGTCGCGCTGCTCGCGGCGGGCCTCGCCGTGGAGACGTACGCGAGCGGCAGGGGCAGCGGCCTGCCGGTACCGGGAGGGGCCGACGGCAACCCCGCGGGCGTCCTCGCCGGATGGGCCCTGACCGCGCTCGGCCTCGCGCTCGCGGGCCCCGGCCTCACCTACCTCTGCGGCCGCCTCCTCCAGGCCGCCCGGCCCGGCGCCGTGCGGCTGCTCGCGGGGCGTGTGCTCCAGGAAGAGGCGCGGCGCATCGGACGGCCGCTCGGCGTGCTGTGCGCGGTGGCGTCGGGCGCGTACGCCTCGGTCGTCCTGTACGCGGGCCCCCGTACCGGCATCGGCCCGCTCACCGCCCTCGGCGCGCTGCTCGTCGCGGGCTGCGCCGTGCTGACGCTCGCTACGGCCGCCGTCGAGGCCAGGCAGTCCCGCGCGGACACGACCGCGGCGCTGCTGCGGCTCGGGGCGCCCGCGACGATGCTGCGCGGCTCCGCGGCGCTGCGGGCGGGCGCGCTCACCGCCGTGTTCGCCCCCCTGACCTGGGTCGTCGCGGAACTGGCCGCGTTGCCGCTGGGCCGCTGAGAACTCGTACGAGAAAGCTTCGCGACGAGCGATGAGTTCGGAGTCGAACGCACGTCTAACCTCCCGAACGGCAGACGCGTACAGCAGACACGTACGGCAGACGCGCACAGCACCCGCACCCATGGGAGAGACACTCATGTACCAGCAGATGATCTTCGTGAACCTCGCCGTGAACGACGTCGACGCGACGAAGGCGTTCTTCACCTCGCTCGGCTACACCCTCAACCCGCAGTTCTCTTCGGACGACTGCGCGTGCGTGGTCATCAGCGACACCATCGTCGCGATGATGCTGGGCAAGCAGCGCTACGCGGACTTCACGGAGAAGGAGATCGCGGACTCCACGAAGACCAGTGAGGCGCTGCTGTGTCTGAGCGCCGAGAGCCGCGAGAAGGTCGACGAGATCGTCGACAAGGCGATCGCCGCCGGTGCCACGGTCGGCAAGGTCCAGGACTACGGCACGATGTACGGCCGCGCCTTCGACGACCTGGACGGCCACACCTGGGAGTTCATGTGGATGGACCCCTCCGAGGTCCAGGGCTGAGCGAGCCCACTCCCAGGGTCAGCAGCGGAAGTAGCCGTGGATGGTCGTGCCCTCGTCCGGGGCGGTGTGGATACGGACGAGGTCGGCGACCACGTGGACCAGCAGCAGCCCCCGCCCCCCGCGCCGGCCCGGGGGCTGCGCGCGGCGGCCGGCGAGCGGGTCGGTGAGGAACCCCGCGTCCCGAACCTCGCAGACGACATGGCCGTCCTGGAGCCAGACCCGCAGCGCGCCGGAGCCCCGCCCGTGCACCACGCTGTTGGTGGTCAGCTCGGCCACCGCGAGGGCGAAGTCGTGCAGGCGCTCCTCGGGCAGGCCCAGCTCGGCCGCGCGACGGGTGGCGAAGTGCCGTACGTCGGGGAGTGTCTGCGCGTCATAGCGCGTCTGCGGCACGTCACCGGGCGCGGTCAGGGGCTGGTTGTAGCGGGAGACGACCGCCTCGGGGGCGTAGGCCGCGCTGGTGCTCTCCGTGCCGCCTTCGATGATCGTGGGGTGCGTGGCGTAGGCGTCGGTGAGGACCGTCTGCTCCAGGCTCACCACGTCGTAGGGACACAAAATCGTTACCGCGCGGCCCTGGAACGCGAGGTTGATCAGCGCCTCGTGCTGTACGCAGGCGGGGTACTCCGTCGGGGTGCGCCCGGCCCAGATCGGCTCGCCGATGATCCGCACGCGCCCGGTGGGGTGGGCGTCGGCGAAGGCGCCGAGCACCCGCGAGATGATCCGGCCCGGATTGCGCCCCACCTGCGTCATGTCGAGGAGCTTCACCTGCGCGGCGCGTGCGCCCAGCTCGCCGCGGATCAGTTCCAGGTTGGGCCCCGGGACCGCCACCGCCACGGCCTCGCCCGCGTCCAGACCCTCTTCGAGGAACGGTACGGTGCCCGCCACGTACTCCCGCTCGCCCCGGTAGAACAGGGCCGGGTGGACGAAGGGTTCGGTCTCGGTCACGGCACTCATGAAGCGGCCACCTCGATTACAGACAGATCGGGCCAGAACAACTCCAGCAGACGGCACAGGGCTGGCGGCGGGCACTCCAGAACGAACCGCTGCCCGCCGGGCAGACCCTGAGCGGTCATGGCCAGGGCCGTGGCGCCCGCCATGTCGATGAACGTCAGTGCCGAAAGCTCGAAGTAGTACGCGCCGTGCTGTCGCTGGGCCACCCGCTCCAAGGCCTGCTCCCACGCCTCGTGCGTGGGCAGGCAGATCTCGCCGGCCACCTCCACGCCGGCTCGGTCCGTCAGGGGGCAGATGCTCAGCCGCGTATTCCGCGGTGTCGCCTCGTCCGCCCGCGCATGCCCCTCATGCGGGTCGTTCACATCGTCCTCCCGCTTCCGTCCAGGACGTCGTCGTCCAGTATCCATGGTCCGGCCTGGACCAGGAGCGGGTGGCACGAAGCTCGGCCCCGTACCGCACGGCTCAGGTGACGCGCACCCCGATGAGGCAGGTGTCGTCGTCGGTGTCGGAGGCGCTGTGCGTCAGGAGTCGGTCGAGCTGCTGCTCCAGGTCCGCGGCCGGGGGTCCCGCCGTGGTCAGCAAGCGGGCCAACGAGTCCTGCACCGATTCGTCACGCCGCTCGACCAGTCCGTCGGTGTACATCAGCAGGGTGTCGCCCGGTTCCAGGCTCAGCTCCCGCTCCTCGTAGTCGGTGTCGGCCAGGGCGCCCAGGAGGATGCCGCCGACCGTGGGCAGGGGCGCCGCCTGCTGCCCGCGCAGCAGCACCGGCGGCAGGTGCCCGGCGCGCGCCCAGCGCAAGGTGTGCCGCTCCGGGTCGTACAGGCCGCAGACGGCGGTGGCCGTGACGTGGGCGGTCAGGTGGTGGGCCACGATGTTGAGCCACGACAGCAGTTGCGCGGGACCGGCCCCGGTGACAGCCAGGCCGCGCATGGCGTTGCGCAGGACGACCATGCTGGTGGCGGCCTCGATGCCGTGTCCGGCCACGTCCCCCACGCACAGCATGATCTGTTTCGAAGGCAGGGTCACGGCGTCGTACCAGTCCCCGCCGACCATGGATTCCGATTCCGCGGGGCGGTACCGCACGGCGATCTGGAGTCCCGGGCTGCTCAGCGGGGCCTGGGCGGGAGGCATGATCGCGTGTTGCAGTTGCAGGGTCAGCCGGTTGCTCTCGGCGGCCTGCTGTTCGGTGTGCGCCAGCTGGTCGCGGGTCGCCGCCAGGGCCACCTCGGTCCAGTGCTGGGAGGAGATGTCCTGGTAGGCGCCGCGCACGGACAGCAGCCTGCCGTCGGCGTCCAGGACGGGTTCGGCGATCACCCGCATATGGCGGGTGACGCCGTCGGGCCGTTCGAGGCGGAAGGCGGCCGAGGACGACCTGCGGTGATGGAGCACGGTGCGCAGGAAGCGGCGGATGGCGGCGGCGTCGTCGGCGTGGGCGTACGAGGTCAGCGCTTCCAGGGGTACGGGCGGCGCGTCGTGCGGACGCCCGTACAGGTCGAACAACTGATCGTTCCAGGTGACTTCGCCCGTGGTGAGGTTCTCCTCGAAGCCGCCGATCCTGCCCAGGCGCTGGGCGTGCTGCAAGAGGTGGGCCAGGCGGGCCGCCTCGTCCTCGATGCGCCAGATGAGCAGTACGCAGCCGCCTTGGCGGCTGATGCTGACATCGGCGACCGCGGCGAGGGAGACCTGACCGACCAGCGCGGTGAGGGTCATCCGGCGGGTGCGGAACGGCTCGCCGGTCGCGTACACCCGCTCGATCTTCTCGAACAGCTCGCTGCCGCCGACGGCCATGGGGTAGGCCTCGAGCAGCAGCGCTCCGTGCACGGCGCTGCGCGGCCGGCCCGCGGGGTCGACGAAGCTGCTGTTGACATGGTGGACACGGAAGTCCGTGAGCTGTCCGTCCGGGCTCATGTACGGCACCAGGACCAGGACGGGGTCGTACAGGCCGTCCGCCAGCTCCACCAGTTCGGAGAGGCCGGGCGTGGCCGCCCAGGTGTCCGCGGGGGGCGGGGCCGGCCGGTCCGGGCGGCTCTCCAGGGTGTGGGCGCACAGCTCCGCGAGCGCGTCGATCTGGCGGAGGATCTGCGGCGGCTGCGGTTCCAGCGGGCTCGGCCAGCAGATCTCCAGGACGCCGTTGACACGGCCGCCGGTGCCCACGGGGAGCGCGATGCGCCCCCCGCGGGGGTGATCCGCCCGGCCGATGGACGGCAGGCCCTCCTCGGACATGTCCGTGATGTGTACGGGCTGCCGCTCCGTCAGCGCCCGGCGGGCCAGCGTGGACACGCCCGGCGGCACGTAACGCCAGCGGTCGGCCTCGCCCGGGCCGAAACCCGCGTCCCCGGCGAGGGCCAGTGACGCGTCGGACCCGGCGCTCCACACGGCGACCGCGCAGGCTCCCAGCGGCGCCAGGGCGTGCGCCAGCAGCGACTGGGCGGCGGCCTGGGTGTCACCGCCGGCCAGGGCGCCGCTCTCCGCCGTACGCAGGCGCGCGCCGACGGAGGGGGCGGTCCGCTCGGCGGGCGGCTCGCCGATGGCCCGGCTGGCGAAACCGCTGGCGACCTCGGCGAGGTGGTCCTGCGCCGACTGGTTGACGATGTCCGCGGCCAGCTCCAGCTGCGAGACGCCCGCTTCCTGGGCCAGTGAGGCCAGTTGCCGCGCGGCCGTGGCGGGGCCGCACCGCAGCCGCTCGATCAGCACGCCCTTGGCGAGTTCGATCAGCGCGCGGCCGTCGGCCGCCGCCTGTGCGGCGCGGATCTCGCCGCGCAGCCGTTCCACCGTCGCGGCCAGCCTGCCCACGCCGGAGGTCTCGGCCTCCGTCCGGGCGCCGGGTACGTGGTGGTCCGGTGAGGGCGCGAGCGCCGGCGCCGACGGCCCGGCCGGGGCGTCGGAGGGCGGCGGCGCCTCGTGGTCGACGGGGTCCTGAAGGGGTTCCGATGTGGTCACTGTGCTGCCGGCTCCTCACTGAGCCAGCGCCCGATGCATGCGATCAGGTCGTCGGCGTCCACAGGCTTGGTGACGTAGTCGCTGGCCCCGGAGGCCAGGCTCTTCTCCCGGTCGCCCGGCATGGCCTTCGCCGTCACGGCGACGATGGGCAGTGTCGCGTAGGCCGGATCCTGTCTGATCTCCGTCGTCGCCGCGTAGCCGTCCATCTCGGGCATCATCACGTCCATCAGGACCAGATCGACCTCGGGGTGCGCGCGCAGCGTCTCGATGCCCTTGCGCCCGTTCTCCGCGTGCAGCACCTCGATGCCGTGCATCTCCAGGATGCCGCTGATGGCGTACAGGTTGCGGGCGTCGTCGTCCACGACCAGCACGACCCGGCCGGCGAGGCTGCCGCCGACCACCTGCGGGAGCTGCTGCTCGCCGGCCTCCTCCCCCCGGACCAGCGGGACCACGTCCCCGGGCTGCTCGGCGGACAGGTGCAGCGCGACGCGTTCGCGCAGCTCGTCCAGGCTGGAGATCAGCTCCAGGGGACGCGTGCGGGAACGCGACTGGAGCTGCTGTTCGTGCGCCGGGTCCAGGCGGCGGCTGTTGTGCGCGAGGACGGGGACCGAGGTCGCGGCGGTGTCGCCGTCCATCGCGTCGAGGAACCGGAGCGCCTCGTCCTTCGGCATGTCGAGTTCGAGGACGACGCAGTGGCAGGCCCCCGCGGCCAGGCTCTCGGCCGCTTCCACCGGGCCGACGGCGGTGATGACCTCGATGTCCTCCTCCGCCGCCTTCGCGGTCAGGTCCCGGCTGCCGGACAGATCGGCGACGGCGCTCTCCGCGACCAGGGAGAGCAGGCCGCGCGACCGCCCCTCCACGACGAGCAGCCGTCGTTTCCGGCGGGGAGCCGGGTCCGGGCGCTCGCCCCGGCCATCGCCCACCGGGCGGGCGGGTGCGGTCCGGGCGACCGGCGCCGCGGTGGCCGTGGTCGCCCATTCGGCGCGGTCCACGGGCAGGTAGAGGGTGAACGTACTGCCCTGCCCCTGCGTGCTCGCGGCGACGACCACGCCGCCCAGGAGGTGGGCGATCTCCCGGCTGATGGACAGACCGAGGCCGGTGCCGCCGTACTTGCGGCTGGTGGTGCCGTCAGCCTGCTGGAACGCGCCGAAGATCGCTTCGAGCTGGTGCTCGGCGATGCCGATGCCGGTGTCCTTCACCCGGAAGGCCAGCATGGCCTCGCCGCGCCGGACGGACGCGGGTACCTCGCTGTCCCCGGCCATCTCGATACGCAGCTCGACGCTGCCGCGTTCGGTGAACTTGACCGCGTTGGACAGCAGGTTGCGCAGGACCTGCCGCAGCCGCGAGTCGTCGGTGTGCAGCTCGGACGGCACGTCGGGCGCGGTGCTGATGGTGAATCCGAGGTGCTTCTGGGTGGTCATGGGCCGGAAGGTCGCCTCGACGTAGTCCAGGAGCTTCCGCATCGCCACCCGCTCGGGGTTGATGTCCATCTTGCCGGCCTCGACCTTGGACAGGTCGAGGATGTCGTTGATCAGCTGGAGCAGGTCGGATCCCGCCGAGTGGATGATGCCCGCGTACTCGACCTGCTTCGCGGTGAGGTTGCGGGTCGGGTTCTGCGCCAGCAGCTGGGCGAGGATGAGCAGGCTGTTCAGCGGGGTGCGCAGCTCATGGCTCATGTTGGCCAGGAACTCCGACTTGTACTTGGAGGTGAGGGACAACTGCTGCGCCCGTGCCTCCAGTTCCTGGCGGGCCTGCTCGATCTCCAGGTTCTTCGTCTCGATGTCGCGGTTCTGGGCCGCCAGCAGGGCCGCCTTCTCCTCCAGTTCGGCGTTGGAGCGCTGGAGTTCGTCCTGCTGGACCTGCAACTCGGCGGAGCGTGCCTGGAGTTCGGCCGTCAGCCGCTGGGACTCGTCGAGGAGTTCGTCGGTGCGCGCGTTGGCGACGATGGTGTTGACGTTCACCCCGAGCGTCTCCATCAGCTGTTCGAGGAAGTCCCGGTGGACCGGGGTGAACTGCTCGAACGACGCCAGCTCGATGACGCCGAGGACCTGGTCCTCGACGAGGATCGGCACCACGACCAGGCTGCCCGGCGCGGCCTGCCCGAGCCCGGACGAGATGATGTAGTCGGCCGGGAGCCGGTCGACGGTGATGGGCCGCCGACTGCGCGCCGCCTGGCCCACCAGGGACTCCCCGAGCCGGAAGCGACCGCCCTCCGCGCGGTCCGCGGGGCGGCCGTAGGACCCGACCAGCGTGAGGTCGGCGGACCCGTCCGCGTCCTCGGCGAGGTAGAAGGCTCCGTACTGCGCGCCCACGAGGGGCGTCAGCTCGTCCATCACCAGCTCCGCGACCACGGCGAGGTCCCGGTGGCCCTGGAGCAGGCCGGAGATGCGCGCGATGTTGGACTTGAGCCAGTCCTGCTCCTGGTTGGCCAGGGTCGTCTCGCGCAGCGACTCGACCATGGCGTTGATGTTGTCCTTGAGTTCGGCGACCTCGCCGGAGGCGTCGACGGTGATGGAGCGGGTCAGGTCGCCCTCGGCCACCGCGCTCGTCACCTCGGCGATGGCGCGTACCTGCCGGGTGAGGTTGCCGGCCAGTTCGTTCACGTTCTCGGTCAGGCGCTTCCAGGTGCCCGACACTCCCTCGACCTCGGCCTGGCCGCCCAGCCTGCCCTCGCTGCCCACTTCGCGCGCCACGCGCGTCACCTCGGCGGCGAACGCCGAGAGCTGGTCGACCATCGTGTTGATGGTCGTCTTCAGCTCCAGGATCTCGCCGCGGGCGTCCACGTCGATCTTCTTCGACAGGTCGCCGTTGGCCACCGCGGTGGTGACCTGGGCGATGTTGCGCACCTGGTTGGTGAGGTTGTTCGCCATCGAGTTGACGTTGTCGGTGAGGTCCTTCCAGGTGCCCGCCACATTGGGGACCCGGGCCTGGCCGCCGAGCTGGCCCTCGGTGCCGACCTCGCGCGCCACGCGCGTGACCTCGTCGGCGAACGCCGAGAGGGTGTCGACCATGGTGTTGATGCCGCCGGCGAGCGCGGCGACCTCGCCCTTCGCCTCGACGGTGATCTTCTGCGAGAGGTCACCGCGCGCCACCGCCGTGGCGACCTGGGCGATGGAGCGCACCTGGCCCGTGAGGTTGGACGCCATCACGTTGACGTTGTCGGTGAGGTCCTTCCAGGTGCCGGAGACCCCGCGGACGGTCGCCTGGCCGCCGAGGTTGCCCTCGGTGCCGACCTCGCGGGCGACGCGGGTGACCTCGTCGGCGAACGCGGAGAGCTGGTCGACCATCGTGTTGATGGTCTCCTTCAACTCCAGGATCTCACCGCGGGCATTGACCTTGATCTTCTGCGACAGGTCGCCCCCGGCCACCGCGGTGGCCACCTGGGCGATCGAACGCACCTGGTCCGTCAGGTTGCCCGCCATGCTGTTGACCGAGTCGGTCAGGTCCCGCCAGGTGCCCGAGACGCCCTTGACGTCGGCCTGGCCTCCCAGGATGCCCTCGGTGCCCACGTCACGCGCCATGCGGGTGACCTCGTCGGCGAAGGACGAGAGCTGGTCGACCATCGTGTTGATGGTCTCCTTCAACTCCAGGATCTCACCGCGGGCGTTGACCTTGATCTTCTGCGACAGGTCGCCCTTGGCCACGGCTGTCGTGACCTGGGCGATGTTGCGGACCTGGTCGGTGAGGTTGCCCGCCATCAGGTTCACCGAATCGGTCAGGTCCCGCCAGACGCCGCCGACGCCGGGCACCTGGGCCTGGCCGCCCAGCCGGCCCTCGCTGCCGACCTCGCGGGCGACACGGGTGACCTCGTCGGCGAACGCGGAGAGCTGGTCGACCATCGTGTTGACGGTCTCCTTCAACTCCAGGATCTCACCACGGGCGTCCACGTCGATCTTCTGCGACAGGTCGCCCTTGGCCACCGCTGTCGCCACCTGGGCGATGTCCCTGACCTGGGTCGTCAGATTACCCGCCATGGCGTTCACGTTGTCGGTGAGGTCCGCCCAGGTCCCGGAGACACCGGGTACGACGGCCTGCCCGCCCAGGGTTCCCTCGGTGCCGACCTCGCGGGCCACGCGGGTCACCTCGGACGTGAACAGCGACAGCTGATCGACCATGCCGTTGAAGACGGACGCGATCTCCCCGATCAGTCCGTCGCCCTCGTCCGGCAGCCTCGTGCCGAAATCGCCGTCCCGTACGGCCGTGAGCCCCGCCAGCAACTGCCGCAGCTCCGGCTCACCCACCCCGCCGCCCTCATGAGAGGACCGCGATCGGGGCACCGAGCGCCCCTTCTCGACCGCCGCCTCAGACATGATCGACCTCGTTTCGCTCAGATACCGCACCCAAGGGCCGCCCCGCGCGGTTCCCGCGCGTCTGGTTGGCGGGGCCGCCGACCGACTTCCACAACCTTCACCGTTTGCCCACGGCTGTACAAAAATACGCAGTAGGTTACCCGGCGCCTGTACCGGGGACGGAATTCCCGCTCGGGGCCGGTGGGGGACGGGCTCTTAGGATGGGCCCATGCAGCCGACTGACGAACCCGTGTCCGACCCGCGTCCGACCGGTGAGGACCGCGAGATCGAGACCCTCGCCGAGTTCGACGAGGTCTGGGGGCGCGGCGCGCTCGCCGGCTGCCGCGTCCAGGCCGTCGACCTGACCGAGCGCAGTTCCGCGCTCCTGACCGCCCATGTCGCGGGCGCCGTCTTCCTCGGCTGCCCCATGCGCGAGGACGCGGCGGCGAAGGTGCGGGCCTCGGGGGCGCTGGTCTTCCCGCCGGTCCCCGGCCTGCCGTTCAACCCCTACCGCGGGCTGCTCTACACCCCCGACGACCTGTTCGCCGGCCTCGCCGACGGCGGGTACGACGTGACGCCGGACGCCCACGCGTACGACTGGTTCCAGCGGACCAAGGCCGACGGCGACGTCTTCTCGTCGATGCTGCGCGCGATACACGACGACTCGATCTCCGACGCCCTGGACGAACTGCTCGCCGGGGCGGGCGTGGTGGGCGTGATGGGTGGCCACGCGATGGCGCGCGGCACCGAGGCGTACGCGGGCGCGGCGCGTCTCGGCCGCGCTCTGGCCCGCGCCGGTTTCACCGTCGCGACGGGAGGAGGTCCGGGCGCGATGGAGGCGGCGAACCTCGGCGCGTACGCCTCCGTCTTCGCCGACGGCATGCTGGACGAGGCCCTGGAACTCCTCGCCAAGGCGCCCTCGTTCGAGCCGTCCGTCACCGAGTGGGCGCGGGCGGCCTTCGCGGTCCGCGAGCGCTGGCCCTCGGGGGGCGCCTCGGTCGGCATCCCCACCTGGTTCTACGGCCACGAGCCGCCGAACGCCTTCGCGTCCCACCTGGCCAAGTACTTCGCCAACGCCACCCGGGAGGACGGCCTGCTGGCCCGCTCGAACGCGGGCGTCGTCTTCCTGCCGGGAGCCGCGGGCACGGTCCAGGAGGTCTTCGACAACGCCACCCCCAACTACTACGAGTCGCGCGGCGAGCCCACCCCGATGGTCCTGGTCGACCGCGCGCACTGGACGGAGCACCTCCCCGTCTGGCCCCTGCTCCAGTCACTGGCCCGCGGCAGGTCCATGGCGTCGCGGATCGCCCTGGTGGACCGGGTCGAGGAGGCCCCCGCGGCGCTCGACGCCCTCCTGTCGGGCCCCGGTCACGTCTCCAGCAGCCCCGCGAGCACCTCGTAGGACCGCCCCCAGTCCCACTCCGCGCGCACCCACGCCCGGCCCTTCTCGCCCATGGCGTGGGCGAGTTCGCGGTCCCGCAGCAGTCGTACGAGGCGGTCGGCGACGGCCGCCGGGGAGCGGCCGTCGACGACATAGCCGCTCTCGCCGTCCCGCACGGCGTCCGGCGCGCCCCCGGAGACGCCCGCCACGACCGGCAGCCCGGCGGCGGCCGCCTCCAGGAAGACGATGCCGAGCCCTTCCACCTCCATGCCGCCCCTGCGCGTGCGGCACGGCATGGCGAAGGCGTCGGCGGCGGCGTAGAACAGCGGCATCTCGGGGTGCGGCCGCCCGCCCGCGAAAACGACGCCGGAAAGGACGCCCCGCTCCTCGGCGAGTTGCCGCAGGCGCGCCTCGTGCGGCCCCGAGCCGACCAGCAGCAGCGTGGCGTCGGCGACCGCCCTGCGCACCATCGGCCATGCCTCGATCAGGGTGTCCTGCCCCTTGCGCGGCACGAGGCGCGCCGCGCACAGGACGACCGGCCTGCCGTCGGCGAGCCCGTACCGCTCCCGCACCCGGCGGCCGTCGAGGCCCGGCCTGAACGCCTCGGCGTCGACGCCGGGCACCAGGCGGGCGAACCGCACCCCGGGGTCCATGGCCCAGCGGACGGGGTCGCGGGTGCTCGGCCCGAGGTAGGTGACGCAGTCGGCGCCCGCGCCGATCCTGCGCAGCAGCGTCCGCGCGCCCGGGGTGCGGGCCCACCACACCTCGTGGCCGTGCGTCGTGGCGACGACCCTGCGCACGCCCGCCTCCCGCCGCAACCGCCCGGCGAGCAGCCCGAGCGGGGCGGCGGCCCCGAACCAGACGCGGTCGCAGCCGTACCGCCGGGCGAGGGCGACCGCCCGCTCCCCCGTGCGCCGCGTCGGCAGCAGGGTGCGGGCCCGGTCGCGTACGACGGGATGGGGGAACGTCCCGTCGTACGTCACGTCGCCCGGCTCCGCCGAGGTGTACACGACGGCCGAGCCGGGCGGGAAGCGCCGGACGAGGGTGTCCACGAAGGTCTCGATGCCGCCTTGGCGGGGCGGGAAGTCATTGGTGACGACGAGGGTGCGAGGCATGCTCCGACGCTAGGAACCCGCGGCGTGCGGCGCGTCGCCCCGGGCTCCGGAAAGCCGGGTCAACCCGTGGCATGACATGCGGCTTCCGCCTCCACCCTGACGCCGACGCCCCCGCCCCGCGCGGCCCGCGACAATCGGGGCATGAGCACGACCACCCTGCGCCGCCGCCTGCGCGCCCTGACGGCCGCCCCCGCCTACCCGTGGGTCACCGGTGCCGCTCTGACCGCGGGCGCGGCCGCCGAACTCGTGGCATTCCACGGCTCGGTGACCAACACGACCGCGATCCTGGTCTCCACGGCCTCCCTGATGTGGCGCCGGACCTTTCCGCCGGTGGCCCTGGTGACCGTGGCGGCGGGGCTGCTGAGCTTCGGCGCCGACACGTCCCTGTCCATCGCCGTGATGGTCAGCGGGCTCGTGGGCTGTTACGTCCTCGCCCGGCATCGCGTGCTGCACCCGGCGCTGCTGGTGGCGGGCGGCGCGCTCGGCGCCCTCGCGGCGAACCTCTGGCACATTCTCAGCTGGGCCCGCGACGACCGGCTGCCCGATGTGCCGCCGCTCGGCAACGCGGGCTCGCTCGGTCTGTTCGCCGAGGCATTCGGCCTGTGCGCGGTGATCCTCGGCGCCGTCAGCATGGGGGACGCGGTACGGGCCCGCGAGGAGACGCGGCGCGAACGGGCGCTGGCCCAGGACCAGTTGATCGCCATGGAGCGCAGACAGGCGGCCGAGGCCGAGCGTGCCGCGATCGCCCGCGAGCTGCACGACATCGTCTCGCACTCGGTGTCGATGATCGCCGTGCAGGCGGAGAGCGCGACGTACACGACGCCGGATCTGACCCCGCGGGCCCGCGAGGGCTTCCAGCAGATCGCGGGGACGGCCCGCGCCTCCATGTCCGAACTGCGCCGCCTCCTCGGCGTCCTGCGCACCCCGCAGCACGAGGAGGCCGCGGCGACCGCCCCGCAGCCCACCCTCGCCCACCTCGACGAGCTGCTCGACCAGCACCGCGCGGTGGGCGGCAGCGTGGATCTGCGGGTCAGCGGGGAGCGGGTGCCGCTGGCCGCGGTGTGGGAGCTGTCGGCGTACCGCATCGTGCAGGAGTCGCTGACGAACGCGCGCAAGCACGCTCCCGGCGCCCGTGCGACCGTCGAGCTGGACTACCGCGAGGACCGGTTGGCGCTCCGCGTGAGCGACGACGGCCCCGGCCCGCCGCCGTCCGGCGGCGGCGCGAGCGGCCACGGCCTCACCGGCATGCGTGAGCGCGCGTCCCTGGTCGGCGGCAGCCTCACCGCGGGCGCGGGCCGCACCGGCGGCTTCCGCGTGGAGGCGGAACTCCCTTGGTGACAGCGGAACTCTCCTGTCCACAGCGGTACTCGACCTCCCGGGAAGGGAAGCATCGGGCGTGATCAGAACTCTCGTGGCCGACGACCAGGCCGTCGTCCGCACCGGATTCGTGAACCTTTTGAACACCCAGGACGACATCCAGGTGGTCGCCGAGGCGGAGGACGGCGCCCAGGCCGTCCGCCTCGCCGCCGAGCACCGCCCGGACCTGGTCCTCCTCGACATTCGTATGCCGCACAAGAACGGCATCGACGCGGCCCGCGAGATCCTCGCCGCGTCCGGCGGCGCGACGAAGGCGCTGATGCTGACGACGTTCGGACTCGACGAGTACGTGTACGACGCGCTGACCGCCGGGGTTTCCGGGTTCCTGCTCAAGGACGCCACGTTCCCCGAGCTGCTGCACGCGGTACGGGTCGTGGCGGCCGGCAACGCGCTGCTGTCGCCCGAGGTCACCAAGCGGCTCGTCGCGGAGTTCACGCGTCAGCGGGCCGCCGCGCCGCCCGCTTTGACGGGCGGCGTCGAAGGGCTGACGGCCCGCGAGGCCGAAGTGCTCGTCCTCATCGCGCAGGGGCTGTCGAACGCGGAGATCGCCGACCGCCTCACGATCAGCGACCACACCGTGAAGACCCACATCAACCGCCTCTTCACGAAGAGGGGGCTGCGCGACCGGGCGCAGGCGGTGATCCTCGCGTACGAGCTGGGGCTCGTGAGGGCGCCCGCGTCAGCTCGGCGTTGAACCCGGGAGTGCGCCCGTCAGCTCGGCGTTGAACGCGGGAGTGCCCCCGTCATCCGAAGGTTGCCCGCTCCAGCCAGAAGTCCAGCAGCTCCCGCTCCCCCATGACCTCCACCCGCCCGGCGTCCAGCGATCGCCGCCGGTAGAAGGCGAGCAGCACCTCGGTGAGCGGGCCGCGCAGCGCGACCGTCGCCTTGGCGTGCCCGCGTCGCCAGGTGAAGCCGTCCTCGCCGAACTCGATGAGCCACTCGGCGTTCAGCCCGGTCGGCGCGTCGGTCGCGTGCAGATGGAGGGAGCGCCCGCCGCCCTTGAGTTCCGACGCGCTGTCCTCGGGGCGGGTGCGCTGCATCAGCCGTACGAGGTCGAGCCATTCGTCGATCGCGTCGGCGGCGACGTCCGGGGCCACCTCGTACGCGACACCGGCGGCGATCGCGGCGTCCGCGCGGTGGATCGCCAGCTCGTGCGTCATGCGGCGGGCCCAGAAACCGGCGGTGTGGTCACCCGCCCACGACCACGCCCGGGCGTCGGCGCCCGCCGCGCGGAACGTCCGCTCGCCGAGCGCCGCGGTGTCGGCGAGCCACCTGTCGAGAGTGGCAGGGTCGTCACTCTCGGGCCCCCGGACGTCCGGGACGTCCTCGTCCGGGATGTTCCGCTCGGCGCGCGTGGCGACCAGCCGCTCGCTCCAGCGCACCGCGCCGCCCATGTGCCGGGCGAGCTGCGACAGCGTCCAGTCGGGGCAGGTCGGCACGGTGACGGAGAGGTCCGCTCCGCGCAGTGTGGCTCTCAAGAGGTCGATCTGCGTGGTGACTTCGGCGCAGTAGCGGTCGTGGCTCAAGGTCGTCATGAGCCGAACGCTAGATCGACTTGGGCTCCTGCCGCACCCGCGTTTCCGGCGCGGCCCCGCCCGCCTCCCCGAGGACGACCACATCCCCCGCGTCGAAGGCGATCCCCACCGTCTCCCCGACCTCGGGCGCCCGGCGCAGCGCGCACGCCGCCTCCAGCCGCGGTCCGTCCTCGGGCTGGAGGTGCACGGCGACATGGGTGCCGCGGAACGTGCGCGCCGTCACCGTGCACGGCAGCCCCTCTTGGGCGGTGACGAGCCGCACCCCGGCGGGCCGCACCAGGACCTCGCACCGCCCCGCGGGAGTACCCGTCGGCACGGGGATCTTGCCCCACACCGTGTCGGCCGCCTCACCGGTGACCGTCGCCCCGACGATGTTGTCGAAGCCGAGGAACCGCGCGACGAACTCGTCCACAGGGCGCTGCCACACCTCAAGCGGCGTGCCGGACTGGGCGATCCGCCCGTCCCGCATCACGACGACCCGGTCGGCGAGCGCGAAGGCCTCGCCCTGGTCGTGCGTGACGGCGAGCACGGTCGTACCCAGCTCGTCGAAGAGTTCCCGCAGTTCGACGACGAGCCGCTCCCGCAGCGAGCGGTCGAGCTGGCCGAGCGGCTCGTCCAGCATCAGCAGCCGGGGCCGGGGCGCGAGGGCCCGGGCGAGCGCCACCCGCTGCTGCTCACCCCCGGAGAGGGAGGCGACCGCGCGCCGCTGCGCCTTCGGCAGCCCGACGAGTTCGAGCAACTCGGCGACCCGGTCGGCCTGTTCGCTCCGCGAGGCGCCATGCATGCGCAGCCCGAAGGCGACATTGCCCGCCACATCGCGCTGCGGGAAGAGCTGGTGGTCCTGGAACATCAGGCCGACGCCCCGCTTGTGCGCGGGCACCCCGCGCTGGTCGCGCCCACCGAGTTCGATCCGCCCCGCGTCGAGCGACTGGAGCCCGGCGACCGCGCGCAGCAGCGTCGACTTGCCGCTGCCGCTCGGCCCGAGCACACAGACGATCTCATGCTCGGCGACCTCCAGGTCCACGGAGTCGAGCACGGCCCGCGCCCCGAAACGGACGGTCGCCTCACGCAGGCGCAGCAAGGCGGCCGGAATTGGCTGCGGGCCCATCAGAACTCTCCCGAGGTGCGGTCGGTACGGATGCGTTCCAAAAGCAGCAGCGACACCGCGCACACCACCATGAGGATCGTCGAGAGGGCCATCGCCTGCCCGTAGTTGAGGTCCCCGGCGCGTCCGAGCAGCCGCGCCACGGCGACCGGCAGGGTCGGGTTGTCGGGCCGCGCGATGAAGACGGTCGCCCCGAACTCGCCGAGCGAGACGGCGAAGGCGAACCCGGCGGCGATCAGCAGCGCCCGCCGCACCATCGGCAGGTCGACCTCCCGCCACGCCCGCAGCGGCGAGGCGCCGAGCACCGCCGCCGCCTCGCGCAGCCGCCCGTCGACAGCGCGCAGGACGGGCAGCATGGTGCGTACGACGAAGGGCACGCCGACCAGCGCCTGGGCGAGCGGCACCAGGATCCAGGAGGCCCGCAGATCGAGCGGCGGCTCGTCCAGCGTGATGAGGAACCCGAAGCCGACGGTCACCGCCGACACCCCGAGCGGCAGCATAAGCAGCGCGTCGAACCCGCGTACGAGATGACCGGCTCTCCGGGTCAGGGCGGCGGCCGCGAGCCCGCCGATGACGACCGCGATGGCCGTCGCCACGATCGCGTAGTGCAGGGAATTCCAGACCGCCTCGATCGGCGGTACGAGGAAGGCGCCGCCCTCCGCCGAGGTCAGCTCTCTGAAGTACAGGAGGCCGAAGCCGTCCGGACCGTCGAAGGAACGCTGGATCAGCACCCCGAGCGGCAGCAGGATCAGCAGCACGACCGTGGCCATGACCAGTCCGAGCAGCGACCACTGCCCCGCCCCGTGCGGGCGGCGTGCCACGGCCGAGGCGTCGACCAGCTTCAGCGCGCTCTCGCGCCGCCGCACCGTCCACGCGTGGACCGCCAGGATCAGGCCGACCGCCGCGAACTGCACGACCGTCAGCACGGCGGCCGTCGGCAGGTCGAGGAGCTGAGCGGTCTGCCGGTAGATCTCCACTTCGAGCGTCGAGTACGCGGGCCCGCCCAGGATCTGCACGACACCGAAGGAGGTGAAGGTGAAGAGGAAGACCATGAGCGCGGCGGCCGCCACGGCCGGCCCGAGCGCGGGCAGCGTCACGGTCCGCCACGCCGTCCAGCGCGAGGCGCCGAGCATCCGCGCGGCCTCCTCCTGCCGCGGGTCGAGCTGCGACCAGAGCCCGCCGACCGTGCGGACGACCACCGCGTAGTTGAAGAACACGTGCGCGAGCAGGATCGCCCACACGGTGGTGTCCAGGCGCACGCCCCACAGCTCGTCGACGAGCCCTCCCCGCCCGATCAGCGCGAGGAAGGCCGTGCCGACGACGACCGTCGGCAGCACGAACGGCACGGTCACGACGGCCCTCAGCACCTGCTTGCCGGGGAAGTCGAAGCGCGCGAAGACATACGCGCCGGGGAGCGCGATCAGCAGCGTGAGCGCGGTCGAGGCGAGCGCCTGCCAGGTCGTGAACCACAGGACATGGCGGATGTCGGACTGCCCGAGCACCTCCGCGACCCGCCCGAACCGCCAGACCCCGCCGATGTGCAGGCCGCGCGCGACGATCGCCGAGACCGGGTAGGCGAAGAAGACCGCGAAGAACGCGACGGGCAGGGCCATCAGACCGAGCCGCGCCGCGCTTCCGCGACCGAAGCCCGCGCGGGAGCGGGACTTCGTCACTTCCGTACGAGCGAGGTCCACGACTTGATCCACGGCTCGCGGTTGTCGGCGATCTTCTTCGGGGCCATGGTCTGGGGCGCGGCGACCCTCACCCCGTGCTTCGTGAACAGCTCGGGCAGCTCGACGCCCTCGCGCACCGGGTTCACGAACATGTTCAGCGGCATGTCCTGCTGGAACTTCGCGCTCGCGAGGAAGTCGAGGAGCGCCTTGCCGCCCTCGGGGTTCCTGGCGTTGCTCAGCAGACCCGCGTACTCGACCTGGCGGAAGCACGTGCCGGTCGCGACGCCGGTCGGCGCCTGCTTCGGCTGCGGCTTGCCGTAGAGCACCTCGACCGGCGGGGAGGAGGCGTAGGAGACGACGAGCGGCCGGTCGCCCTTGGCCTTCTTGCCGCCCGCGGAGCCGGAGAACTCCTCGTTGTAGGCCTGCTCCCAGCCGTCGACGACCTTCACGCCGTTGGCGTCGAGCTTCTTCCAGTAGCTCTCCCAGCCCTTGTCGCCGTACTTCGCGGCGGTGCCGAGCAGGAAGCCGAGTCCGGGCGACGAGGTCGCGGCGTTCTCGGTGACCAGCAGGTTCTTGTACTGCGGCTTGAGGAGGTCGTCGAAGGACTTCGGCGGCGCCAGCTTCTTGTCGGCGAAGTACTTCTTGTCGTAGTTCACGCAGATGTCGCCGCTGTCCACGGGCGTCACCCGGTGCTTGCCCCCGTCGACGCGGAACTCGGGCTTGATCCTGTCCGAGCCCTTGGCCTCGTACGACTGGAAGAGCCCGTGGTCGAGCGCGCGGGAGAGCAGCGTGTTGTCGACGCCGAAGAAGACGTCGCCCTGCGGGTTGTACTTCGAGAGGACCGCCTTGTTCACGGCGGCGCCCGCGTCACCGTCCTTGAGGACGGTGACCTTGTACCCCGAGCGCTTCTCGAAGTCCTTCAGTACGTCCTTGGAGACGTTGAAGGAGTCGTGGCTGATCAGCGTGACGCTCTTGGAGCCGTCCTTCGTGGAATCGCTGTCGGAGCCGCCGCACGCCGAGACGGCGACGAGCCCGATGCCCACCGCGACGGCGGTGAACGTGACCTTCTTGGTGCTCACTGGAATGTCCTCCTGGGAGACCAGGAAGAGACGCGGCCCTGCCCGCCGGCGAAAGCCCGCGAGCAGGGCGCAACAGCTTGAGTCGTGCCCGAACTTCCTACCCAGAATGACCTGGGCGAGGTTCAGAGGGTCTGCGGCCCACCTGTCCAAGGTGCCGCACTCTCAGCGCTGTGGCGCTCCCCTGTCGGAATATGCAGATGTGTGTACGAGCAGTACGCGATCGCATGTACGAGGCGCACGACCGCCAGACTACCTCTCGGCGGCCGCGAGCTGACCGCACGCCCCGTCGATCTCCTGGCCCCGGGTGTCCCGGATGGTCACCGGCACCCCGTGGGCGGCGATGGCCTCCACGAACGCCTTCTCGTCCTCGGGCCGCGAGGCCGTCCACTTCGATCCCGGCGTCGGGTTCAGCGGAATGAGGTTCACGTGCACCGGCTTGCCCTTGAGCAGCCGGCCGAGGCGGTCACCGCGCCACGCGTGGTCGTTGATGTCGCGGATCAGCGCGTACTCGATGGAGAGGCGGCGCCCGGACTTGGCCGCGTACTCCCAGCCGGCGTCAAGCACCTCCCGCACCTTCCACTTGGTGTTGACCGGCACGAGGGTGTCGCGCAGGTCGTCGTCCGGGGCGTGCAGCGAGATCGCGAGGCGGCACTTGAAGCCCTCGTCGGAGAACCGGTGGATGGCGGGCACGAGCCCGACCGTCGACACCGTGATCCCGCGCTGCGAGAGCCCGAGGCCGTCCGGCTCCGGGTCGGTGAGACGGCGGATGGCGCCGGTCACGCGGTTGTAGTTGGCCAGCGGCTCGCCCATGCCCATGAAGACGATGTTGGACAGACGCGCGGGCCCGCCGGGGATCTCGCCGTCCCTGAGCGCCCGCATGCCGTCGACGATCTGGTGCACGATCTCGGCCGTCGACAGGTTCCGGTCGAGGCCGGCCTGGCCCGTGGCGCAGAACGGGCAGTTCATGCCGCAGCCCGCCTGGGAGCTGATGCACATGGTGACCCGGTCGGGGTAGCGCATGAGCACCGACTCGACGAGCGTGCCGTCGAAGAGCCGCCACAGCGTCTTGCGCGTGGTGTCGTCGTCGCAGCTGATGTGCCGCACCACGGACATCAGGTCGGGCAGCAGCGCTTCCCGGAGCTTGTCGCGCGCACCGGCGGGGATGTCGGTCCACTCCGCCGGGTCGTGGGCGTAGCGCGCGAAGTAGTGCTGCGAGAGCTGCTTGGCGCGGAACGGCTTCTCGCCGGTGGCGGCGACGGCTTCCTTGCGCTCGGCGGGCGTGAGGTCGGCGAGATGCCGCGGGGGCTTCTTGGCTCCGCGGGGCGCGACGAAGGTGAGTTCTCCGGGTACAGGCATGGTCCTTCCAGTGTCGCAGACATACGCCAAGGGGCCCGCCGCCCTGTGGACAACGAGCCCCTTACGCACATACGCGCAGGTCAGAAGGTTAAGCAAGGACCATACGGACGGCCGTGCGGTCGGGCCGTGCGGTCGGTCAGGCGGACCCGACGAAGACCACGAGCAGAAGCCAGACCACCGGCGCCGTCGGCAGCAGGGAGTCGAGCCGGTCCATGATGCCGCCGTGGCCCGGCAGCAGCGTACCCATGTCCTTGATGCCGAGGTCCCGCTTGATCATCGACTCGCCGAGGTCACCGAGCGTGGCGCTCGCCGCGACCGCGAGACCGATCAGCAGGCCCTGCCACCACGTGCCGCCGTCGATCAGGAACTCCATGCACAGCGCGCCCGCGGCCATCGCGAACGTGACCGCGCCGAGCAGGCCCTCGCGGGTCTTGCCGGGGCTGATGCGCGGCGCCAGCTTGTGCTTGCCGAAGCGCCAGCCGATCGCGTACGCCCCGGTGTCGCTGACCACGGTCAGCAGCAGGAACGTGAGCACCCGCCACGGTCCGTCGTCCGCGGTGAGCATCAGCGCCACGAACGTCGCGAGGAAGGGGACGTAGAAGGCCGCGAAGACGCCTGCCGTGACGTCCTTCAGGTAGCCCTCGGGAGGCTCGGTCATACGCCAGACCAGGACCGCGAGCGCGGTGAGCGCCATCGCCACCCACGCGCCCTCGGCCCCCCGGACGTACCCGGCGACGACCATCGCCGTGCCGCCCACCGCGAGCGGCACCAGCGGGGCCTTGATGTCCTTGCGCTCGTCGAGCCGGGAGGTCAGCTCCCAGAGGCCGACCACGACGGCGACCGCTATGACGCCGATGAAGGCGGCCTTGACGATGAAGAGCGACGCGATGATGACCGCGCCGAGTCCCACACCGACTCCTATGGCCGCGCCGAGATCACGACCCGCGCTCTTCTTCTGCGGAGGGCGCGGCGCTGCCGGGGCGGGCTGTGGTGCGCTGGGCATGGGCTCCTGCGGGGGCGCGGGGGTGTCGGGCACGATGGGCATCGGCTGCGTCTCGGGCGGAAGCAGCGCGTCCTGCGCATCGTACGCGGGACCTGCCGGGGGCGCCCCCTGACCAGATCCCTGGTCGGGAGGCCCCCAGTACCCGGCTCTGGGCGGCGCCCCCCAGGAAGAGTCGTTCACGGATCGGATTCCTGATTCCTAGGACTCGAGCCTCAGACTTCGAGCAGCTCGGCTTCCTTGTGCTTGAGCAGCTCGTCCACCTGGGTGACGTACTTCGCCGTGGTGTCGTCCAGCTCCTTCTCGGCGCGGCGGCCCTCGTCCTCACCGATGTCGCCGTCCTTGACGGCCTTGTCGATGGCTTCCTTGGCCTTGCGGCGGATGGAGCGGATCGAGATCTTGGAGTCCTCGGCCTTGGTCTTGGCGACCTTGATGTACTCCTTGCGGCGGTCCTGCGTCAGCTCGGGGAACGTCACCCGGATGATGTTCCCGTCGTTGCTCGGGTTGACGCCGAGGTCGGAGTCGCGGATCGCCTGTTCGATGTTGCGCAGCGCGCTCTTGTCGAACGGGGTCACCACGGCCATCCGCGGCTCGGGCACCGAGAACGAGGCCAGCTGGTTGATCGGCGTCAGTGCACCGTAGTAGTCCGCCACGATCTTGTTGAACATCGCCGGGTGCGCACGGCCGGTGCGGATCGCGGCGAAGTCCTCCTTGGCGACCACGACGGCCTTCTCCATCTTCTCCTCGGCCTCGAGGAGGGTCTCTTCGATCACCACTTGCTCCTGCGTGTCTTGAGTAGGCCCGGCTAGCACAGGGCGGCCGGCTGCGTCGCGTGTCTTTCCTGCACGGTGTCCGACCGGCAGGGCTTTGTCCATCCCTCTCAAGTGACGTCTCGCGTCCGTCTCTTGAGAGCGGCCCAGGTCCTCGGGGTCAGGCCCGGCTTCCCTGGTCGCCCACGAGAGTGCCGATCTTCTCACCCTTGACGGCCCGGGCGATATTGCCTTCGGAGAGCAGCTCGAAGACGAGGATGGGCAGCTTGTTGTCCCGGCACAGCGTGATGGCGGTCATGTCGGCGACCTTGAGGTCGCGCGTGATGACCTCGCCGTAGCCGAGGGCGTCGAACTTCACCGCGTCGGGGTTGGTCTTCGGGTCGGAGTCATAGACGCCGTCCACGCCGTTCTTGCCCATGAGCAGCGCCTCGGCGTCGATCTCCAGGGCGCGCTGCGCGGCGGTGGTGTCGGTGGAGAAGTACGGCATGCCCATACCGGCGCCGAAGATGACCACGCGGCCCTTCTCCAGGTGGCGCACGGCGCGCAGCGGGATGTACGGCTCCGCGACCTGCCCCATGGTGATGGCGGTCTGGACGCGGCAGTCGATGCCCTCCTTCTCCAGGAAGTCCTGGAGGGCCAGGCAGTTCATGACCGTGCCGAGCATGCCCATGTAGTCCGAGCGGGCCCGGTCCATGCCGCGCTGCTGGAGTTCGGCACCGCGGAAGAAGTTGCCGCCGCCGATGACGACGGCGATCTGGGCGCCGTCGCGGACCACGGCCGCGATCTCGCGCGCGATGGCGTGCACCACGTCGGGGTCGACCCCGAGGCCGCCCCCGCCGGCGAACGCCTCGCCGGAGAGCTTCAGCAGGAAGCGTCCGGCAACTTTGCCGTCGTCACTCTTCGAGTCGGCCTTGGTGGTCATGGTGTTCTCGCTTCTCTTACTTGACACACATACGAAGAAGGCCACTGCCGGTGGGGTGTTGTTCGCATCCCATGCTCGGCAGTGGCCTCCTCGTCAGATCCTGCGGTCGTACGTCGCGCGGGGGCTCCCTGTCGGGGGCTCCCCACGCGGGCGACCGCTGTCGACCCTAGCGGGGTCTACCGTCGATCGCGGTACGGACTCAGATGCCGACCTTGATGCGCGAGAAGCGCTTCAGGGTGACACCGGCCTCGGCGAGAACCTTCTCGACCGACTTCTTGTTGTCCAGCGCGTACGGCTGGCCGAGGAGGGTGGCCTCCTTGAAGAAGCCGTTGACGCGACCCTCGACGATCTTCGGGAGGGCGGCCTCGGGCTTGCCCTCGGCGCGGGTGGTCTCCTCGGCGACGCGACGCTCGGTCTCGACGACCTCGGCCGGGACGTCCTCGCGGGAGAGGTACTTCGGCGCGAAGGCGGCGATGTGCTGCGCGATGCCCTTGGCGACCTCGGCGTCGGCCTTGTCCAGCTCGACCAGGACACCGATCTGCGGGGGCAGGTCGGGCATGGTGCGGTGCATGTACGCGGAGACGTAGGCGCCGGAGAACTGCGCGAAGCGGTCCAGGACGATCTTCTCGCCGAGGTTGGCGTTGGCCTCGTCGACGTACGCCTGGACGGTCTTGCCGGCCTCGATCTCGGAGGCGAGCAGCGCCTCGATGTCGGCCGGGGAGGTCTTGGCGATGTGGGCGGCGAGGTTGTTCGCCACGGCCTGGAACTTCTCACCCTTGGCGACGAAGTCCGTCTCGCACTTCAGCTCGACGATGACACCGGAGGTGTTGTCGTCGGCGATGAGGGAGACCACGGCGCCGTTCTCGGCGGAGCGGCCCTCGCGCTTGGCGACGCCCTTCTGGCCCTTGATGCGGAGCGCCTCGACGGCCTTGTCGACGCTGCCCTCGGCCTCGTCGAGCGCCTTCTTGCAGTCCATCATGCCGGCGCCCGTGAGCTCACGGAGCTTCTTGACGTCAGCGGCGGTGTAGTTCGCCATGATCGAAATTCTCTCTCGAAGTCTGAAAGATCTACGGAGGTCTACGGGTGAACGGCGGGGGCCGATCGGGCCCCCGCCGTCAACTACCGAACCTGTGAGGTCAGGCCTGCTCGGCGTCCGCGGCGGCGGCGGGCGCCTCGGCCTGCTCGGCGTCGGCGGCCTTCTCCGTCTCGGCGGACTTCTGGACCTCTGCCTCGGCCTCGGCGTCGGCGGCCTTCGGCTCCTCGGCCTTCGGCTCGTCGGCCTTCTTGTCGCCCTCGAGCAGGTCGCGCTCCCACTCGGCGAGCGGCTCGCCGGCGGCCTTCTCGCCCGGCTTCGAGTCACCGGTGGCGACGCCGGAACGGGCGATGAGGCCCTCGGCGACAGCGTCGGCGATCACGCGGGTGAGCAGCGTGACGGAGCGGATCGCGTCGTCGTTGCCGGGGATCTTGTAGTCGACCTCGTCGGGGTCGCAGTTGGTGTCGAGGATGGCGACGACCGGGATGTTGAGCTTCCGGGCCTCACCGACCGCGATGTGCTCCTTCTTGGTGTCCACGATCCAGACGGCGCTGGGCACCTTGGACATCTCGCGGATACCACCGAGGGTCTTCTCCAGCTTGGCCTTCTCGCGCGAGAGCACGAGAAGCTCCTTCTTGGTGAGACCGGAGGCGGCGACGTCCTCGAAGTCGATCTGCTCCAGCTCCTTGAGGCGCTGGAGACGCTTGTAGACGGTCGAGAAGTTGGTGAGCATGCCGCCCAGCCAGCGCTGGTTCACGTAGGGCATGCCGACGCGGGTCGCCTGCTCGGCGATGGCCTCCTGCGCCTGCTTCTTCGTGCCGACGAACATGACCGTGCCGCCGTGGGCGACGGTCTCCTTGACGAACTCGTAGGCGCGGTCGATGTACGACAGCGACTGGAGCAGGTCGATGATGTAGATGCCGTTGCGCTCGGTGAAGATGAAGCGCTTCATCTTCGGGTTCCAGCGACGGGTCTGGTGACCGAAGTGGACGCCGCTTTCCAGCAGCTCCCGCATCGTGACGACGGCCATGGCCGTTCTCCTTGAGATTCTCGGTTGTGCCGCGTGTGCCGGACGGCACTCGCGCCTGACGCCCGCTGTGCGCCTTGCCACTAGAGACCTAGGGACCGAGGGGCGCTGACACCGGCCTGTGAGGGCCAGATGTCGGGGCGTGCGAAGTCGACCCGGTGACCCGGATCGCCACAAGAAGTGTACGGGACCCGCGGGGCGCCGGATGACGCCGCTACCCGTGACCTGGTGACGGAGCCGCTCGCCCCACCACCCCTGAGAGTGACGGCGTTGTCCACAACCGGCCGGTACTCCACGGATCCGGACCATGATCCCCACGGGACGCCGGGGTGCGGGACGGTTCTGCCATGCGCCTGGAAATGCTCCTGACGACGCTGGCCGCACTGCTGGCGACCGCCCTGAACCCACCCCCGAGCCCGGCTCCACCCCCGCCCCCGACCCCCGTGGCCACGACCTGGCCGGTGGGCGCCCGTGCGGGTGAGCGCCCCGCGGTCGTACGCGCCTGGGATCCGCCCTCGACCGCGTACGGCGCGGGCCACCGGGGCGTGGACCTGTCGGCGCCGCCGGGCAGCCCGGTGCTGGCGGTGGCGCCGGGCCGGGTCTCCTTCGCGGGCCGGGTGGCGGGCAGAGGCGTGGTCTCGGTGGAGCTGGACGGGAGCGGGGACCCCCCGCTGCGCACGACGTACGAGCCGGTGCGGGCCACGCTCAAGAAGGGCACCCGGGTCTCCGCGGGCGAGCAGGTGGGCACCCTGGAAGCTCCGACGGGCCACTGCCCCGAGGCCCCCGGTATCCCCGATGACCCCGAGGCCTGTCTCCACTGGGGCCTGCGCAGAGCCGGGACCTATCTGGACCCCCTGACCCTGCTGCCACCGTGGCTACTGCGCCCCGGCCCGTCCCGCCTGCTCCCACTGACCGCCCCACCGACGCCATGAGCGGCACCCCAAAAGCCCCTCGGACCTCAGCCGCGCACCCCGCGCAGAGCCATCGAGACCGCGGCCTCCGTGATGGCGGCGGGATCCTCCGCGGCCCCCAGCTCGATCCGCCGCACCGCCGCGTCCACGATCCCCTGGAGCAGCATCGCCGCCATCCGGGGCTGCTCGTGCCCCAGCGCCTCGAGCGCCTCGACGATCATCGCGATGAGCCCGCCGTGCGCCGCCCGGATCTTCTCTCTGGCCCCCGCGTCCAGCTCACTGGCGGAGATGGCGACCACGGCGCGGTGACGCCGGTCCCCCACCAGGGCCAGCTGCCGCCGCACGTACGCCTCGACCTGGCCCTCGGGCGACCGCGCCCCCCGCATCGCCGCCGCGACCTCCGCGGCCCAGACGGGAAAGTCGACCTCGCACAGCTCTTCGACCACGGCGGCCCGCGACCGGAAGTACTCATACACGGACGACCGGGCGAGCCCGGTGCGCTCGGCGAGGGCGGGGAAGGTCAACGCCTCCGTGCCGCCTTCGGACAACAGGGACCGCGCGGCGTCCAGCAGGGCCCCGCGCTGCATCGACCGGTGCTCGGCCACAGAGGCCGCTCGAATCCTTGGCACGGCTCCACTTTACGGACGGGACGCCCCGCACGGGAGTCACTGCCGGGCGCATATGCGTGCGCATATGCATCGGGCAGGGACGATTCAGCTGGCCGGACGCGCGGCGTCAGCGGCCAAAACTGGCCAGCTTCGCCCGCAGCTGCAACACCGACTTCGTGTGGATCTGACTCACCCGGCTCTCGGTCACACCGAGTACGTTGCCGATCTCGGCGAGCGTGAGTCCCTCGTAGTAGTAGAGCGTCACGACGGTCTTCTCACGCTCGGGCAGCGTGTTGATCGCCCGCGCGAGCAGCCTGCGCAGCTCCCGGTCCTCGGCAACCTCCACGGGGTTGTCCGCCGCGTGGTCCTCCAGCGTGTCCATGAGGCTCAGCCGGTCACCGCCGTCACCGCCGACGTGCAGCAACTCTTCGAGCGCCACCACGTTCGCCAGGGACAACTGGCTGAAAACGGCGTGCAGTTCCTCCAGCGCGATCCCCATCTCGGCGGCGACCTCGCCCTCCGAGGGAGTACGCCGCAGCTGCGCCTCCAGGGTGGTGTAGGCGCGCTCGACGTTGCGCGCCTTCTGCCGCACGGAGCGCGGGATCCAGTCGAGCGCCCGCAGCTCGTCGATCATCGCCCCGCGAATGCGCGTGATGGCATAGGTCTCGAACTTGATCTCCCGCTCGATGTCGAACTTCTCGATCGCGTCGATCAGCCCGAACACCCCGGACGAGACGAAGTCCGCCTGCTCCACATTGGGCGGCAGCCCCACACTCACCCGGCCCGCGACGTACTTCACCAGGGGTGAGTAGTGCAGGATCAGCTGCTCCCGCAGCCGTCCGTCGCCCGTCGCCTTGTACGACCGCCACAACTCGTCCAGCGACGAGGGGGCGGGAGGCCGCTCCCGCTCGCCGCTACGGGTGGCGGGGGGAACCGCCGCCCGGTCGGACCCTGAGGTGTGCTGGGTCATGCGTCGCCTTGAGCCGTTCTGCCGTGAATTGGTGAGGTCGTGTGGGTCGGTGAGGTCGCGCGATGCGGCGATTTCGCGGGTGCCGCTCGCGTCCATGCGGTGGGGGGTGTGCGTGAAGTGAATGAGGTTGTCCGTCTGGTTGCCTGTCCGCGTCGGAATCCTTGTGAGCGTAGCGTGACTGAAGCGTCGCAGTGTGCGAAGACTAGGGGGTCGCGCGTGCGCAGATACGTTCCGCTGGGCCTCCCGCGGAGTCGGGATCGTCGCACTGCGTGACGACGCCGCCGTATCAACTGCGCGATTTCCCAAGGCTGTCGGGCGTCATCCGTCCGGCGCAACACGCTCGGTCACGATTCACCTCCAGCGGCGAAGACCGCCCGGTACGCCTGGCGTGTCAACTGCCAGCCATCGCCGTGTCGTTCGACGAACCCCAACGACTGAAGTTCGTACAGGCGCCCTACCGCGTCGTCCTCGGTCGTCCCCGCGCCGACGGCGATGTCCCGCGCCGTCGCCCGCGTCCGTGCGGGCAGCGCGGCCAGGACCCGGGCCGCCCCCGGGGCGAGCAGGTCACGCGGCACGACGGGCCCCCGCCGCTCGGGGGCCAGCTCACCCATGTCACCGACCAGCTCGACCACTTCCGCGGCGTCGGTCACCAGGACGCCGTCGCCCCGCAGCAGTTCGTGCACACCCGCGGAGAGGCCGCTGGTCGCGGGCCCCGGCACCCCCATGGCGAAGCGGCCCAGCTCCTGGGCGCAGCGGGCGGTGGCCAGAGCCCCGCTGCGGTAGGCGGCCTCCACCACCACCGTCCCTCGGGTCAGCGCGGCGATCACCCTGTTCCGCAGGATGAACCTTCTCTGCACTTCACTCGATTGGGAGTCGGTGTTGATCATTCGTTCTCCTCGGAGCGAGGTGTGGGCAGGGGGAGGTCGATGACGGGCCTTTGAAGG
>NZ_JODF01000022.1:0-101878 GCF_000717945.1 Streptomyces sp. NRRL S-920
CCTGCCACGTGTGTGCCGCTGCCTGCTCTACGGGGTGGGGAACTCCCCCCCCCGTAGAGCAGGCAGCGGCACACACGTGGCAGGCGGCGGGACGCGCCGCCCTCACCCCCCACCGGCCCGCAGCCGCGCACGCTCGCGAGGGGACGTGGGGGTATGTGCGAGCGCAGCACAGCGGATCCAACTAACCGAGCCCAACAACCAACAGGCTCCCGCACCAAGATGGCGAGCACGCACATACCCCCGCGGCCCCGCCCCAAAGACGAACCCAAGGCGAACCCCCACCGAAGGCAGCCCCACCGAAGGCAGCCCCACCGAAGGCAGCCCCACTGAAGGCAGCCCCGCTGAAGGCGCCCCCGCCAGCCAAGGCGCCCCCGCCAGAACCCGCCCTAGGCCCAGGGGCCAGCCACCCGCACGCCCACCTCCGCCGCAAAACCCCCCGCCAACTCGATCAACTGCTCAGGACTGATCACCGCCGCGGCCAGACTCCCCACCCCCCGCGCGATCCCCAGCTCCCCCGCCGCCCGCAGATCCACGTCCTTCATCCGCACCCCGCTGAAGTCCGCCCCCCGCACCACACAGTCCCGGAACTCCACCCGCTCCAGGGACGCAAGCCCGAAGTCCGGCTCCACCAGCACGCAGCCCTCGAAAATCACATCCCGCAGCCGCGCCTTCCGCAGGTTCAGGTAGTCGAGCTTGCCGCCCCGCACGACGACCCGCTCCAGCACGCTCCCGTGCAACTGCACGCCCCCGAGCCGCGCGTCGACCACCTCCACGTCCCGCATCGACGCCTCCACGAGGTCGGTCCCCACGCCCCGCGGTTCCGTCAGGACGGAGTCGACGAAGCGCGCCCGGCTCAGCCTGGTCTCCCCGACCCCGCACCCGACCAGCGCGCAGTCCATGAAGAGCGCCCCGCCCCCGTCCTGCGCGCCGAGGTCGAGGCCGCTGAACTCCAGCCCGTCGTAGTCCCCGTCGGGCTCCAGCTCACCTCCCTCGAAGGGCCGCAGCGGCGGCAACCGCACCTCGGCCCGCTGCGCCTGCTTGACCACGCCCGCGGCCTTCGCGCCCCGCGCCCCGCCCTTCGCAACCTTCGCCTTCTGAGCCATCCCCCCATCGTGCCCGCCGCCACTGACAACGCCGCTCCGGCAGAGCCGCCGCACCCCGATGTCACATCCGGCCCACCCCCACCCGTCGAGGTAACGAAGGCGAAGACCAGCAGACCGGACGAAGGCCGGCCCACACCCTGAGGGAGCCCAAGCAATGCCACCTGCCCACCGCCCCACGACCTCCACCACCCCCACCCCCCTCACCGTCATCGGCGGCGGCTTCGCCGGCCTCACCGCGGCCATCACCGCCGCCGAGGCCGGCGCCCGTGTGACCCTGCGCGAGTCCCACCACACGCTCGGCGGCCGCGCCCGCACGGCGGAGGGCCCGTACAAGACCAACGAGGGCCCGCACGCCCTCTACAACGGCGGCCCCCTCTGGACCTGGCTCAAGCAGCGCGACCTCATCGGCCCGCCGGCCCCCCCTGCCGCCCCTCGAAGCCGCCCGGCTCCGCTTCCACCACCGCGGCGCCCTGCACCGCGTACCGCCCCTCGCCCTGCTCAAGCTGCTGCGTCACAGGTCCGAACGGGCCCCGGTGGACCAGGACTTCACCACGTGGGCGACGGGCCTGGTCGGCGAGGAGGGAGCGCGCGCCGCCGCGCACTTCGTGGCCGTGGCGACGTTCCACCACGACCCCGGTTCGCTCTCCGCCCGTTTCGTGCAGGAGCGCCTGCGCCGCGCGACGAAGCTGCCGCCCGAGGCGCAGTACCCGCGCGGCGGCTGGGCCCGGGTCATCGACCGCATGGCGGGGCTCGCCTGGAACCTCGGCGTACGCGTGGAGACGCAGGCCCGCGTCGACAGCCTCGACGACGTCCCGCGGAACGGCCCGGTCGTCGTGGCGACGTCCCTCGACGCGGCCCGCCGCCTCCTCGGCGACGACTCCCTGCGCTGGGAGAGCGGCCGCACCGCGCTCGTCGACGTGGCGTTCCGCTCCCGCACGGGCGACGCCTTCGTCGTCTCCGACCTGGACCGGACGGGGTGGGTGGAGCGTTTCACCGCCCAGGACCGCACGCTGGCCCCCGAGGGCGAGCAGCTGATCCAGGCACAGATCCCGCTCTCCCCCGACGAGACGAAGCACGACGGCGTGGCTCGCGCGGAGCACCTGCTCGACCTCGGCTACCGCGGCTGGCGCGAGCGGCTGACCTGGCGCCGCGCCTCCGTGGCGAACGGCCGCACGGGCGCGGTCGACCGCCCCGGGACCACCTGGCGCGACCGCCCCTCGATCGACCGCGGGGACGGCGTCTACCTGGCGGGAGACCAGGTGGCGGCGCCCGGTCTGCTGACCGAGGTGTCGTTCAACAGCGCGGTGGAGGCGGTGACGCTGGCGCTGACGAGGTCGAGGCTTGACCTCAAGTCTGCTTGAGGTTGAAAGGTGGGGTTTCAGAACGGCCGCCCGACCACCGGACGGCCCCGCCCCCGAGGAGCCCGCCATGCACGCCATCCGCCTCCACGCCTTCGGCCCCGCCGAGAACCTCGTATACGAGGAGACGGCGGCTCCCGTCCCGGCCGCGGGCCAGGTCCGCGTCACCGTCGCCGCGGCCGGCGTGCACCTCCTGGACACCGCGATCCGCGAGGGCATGCGGGGCCCGCTGCCCGAACTCCCCGCCCTGCCCACGATCCCCGGCCGCGAGATCGCCGGCACGGTCGACGAGGTGGGCGAGGGCGTCGACCCGGACCTCCTGGGCAAGCGCGTCGTCGCCCACCTCGGCTTCGCGCCCGGAGGCTACGCCGAGCAGGCCGTCACCGAGGCGTCCCGCCTGCACGTGCTCCCCGACGAGATGGACTTCGCCGAGGCCGTCGCCCTCATCGGTACGGGACGTACGACGATGGGGATCCTGCGATTCACCGAGCTGACCCCCGACTCGGTGGCCGTCATCCCCGCCGCGGCGGGCGGCATCGGCACGCTCCTCACGCAGTACGCCAAATACCGGGGCGCCACCGTCATCGGCCTGGCGGGCGGCCCGGACAAGACGGCCCGCGTCCGCGCGAACGGCGCCGACCTCGCCGTGGACTACAAGAACCCGGCCTGGCCCGACGAGGTCCGTACGTACCTCAAGGAGCGCCTGGACGGCCGTACCGCCACCGTCGTCTTCGACGGCGTGGGCGGCGAGGCGGGCCTGGCCGCGGTCGATCTGCTCGGCCCCGGCGGCCTCCATGTCGTCTTCGGCTGGTCGGGCCAGGGCCTGCACGGCGGCGAGGCCCTGACCTTCGACGAGGAGGAGCTGGCCGCGCGCGGCATCACCCAGGTGAACGTCCTCGGCCCGGCGATGATGGCGAAGGCCGGCGGCGACAACCCCGTACGCACCCTGGAACTCGCCGCGCTCACCGAGGCGGCCGCCGGGCACTTCACCCCGGCCGTGCAGCGCTACCCCCTGGCGGAGGCGGCGGCGGCCCACCGCGCGCTGGAGACCCGCGGCACGATGGGCAAGGTGATCCTGATCCCCTGATCGCGTCGGGGGAGGCGGAAATTCACCTGCTGTCACGGCATCCGGGAACTACCGTCCGTTATATGGATATGGAAGCCGTCCACCCCTCCGCCCCCTCCCCCCTTCAGTTCCGTGACATTCCCGAGGCGGGCATCGACCGTGCCCTCTCCCTCGCGTACCTCGCCTTCCACGAGAGCCCGGAGGACGAGAAGCGCAAGCACAACCACGACCTGCTGCTCGGCTGCACCCGCGTCGGCGCCTACGACGGTGACGAACTCGTCGGATTCCTCGCCGCGTTCCCCTTCACGGTCTCCGTCCCCGGCGGCGAACTGCCCTGCCCCGGCATTACGTTCGTCTCCGTGGCGCCGACGCACCGGCGCCGCGGCGTGCTCTCCGGAATGATCGCGAAGCTGTTCGCCAAGGCGGTGGCCGAGGCCTCGCCGATCGCCGCGCTGTGGGCGTCGGAGGACGCCATCTACGGCAGGTTCGGCTTCGGAGTGGCCACCCACGGCAACACCGTGGAGATCGACTCCCGCCGCCCGCTGGCCCTGCGCATCGCCCCCGACGAGGGCCCGCTGCGCCTGGTCGACCCGTCCGACGTCCCGGACCTCCTCGGCCCGTACTACGACCGCACCCGCGCCGACCGCCCCGGCCGCATCGCCCGCACCGAGGCGTGGTGGCGCGAGGAGTGGATGGTGACGGAGGACGAGGAGGACGACGAACTCTCCCCGCCCCGCATCGTCACCCTCGCTTCCCCCGGCAGCATCCCCGGCGGCCCGCCCGCCGGGATAGCGGGTTACGCGATCTACCGCACAAAAACCCGCGACGACGCCCCCGGCCTCGTCCGCCTCGACGACCTGGAGGCCGACACCCCCGCCGCGGCCGCCGCCCTCTGGCGCTATCTCGCCTCGATCGACCTGACGGGTGTCGTCCAGGCCTGGGGCCGGCCCCTGGACGACCCGCTGCTGCTCTTCGCCGCCGACCGCGACCAGGTGCGCGTCACGGGCCAGTTCCCCGGGCTGTGGGTCCGCCTCATCGACGTGCGCGCCGCGCTGACCGCCCGCTCCTGGGCGGCCCCGGTCGACGTGGTCATCGACGTACGCGACGACCACCTCCCCGCCAACGCGGGCCGCCACCGCCTGACGGCGTCCCCCGACGGCTGCACGTACGAGCGGACGGACCGCCCGGCGGACCTCACCCTCGACGTACGCGACCTGGCCGCCGCCTACCTCGGCGGGACGCCCACCGACGCCCTGGTCCGCGCGGGCCTCGCCCAGGAGCACACGCCGGGCACGACCACAGCACTGGACGCGGCGCTGCGCACGACGCGACTGCCGCACACCGTGGACGAGTTCTAGGCAAGTTCTAGGCAACGGCGGGCGGCGGCGCACCGAGCGAGGTGAGAGCGTCGTCCGTCAGCCGGTACACGGTCCACTCGTCCTGGGGGCGCGCGCCGAGCGACTTGTAGAAGTTGATCGACGGCTCGTTCCAGTCGAGGACCGACCACTCCAGGCGCTCGTAGCCGCGCTCCACGCAGATGCGCGCGAGTTCGGTGAGGAGCGCCTTGCCGTGCCCGCCGCCGCGCGCCTCAGGACGTACGAACAGGTCCTCCAGGTAGATCCCGTGCACGCCCCGCCACGTCGAGAAGTTGAGGAACCACAGGGCGAAGCCCACCACCTCACCGCTCGCGTCGTCCTGCGCGATGTGCGCGAACGCCGCGGGCCGCTCCCCGAACAGCGCCTCACGCAGCTGCTCCTCGGTGGCCTTCGCCTCGTCGGGCGCCTTCTCGTACGTGGCGAGGTCGCGGACGAGCGCGTGGATGACGGGGATGTCGGCCGGTGTCGCGGTACGAATCATGGGGGCAGGCTAGTCAGCGGCGGGCCGCAGGGGTCAACGCCGTCTCACCAGCCGAGCGCCCGGACGGGCGTGGCCTCACCGACCCAGAAGCCGCCGCGCGATCTCCATGTCATCCGGCACCAGCGGCCGCCCGTCCTCGATCTCCCACAGCGCGTTCTGAAGCACCCGGCCGAGCGTCCAGGCGCGCGCACTCTCCCGGTCGAGACCCAGGACCTCGGTCATCGCGTCGAACCGCCACAGCACCTCGTCCGGCTCGAAGCGGTTGTCGAGGGCCGGCCAGAGGTCGAAACCGGGGTCACCCGCAAGGGGTTTGGGGTCGATGGCGAGCCACGGCTCGCGCTCCGACGCCAGTACGTTCTCGAAGTGCAGGTCCCAGTGGAGCATCCGGTCACCGGGCTCGCCCATGACCTCGCGCACCGCGCCCCCGCACCGCTCCACGATCGCGCGTTCGGCCGGGTCCGGGATCGCCCTCAGGGCCTGGGGCAGGTCGTCGACCATCTCGGCCGCGATGTCACCGAGCCGCCGCATGCCGTCCGGCGCGGGCCCCGCGGTCAGCCGGGCGAGGAGTTCCGCGATGACGAGCACGGCCGCGCGCGTGTCGGCCATCGTCGACAGCATCCGCCCCTCGTCGAGGCGTTCGAGCAGCATCGTGCCGGTCCCGGCGTCGTGGTCCAGGAGCCGGACGGCCCCGTCGCCGCCCCACAGCCGCAGCGCGACCGGCTCGCCCTCGGTCTCCTCGTCCAGGACCTGGAACTTGACCACGGCGGGCGTGCCGTCGGCGCGCAGCACGGGCAGCACGAGCGCGGCCTGCCCGTGCATCGGATCCCCGTCGGGCGTCAGCTCCCACCGCTCGGCGAACTCCCGTACGCGCGCGGGCAGTACGTCGATGAAGGCACGCCCCGCCTCACCCGCGTAAAGATGCTGCGCCTCGACCAGCCCGTCCGGAACGCGAATGTCGATCACGCCGCGACCCTGACGAACGTTCAGGAAATCCCGGCCGCCTTGAGCTGCTTGGCGAACTCCCCCTGGTCGTAGAGCGCCTCCCCCTCGGACTTCTCACCGTCGATGAGGACGGTCGGCGTGGACTGGACCCCGTCCTTGTTGAAGGTCGTCATCGCCTCGCCGACCCACTTCTTGTACGTGCCGTTGGTGACCGCCTTGTCGAAGGCGCCGCCGCGCAGCCCGTCGACCTTGTCGGCGATCTTCAGCAGGAAGGCCGGGGTGTAGGCGTCGTCGGTCTCCTCCGCGGGCTGGTTGGCGAAGACGGCGGCGTGGTACTGCGGGAACTTGCCCGCCTCCACCGAGGCCCGCAGCGCGTTGGCCGCGTTCACGGAGCCGCTGCCGCCGAGGTTCCTGTCGAGGAACGAGGCGATCACGTACTCGACCTTGACCTTGCCGTCGGCCACCGGCCCGACCAGCGCCTGCGCCCCGCCCTCCTCGAACTTCCGGCAGAACGGGCAGCGCGAGTCCTCGTAGACCTTGACCGTGTGCTTGGCCTGCGGGTCGCCGACGGTGATGACGCCGCCCTTCACCGAGGCGGGCACGTCGGACCCGGGCGCCTTGGACTCGGGCCCCTTGGATTCGGGCCCCTTGGACTCGGGTGCGGAGGACGAGGACTTCTCGGCGCCACCGGCGTTGTCCCCGTCGGGACCACAGGCGGACGCGGCTACCCCGATCAGCGCCGCGGCGGCCACCGCGGTGGCGACGCGCGCGGCCTTGCGCCCGGCCTTGTGTACGGCCATGAGTTGAGCCCTCCCAATGTTCGAAAAGTTCCGCTCAAAGTATCGGAACGCCCGCGGAAGCCGCCCCCGCCCCCTGCGCCTGCCCAGGCCCTCCCGTGCCGTTGTCGGCCCCTCATGCCACGATCACCCGACCATTCGTTCACCTGACCATTCGTTCAGCCTGGGGGGCTCGATGCCTGAACCACGTCCCTGTCCGAGATCCACGAGACCCGCGAGACCCGCGCTGTCCACTGCGCTGCTACTCGCCCTGACCGCACTGCTCGCCCTGTTGGTGCCGTTCGCACTGCCGGCGACCGCCGCCCACGCCGTCGAACCGGAGTGCGCGCCACTCGCCCTCGCCCCGTTCGGCGACCCGGGCGGTGCGGTCGGCAGAGCGAAGGTCGCGCCCGACGGGTCCGCCTGCCACACCTTCACCGCCACCGAGGCCGGCCCGCACCTCATCCCGCTCGACAGCAGCAACAACGAGACGTACGTCCAGGTGAACGCCGGCGCCGAGGAGATCGACTGCACCGCCGGCACCTGCGACCTGCCCGAAGCGGGCGACTACACCGTGCGGGTCTCCAACAACGGCTGGGAGGACGCCGACACCGCCGTCACCGTGGTGCCGCTCGGCGGCACCCGCGGCTGCGCCGAGTCCGTCGGCACCTCATGGGACATTCCGACCGCCCCCCGAACCGCCGTCAGCGCCCTGCAAGTCGGCTGCCAGCCCTTCGACGCCGAGCCCGGCGACCGCGTCCGGCTCACCCACGGCAGCGAGGTCTACGGCGACTCCACGGCCTGGATCACCGACGCCACCGGGGACCGGATCTGCGCCGCGCCCGAGGAGGGCGAGAACAGCTGCGTACTGCCCGGCAAGGGCCCCTACCGCGTCCTGTCGCGCGTCACGTACACCGAGAGGGGCTTCCCCGCCGCGTACGCGGTCAAGGTGCGCCGCCTGAACGACGCCGAGGGCTGCCCCTCCGCCCCGGTACGGCCGTACGGACCCCTGGAGGCACAGGAGTTCACCAAGACGCCCTGCTTCACCGTCACCGCCGAGAAGGCGGGCCGGTACCTCATCGACTCCGTCAACGGCAAAACCGTCACGGAAAAGCCCGTCCGCGTGTACGACAGCGCCGGGAAGACCGTCTGCCGCACCACCGACGACGGCTGCCGCCTGCCCTCCGCCGGCACCTACACCGCCGTCCTCGACGGCCCGAGCCCCTTCCACGACACACCGAGCGGCCTGATCGTCCTCGACAGCGCGTCCGGCAACGGCTGCGTGAAGGCGGACATGGGCTCGCACCGGGGCGAGTTGAGCGCCGACGGACAGTACGACTGCCTGGAGCTGGCCGCGCCCGAGAACGCCCGGGTCGCGGCGCTCACCGCGCTCGACGCCTCCGGGGTCGACCCGGCCGTCGAGGTCCTCGACAGCGAGGGCGTCCGGCGCTGCGGCGCGGAGCGGCTCGCGGCAGGCGACTGCGCGCTCACCGGCGCCGCCCCCTACCGCGCGCTCGTCCACGCGGACGGCAACCCCCGCACCGGCCCGTACGCCCTCGCCCTGCACCGCACGGACGCGGCGAACGACTGCCCCGTCCTGCCCGCGGGCAGCTTCACCGCCGACGGCGCGAAGGCCTCCTTCTCCACCGGGAACGGCGTCTTCTCGCGCTGCCTGACCATCCCGGCCGACACCCACTCCTCGAACGAGGTCCTGCAACTCGTCGCCACCTCCGGCGACGTGCCCGCCAAGTTCTCCGTGCTCGACTCGACCGGCAAGCGCGTCTGCGAGCGCAACGCCACCACCAACGGCTGGGCGGTGTGCCCACTGACTCCCGGCAAGGCCCACACCGTCCTGGTCACCGGCCGCGACAAGGCCGCCGACTACACCCTGACGCGGCGCGACGTGACGTCCACGGCCTCGTCCGCGGGCTGCGCGAAGACCTCGGCGGCCAAGGTGGGCGGCCCGTCCGTGAGGGGTCCGTACGACGCCCCGGGCTCCCTGCGCTGCCACCAGGTCACCACCTCCGCGGCCGATGACGTCCTGCACGTCGATGTACGGGACGCGCTGGGCACCGCCAACATCATGGTCCTGGACGGCGACGGCGCGATGAAGTGCTCCTGGCGCAACCGCTCCTGCGCGGTGACCGGCTCCACCACCCACCAGGTCCTCGTGCAGACCCCGGCGAACCTGAAGGCGGCACCCGAGTACCGCCTCGACGCCCTGCGCGTGGCCACCGCCGAAGGACCCGCGGCCGAGTGCGCCAAGGTGCCCTCGATCGCGTACGGCTACGGTCCCGTCACCGGCACCCTCGACGAGTCGCGCACAGCCGTGTGCGCGGTCCTGCCCACGTCGCGCAACGACTCCTTCGAAGCCGAGATCAGCGACACCACCGGCTCCCCCGAGGAAGCGGTCCCCGCGCTGTACAACAGCTCCTGGACCAACGGCTGCTACGGCGTCGACCCCGGGGACTACCTCTGCGGTGTGAACGAGTCCCCCGACACTCCGAAGAAGCCCTCCGTGCTCGTCCTCGGCCTCCCGGAGAAGGCCTCCGCCACCTCCTACCGCGCCACGCTGACGTGCAGGAACGGCCGCTGCGGAGACGACAGGACCACGATCACCGAGGTCACCCCGGCCAAGGCGCCCGGAGGCAGCAAGCCCACGCTCACCGTCAAGGGCACCGCCATCAGCCCGCAGGCCACGGTCCGCCTGTCACAGGCGGGCAGGACCCTGACGGCGAGGACCACGTCGGTCTCGGCGGACTACAGCACGCTGAAGGCGTCCCTCGACCTGACCGACGTACCCGCGGGCACCTGGAACATCAGCGTCGTCTCGGACGGCCGTTCCTACGGACAGGGCACCTTCACCGTGACCGACCCCGAGCTGACCAACACCACCGCGCCCAAGGTCACGGGCACCGCGGCCGTCGGCGGCAAGGTCACGGCGTCCCCCGGCACCTGGTCGGCCACCCCGTCCTCGTACACCTACCGCTGGAAGGCCGACGGCGAGGTGATCGAGGGCGCCACGGCCTCGACGTACACGATCCCGGCGGCGCACCTGGACAAGAAGCTGACCGTCACCGTCACCGCCCGCAAGACCGGCTGGAAGGACGCGACCGCGACCTCCGCCCCGGTGACGATCGCCAAGGGCGCCGCGCCCAGGGCCACGAAGAAGCCGGAGATCACCGGCACCGCCAAGGTCGGCAAGACCCTCAAGACCACTAAGGGCACCTGGTCGCCCGCGCCGGGCACGTACTCCTACCAGTGGTACGCGAACGGCACGAAGATCACCGGCGCGACCAAGCCCTCCCTGGTCCTGAAGTCCGCCCAGCACGGCAAGAAGATCACGGCCAAGGTGACCGCACACCGCCCGGGCCACCTCGACGGAAAGGCGACGAGCAAGGCGACCGGAGCCGTCACCCGCTAGCCACGAGCGGCCCCGAAAACCCGAAGGCCCAGGTCACCGATGAGCTGACCTGGGCCTTCGCCCTGTGGAGCCCCCTGTCGGATTCGAACCGACGACCTACGCATTACAAGTGCGTTGCTCTGGCCATCTGAGCTAAGGAGGCACACGCGGACCGCTACGCGGCGCGCCCCCGCAGTGTAACCAACGACGCCCCCGCCCCCGTCGAAAATTTCCGCGAACCCCGCCGCGCCCCGACTACTGACAGACCACGGACCTCCGGGGTACGGTCACGAGCAGTTCACTCAGGTGGACTACACCACTCCCTCTACTCGGATCGTCCGGCACGTTCCTGCCGGTGAAGGGGGCCCTCACCATGGCCACTGTTACGTTCGACAAGGCGACCCGGATCTACCCGGGTTCCGACAAGCCCGCCGTCGACGGTCTCGACATCGAGATCGAGGACGGCGAGTTCCTCGTACTCGTCGGCCCGTCCGGCTGCGGCAAGTCCACCTCCCTGCGCATGCTCGCGGGCCTGGAGGACGTGAACGACGGCGCGATCCGCATCGGGGACCGCGATGTCACGCACCTGCCGCCGAAGGACCGGGACATCGCCATGGTGTTCCAGAACTACGCGCTCTACCCGCACATGACCGTCGCCGACAACATGGGCTTCGCCCTCAAGATCGCCGGTGTCAACAAGGCCGAGATCCGCCAGAAGGTCGAGGACGCGGCGAAGATCCTGGACCTCACCGAGTACCTGGGCCGCAAGCCCAAGGCGCTCTCCGGCGGTCAGCGCCAGCGCGTCGCCATGGGCCGCGCCATCGTGCGCGAGCCCCAGGTGTTCCTCATGGACGAGCCCCTGTCCAACCTCGACGCCAAGCTGCGCGTGTCGACGCGTACGCAGATCGCCTCGCTCCAGCGCCGCCTCGGCATCACCACCGTGTACGTCACGCACGACCAGGTCGAGGCCATGACCATGGGCGACCGCGTGGCCGTCCTCAAGGACGGGCTCCTCCAGCAGATCGACTCGCCCCGCAACATGTACGACCGCCCGGCCAACCTCTTCGTCGCGGGCTTCATCGGCTCCCCCGCCATGAACCTCGTCGAGGTCCCGATCACCGACGGCGGCGTGAAGTTCGGCAACTCCGTGGTGCCGGTCAACCGTGAGGCCCTGGCCGCCGCCGCGGACCGCGGCGACCGCACGGTCACCGTGGGCGTCCGCCCGGAGCACTTCGACATCGTCGAGCAGGACGGTGCCGTCGCGACGTCCCTCTCCAAGGCGACCGAGGACGCCCCGGCCGGCCTCGCCGTCTCCGTCAACGTCGTCGAGGAGCTGGGCGCCGACGGCTACGTCTACGGCTCCGCCGAGGTCGGCGGGGAGCACAAGGACCTCGTGGTCCGCGTCAACGGCCGCCGCGTCCCGGACAAGGGCGCCCAGCTGCACGTCGTACCGCGTCCGGGTGAGACCCACGTGTTCTCCACCTCCACGGGCGAGCGCCTCTCCGACTGACGCGACCGTCCGGCGCGACTGACGCGCCCCGCCGGCGCTACTGAGGCCGCGCCACGCCTGCCCAAGGGGCCCCGCATTTCGGTGCGGGGCCCCTTGGCGTATCCGCCGGCCCCGACCGTGTTGTCGACAAATACCCCGGCACACCGGTCATTTCACCCGGGCCTCGTCAACACCGCGCCAGCAAAACCCATTTCCCCGTCGCTCGACCGAGTGACTAAATGTCGCCAAATCATCACCTAGCGCTACGCTGCCTGGCGTGACGCACTCCGCCAACTACACCCAGAAGCCGCGCCGAGCCCACCGGGGCCCCGCCCGCCGCATCGGCCGCACGCTCGCTCTCGTCCTGCCCGTGATGCTGGTGCTTTCCGGGACCCTCGCGGTCACCAGCGTCAACTGGTCGGGGAACTCCTCGGATTCGATGCTCACCGCATCCGCCGACGACCTCTCCGTACCGGCCAAGTCCCGCGCCCCGCAGGACATCCTGCGCGACCGGCTCCTCCTGGAACTCCAGGAGAAGAACCCCGGCATCGCGCTCACCCGCCTCCAGCGGGAGGTGAACGACCACCCGTCGCTCGCCCGCCACTGCGTGGCCATCGCCCGCGCCCTCGGCCGGGCCGCCGTCCAGAAGTACGGCCCCACCCGCGCCCAGTCGTACGCGCGGCCCGTGTGCGACACGTCGTTCGCGGCGGGCGTGGCAGCCCACCAGAACCGCTGAGCCGACCTGGCCGACGCGCCGCGTAGGGTTCGGGCATGACCACGCTGAACCCCACGCAGGCCGTAGTCCTGGCCGGAGGCCAAGGCTCCCGCCTCCGGCCGTACACCGACGACCGGCCCAAGCCGATGGTCGAGATCCCCGGCACGGGGACCCCGATCATCGGCCATCAGCTTGCCTGGCTGGCCGCGGAGGGCGTGACCGACGCCGTCGTCTCCTGCGGCCACCTCGCCGAGGTCCTCCAGGAGTGGCTGGACTCCGCCGACCTCCCGCTGAACGTCACCACGGTCGTCGAGAAGGAACCCCTCGGCCGCGGCGGCGGCCTCAAGTACGCCGCCCGCCACCTCCCCCACGCCGACCAGCCCTGGTACGCGACGAACGGCGACATCTGGACCCGCTTCTCGCTGCGCGACATGGCGGCCTTCCACGCCGAGCGCGACGCCACCGCGACCCTCGCGCTGGCCCGCCCCCGCATCCCGTGGGGCGCCGTCGAGACGGACGCGTTCGGCCACATCACGGACTTCATCGAGGCCCCGCCGTCCCCGTACCTCATCAACGCGGGCGTCTACGTCTTCTCCTCGTCGTTCACCGCGCTCCTGCCCGACCTCGGCGACCACGAGCGCACCACGTTCCCGCGCCTGGCCCGCGAGAAGCGCCTGGCGGGCTTCCCGCTGCCGCAGGGTGCCTACTGGCGCGCGATCGACACCGCGAAGGACCTCACCGAGGCCGCCAAGGAACTGGCCGCACAGGCCCGTTGAGGCCCGCGCACCCTTCATACGAACGCCGGAGGGGCCCCGCACACTCGATGTGCGGGGCCCCTCCGGCGTACCACCACGGTCTCAGCGCCCGAGGACACCCCCGAGCAGACCACCGGGCTCCTCGCCCCCACCGCCGGTGCCGCCCGAGCCGCCCGTACCGCCCGAGCCGCCACCGGTGCCGCCGCTGGACGAGGGACCCGAGGTCGAGGCCGGCGGCTGCTGCTGTTGCTGCTGCTGTTGCTGCGGCGCCGACTGCTGCGGCGGGGCCTGGCCCGCCGTGCTGCTGCCCTGCGTCTGGCTCGGCTGCGTGGAGCCCGCCGTGCCCGTCTCGCGTGCCGCACCCGGGGCCGTGGCGCCCGGCGAGGGCCTCGGCGAGCTGCCCTGCGACGGAGAGCCGGACGAGGCGGAGGGGCGCTGCGCCTTCCGGTCCTGCCGCTTCTTCTCGGGGTCCCCGGGGAGCGGGGAGCCCGGCAGTTCGTTGCGCGGGGCCTCGCCGGGGCCGGGCACGGTGACCCGGTCCGCGTCCCGCACCGCGCCGCCGAGCAGCGAACCGAGGAGCAGCGTCAGGCCGATCGCCACCGCCCCGACCAGCGCGCCGCGCCGCAGCACCCGCCGCCGCAGCTCCCAGATCTCCGCGCGCGGCCCGAGCGTGCGCCAGGCCTCTCCCGCGAGGCGTCCGTCCACGGAGTAGACGGGGGCGCCCGCGATGATCAGCGGCGACCAGGCGGCGAGGTAGATGATGTCCGGCGCGTCGTAGGCGGGGACGGTCTTCCAGCTGACGGTGACGATGAGCGCGGCCGACAGCAGCACGCCGATGGAGGCGGCGACCCGCTGCCAGAGCCCGAGCACCGTCAGGACGCCGACGATGACCTGGAGGAAGGCGATGGTGAGCCCGGCGCCGACCGGGTGCTGGAGGGCGAAGTCGCGCAGCGGCTCGGCGAGCGCCCAGGGGTGCAGGGAGTTGAGCCACTTGACCATGGAGCCGCGCTCGCCGCCGTCGAAGTAGACGGGGTCGCAGAGCTTGCCCATGCCGGCGTAGATGGAGATGAAGCCGAGGAAGACGCGCAGCGGGAGCAGCACGACGCCGAGGTTCATCCGGCGCCCGGGGTAGTAGGCGTGCCGGACGGGGTCGCCCCCGTGCCGCCGCTTGCGCTCCTCGGCCTCGGCCTCGGTCTCGTCGGCCGGATACTCGTCATGACCGCTGTATCCGCTGTAGCCGTCGTACCCGCCGTACGCGTCGTCGCCGTACCGCCCGCGTTCCTGGGCCGCCCGCTCGTCGTAGTCGCTGCTGGGCATCCGCATCTGCGGCAGCAGCTGGGTCTGGGGCTGGTCGGGCCCGCGCGCGCCGACGACGGGCGTCTCGGCGGTCTCGGGCCCCTCGTCGAGGTCGACGCGCGGGATGACCTGGGTGGCGCCCCCGTCGTCGTAGGGCCCTGCCTCTTCGGCCGAACGGCGCACGCCGCCGCCGCGCACGGCCTGGAGCAGTCTGATCGCGCCGGTGTCGTCCGGATCGGACTTCCCGCTCCAGACGACGGGTGCGCGGCGCTTGGCGGCCGCCCCCACGGCGGGGATGCGCACCGTCTCTTCGGGGAGGCCCAAGTGCCGGGAGATACGCGGGGATTGGATGCGCCCAGCGGCGGGGAGCTGCACGCGGAAGCTCGCGTGCGCGACGATGACCTGCGCCGGGTCGCTCGGCACCTTCACCATGCTCAGCGCGGGAGCTTCGTCGAAGCCTGACGAGCTTCCCCCTGTGGGTGTGCGGGGTGTTCTGGTGTCCACACTCATCTAACCGAGTGATGTGTGGTTAGGACACTGCCTTGACCACGCGCAAATGTCCGGACCGCGTCAAGAGATCCCCGTCAAGAGATCACACGGTCCGGACATCAGTACGCCCGGCAACACCTACGCGCGGCGCCGCGCCGCCTCGTAGAGCACCACGCCCGCCGCGACACCCGCGTTCAGCGACTCCGCGCCACCCGGCATCGGAATCCGCACCCGGAAGTCACAGGTCTCGCCGACGAGGCGGGACAGGCCCTTGCCCTCGCTGCCGACCACGATGACGACGGGGCCGCCGATCGCCGCCAGGTCGCCGACCTCGTGCTCGCCGTCCGCCGCGAGGCCGACGACGGCGATGCCCGCCTTCTTGTACGCCTCCAGGGCGCGCGTCAGGTTCGTGCAGCGGGCGACCGGCGTACGCGCGGCCGTACCGGCAGACGTCTTCCAGGCACCGGCCGTCATCCCGGCGGCCCGCCGCTCGGGCACGACCACGCCGTGGCCGCCGAACGCGGTCACGGAGCGGACGATCGCGCCGAGGTTGCGCGGGTCCGTCACGCCGTCGAGCGCGACGATCAGCGGGTCCTCACCGGCGTCGTACGCGGCGGCGGTCAGGTCCTCGGGGTGCGCGTACTCGTACGGCGGGACCTGGAGGACGAGGCCCTGGTGGTTGAGGCCGTTCGTCATGCGGTCCAGCTCGGGCCGCGGGGCCTCCATCAGGTGGATGCCGCCGCGCTCGGCCGCGAGCTGGAGCGCCTCGCGCACCCGCTCGTCGTTGTCGATGAACTGCTGGACGTAGAGCGTGGAGGCGGGCACGCCGTCGCGCAGCGCCTCGAAGACCGGGTTGCGGCCGACGACCATCTCGGACGACGACTTGCCGCCGCGGCCCTTGGGCGCGGGACGGCGTCCGGCCGCCTTCTTGGCCTTGGCGGTGGCGATGCGGTTCTTCACATGCCCCTTGCGCGCCTCGGCGGGCGGCGTCGGACCCTTGCCCTCAAGGCCGCGGCGCCGATTGCCGCCGCTGCCGACCTGCGCGCCCTTCTTGCCGGACATGCGGCGGTTGTTAGCGGCCATGACCTACCTGTCTGTTGTGATGCGAGTGCGCGTACGTCCGTACGCGCGAAGGTGTACGTCTATGAAGTGTGCCGCCCACAGCGCCGGGCGGCACATCAGCGGTGCTAGCGCGGACCCAGCGTCCAGCGCGGACCCGTCGGGCCGTCCTCGATGACGAGGCCCGACTGGTTCAGCTGGTCGCGGATGGCGTCGGCGGTGCCCCAGTCCTTGCGGCCGCGGGCGGCCTCGCGCTGGTCGAGGACCATGCGCACGAGGGTGTCGACGACGCCGTGGAGGTCCTCGCCGCGGTCGCTCTCACCGCCGGCCCAGTGCGGGTCGAGCGGGTCGAGGCCGAGGACGCCGAGCATGGCGCGCACCTCGGCGAGGCGCGCCACGGCGGCCTCCTTGTCGTCGGCGGCCAGGGCGGAGTTCCCCTGGCGGACGGTGGTGTGCACGATGGCGAGCGCCTGAGGGACGCCGAGGTCGTCGTCCATGGCGTCGGCGAACGCGGGCGGCACCTCGGCCGCGGGCTCGACGACCCCACCGGCCTTCTCCACCACGCGCTGCACGAAGCCCTCGATGCGGGCGAACGCGGACTCGGCCTCGCGCAGGGCCTCCTCGCTGTACTCGATCATCGAGCGGTAGTGCGGGGTGCCGAGGTAGTAGCGGAGCACGATGGGGCGCCACTGCTTGACCATCTCGGAGACGAGCACCGAGTTGCCCAGCGACTTGGACATCTTCTCGCCGCTCATGGTGACCCAGCCGTTGTGCACCCAGTAGCGCGCGAACGCGTCGCCGAAGGCCTTGGCCTGGGCGATCTCGTTCTCGTGGTGCGGGAAGATCAGGTCGATCCCGCCGCCGTGGATGTCGAACTCCCGGCCGAGGTACTTGTGGGCCATCGCCGAGCACTCCAGGTGCCAGCCGGGACGGCCGCGGCCGAAGGGCGTCTCCCAGGCGGGCTCGCCCGGCTTGACGGCCTTCCACATGGCGAAGTCGCGGGGGTCGCGCTTGCCGGCGACGCCCTCGTCGGGCTGGCGCAGGTCGTCGATGTCCTGGTTGGACAGCTCCAGGTAGCCGGGCCAGGAGCGCACGTCGAAGTAGACGCTGCCGTCGGCCTCGTAGGCGTGCCCGCGCTCGATGAGGCCGCGCATCATCTCGACCATCTCGGTGATGTGGCCGGTGGCGCGCGGCTCGTAGGTGGGCGGCAGGCAGCCCAGCGCGTCGTAACCGCTGTTGAAGGCGCGCTCGTTCTCGTAGCCGATCGACCACCAGGGGCGGCCCTGCTCGGCCGACTTCTTGATGATCTTGTCGTCGATGTCGGTCACGTTCCGCACGAACGTCACGGCGTAGCCGCGGTAGGCGAACCAGCGGCGCATGATGTCGAAGTTCAGGCCGGACCTGATGTGCCCGATGTGCGGGGCCGCCTGCACCGTGGCACCGCAGAGGTAGATCGAGACACAGCCTTCGTGCAGGGGGCTGAAGTCACGGATCTGCCGGGCGCTGGTGTCGTACAGGCGAATCGTCACCACTCCAGGGTAGTGGTCGCGGGGCAGTGCCCCACGCCCCCTTGGCCCACAGGGCATGGAACTGTGACGTGGGACCCGCCCCGGCCCCGCTCCGGGAGCCGCTCTCAGAGGCGCCCGACGACCTTCCGCGCGGAGACCCGCACCACCACGCGCGGGGCGTCGTCCTTCGCGGCGGGGTTGAACTCGGCGTACTTCTTGCCCGTGTACTTCAGCGACAGCTCGTCGATGAGTTCCTGGCCGCCCTCGGTCGTCATCTGGGCCGTGCCGCGGATCTCCGCGTACGTATAAGGGGCGTCGAAGGGCTGGAGCAGCACCGTCACGCGCGGATCGCGGCGCAGGTTCTTCTCCTTGCGGCGCCCGATGGTCGTGGAGAAGAGCACGTCCTCGCCGTCCCGCTTCACCCAGACCGGCGACAGCTGCGGGCTGCCGTCGGGCTGGATGGTGGCGACGGTGATGAAGGACGGGGCGTCGAGGAGGGCTTTCAGCTGGTCGGACAGTACGGCGGACATGGCTTCACTCCTTCGTGGATGGCCGGCTGCGAGAACCTCGCCGGTACGAGCCATACCCCTACCCGGGATCGCCGTCAGTGCGTCGTACGTACGACCAACGCGGTGGCGACCGCCGCGAGCCCGTCGCCGCGGCCCGGGAAGCCGAGGCCGTCGGTGGTGGCCCCGGAGACCGAGACGGGGGCGCCGACGGCGTCGGAGAGCACCTTCTGCGCCTCCTCGCGGCGCTTGCCGATCTTGGGGCGGGGGCCGATGACCTGCACGGCCACGTTGCCGACGGTGAAGCCCGCGTCCCGCACGATGCGGGCGGCCTCGGTGAGCAGGGTGAGGCCCGAGGCGCCGGACCACTCGGGGCGGCCGGTGCCGAAGTGCGCGCCGAGGTCGCCGAGGCCGGCCGCGGAGAACAGGGCGTTGCACGCGGCGTGCGCGACGACGTCGGCGTCGGAGTGCCCGGCGAGGCCGGGCCCCTCGTCCTCCCACTTCAGGCCCGCGCACCACAGCTCACGGCCCTCTTCGAAGGCGTGGATGTCGGTGCCGATGCCGACCTGCGGCAGGAGGGCCGGGGGTGTCTCAGAAGCCATCGTTGGCCCTCCTGCGGGCGAGCACGGCCTCGGCGAGGAGGAGGTCGAGGGGGCGCGTCACCTTGAAGGCCTCCTCGTGTCCCGGCACGACGACGACCGGCAGGCCCAGCTGCTCGACCATGCTCGCGTCGTCCGTGACGCTGTCGGTGACGCTCTCGTGGGCGCGTACGAGCGTGGCGCGGTCGAAGCCCTGCGGGGTCTGCACGGCGCGCAGCCGGGCCCGCTCGGGCGTGGCCACGACGGGCTCGGCGTCGCCGGGCGCCGCCGCGGGCTCGACCTGCTTGACGGTGTCGGCCAGCGGCAGCGCGGGCACGACGGCGGGCGCCCCGTCGCGTACGGCCGCGATGACGCCGTCGACCGTGTCGACGGGTACCAGCGGGCGGGCCGCGTCGTGCACGAGCACGATGTCGATGCCGGGCGGCAGGGCGTCCAGGCCGGCCCGCACGGACTCCTGGCGGCTCTCGCCGCCGGGCACGACGACGAAGTCGGTCCGCTCGGGCAGCGCGTGGTCGTCGAGGAGGGTCTTGACCTCGGGGGCGCCGTCCGGCGGGGCCACGACGACGACGAGGGAGACGGCGCGGGACGCGGCCATGGCGCGGACCGCGTGGATGAGCATCGGGGTGCCGTTCAGCGCGCGGAGCGCTTTGGGGGCGCCAGGGCCGAGGCGCACGCCCCGTCCTGCCGCGGGAATGACCACCGCGGTACGGGATTCGCTAGACATCGGTTCCGTTCAGGTTTGTGTGCTCGGCCGACGTGGGTATGGCCTCACCGTGCCGGGGTGGCATCTTGACCGGACCCTTCCGTGACATCTGGTCGAGCCAGCTGCCGAGTCCAGCACGCCAACACGGCTCCCCGGGGGCCGCTCTCACGTATGCCTGGGTGCGGGAAATATCCGAGAAATATCTGGGTACGAACATGCCGCAGCGCCCGGCGACTCCTTTACGGGTCAGCGGGCACCGCGGCATCATTGCGCCAAAGACAGACAGCCCCACACAGTCTCAGACATGCAGTCTCAGGGGGCGGTCCGTGTCAGGACGCGAGGACCTCGTCCAGCAGGGCCTCGGCCTTGTCCTCGTTCGTGTTCTCCGCGAGCGCCAGCTCGCTCACCAGGATCTGACGCGCCTTGGCGAGCATGCGCTTCTCACCGGCGGACAGTCCGCGCTCGCGCTCCCGACGCCACAGGTCACGCACGACTTCCGCGACCTTGATGACATCGCCGGACGCGAGCTTCTCGAGATTTGCCTTGTAGCGACGCGACCAGTTCGTGGGCTCTTCGGCGTACGGCGCGCGCAGCACCTCGAAGACCCGGTCGAGGCCGTCCTGACCGACCACATCACGCACGCCCACGAACTCCGCATTGTCCGCTGGCACACGCACCGTCAGATCGCCCTGGGCGACCTTCAGCACCAAGTAGGTCTTGTCCACGCCTTTGATCTGGCGAGTTTCGATAGCCTCGATCAGCGCGGCCCCGTGATGGGGATAGACCACGGTGTCGCCAACCTTGAACGTCATGTGACAGGTACCCCTTCCGTGGCTATCCATCCTAACACGAGAACCGCCTCTTCTGAATGGCGTTTTCGCAGGTCAGGGCATATCTCGGGGCTTGACAACTGCAACAGGAACGTGCTGCGGAGGGCTCCCGGAACGGGGTATTCGCAGGTCGGAGCGGCTCTCCGGGGAGGCAGAAACGGGGGCGTTACGCACCTCTCAAGAAGCCTCAGAGAGGCTGAACGTCCCGGTTTGCGCGGTTCCAAGCGGTGAACTTTCGCTGCTCCGTTCGGTCGCCGGAGAGGCGTACCGCACGCCGTCGGACAGGATTCCGGAATTGATCAAGCAACCGGGTGATCAATTCCGCGGCCCCCCGCGCATTCCTTACCGGAAATCCGCAAGACGTTCGGGAGGACTCTTGGCGGCGCTTATGTGAATGATGAACGAGGGGGCATTGGGGCGGGCGGGACACAGGGGGCCGCCGATTCATCCCGGCGCAGGCTCGCGACCCCGAGGGGGCGGGTCGGGTGCGGCGGCATGGGAACGGCTCGGTAACCTAAGCGCGCTGACACACCCTTAGGGCGGCTTTACCGCCGCCTCAGGGCGGCTCCACGGCCGCCCGCCCTCCCGTACCGCCCACGTTCAAGGAGTTGCCGCCGCCGTGAGCCGCAGCCTTCGACGCGGCGCCCTCGCCGCCACCGCCATCGCGTTCTCGCTTGCCTCGCTCGCCGCGTGCGGCGCCGGTAACAACGCCGAGACGCTGGAGGTCAAGCCGGACAACGCGGCGACCTCCGTCGGTGACATCAAGATCCAGAACGCCATGGTCATCACGCAGCCGGACCTGAAGTCCAAGGGCCCGGCCGTGGTCTCCGCGACGGTCTTCAACACCGGCACGACCGCCCAGACCCTGAACTCCATCACGGTCGACGGCGCCGGCAAGAAGGCCAAGATCACGCCCGCCAAGGACGACGAGGCCTCCAAGCCGAACGGTCCGCTGACCATCCCGGCCGGGGGCTCCGTCGTCATCGGCGGCAAGGACAACGCCTCGGCCGTCCTGCCCAGCAGCCGCGACGCCGTCAAGGACGGCAACGCGCAGCGGATCACCTTCGCCTTCAGCAAGGCCGGTGACGTGAAGCTCAAGGCGTTCGTCGTGCCCGCCGAGAGCTACTTCAGCAAGTGGGGCCCGACCGAGGTGCCGAAGTCGCCCGACGCCAAGCCGGGCGCGTCCGGCAAGCCCGCACAGCCGGGCAAGTCCGGGAAGCCCGCCGACGGCGCCTCCACCGACCCGTCCGGCCAGGCCTCCCACGGAGCGGGCACGGACCCGTCCGGCGCGGCCTCCACGGACCCGTCCGACGCGGCCGGGCACCAGGAGGACGCCGGTACCGGCGCCGAGCACTGATCCACGTACGTACGCACAACGAGAAGGGCGGGACCCCACCAGGGGTCCCGCCCTCTCTCACATCGGGCCGCTCGCGGTTTACGGCTCGAACTTGTAGCCGAGGCCGCGCACCGTGACCAGGTAGCGCGGGGCGCCCGGGTCGGGCTCGATCTTGGCGCGCAGGCGCTTCACGTGGACGTCGAGGGTCTTGGTGTCGCCCACATAGTCCGCGCCCCAGACGCGGTCGATGAGCTGCATGCGGGTCAGCACGCGGCCCGCGTTGCGCAGGAGCATCTCCAGGAGGTCGAACTCCTTCAGCGGCAGGTCGACCTTGGAGCCGGAGACCGTCACCACGTGCCGGTCGACGTCCATGCGGACGGGGCCCGCCTCCAGGGCCTGCGGAGCGACCTCCTCGGGCTCGCCGCGGCGGCGCAGGACCGCGCGGATGCGGGCGACCAGCTCCCGCGACGAGAAGGGCTTGGTGACGTAGTCGTCGGCTCCTATCTCCAGGCCGACCACCTTGTCGATCTCGCTGTCCTTGGCGGTGACCATGATCACCGGGACGTTCGAACGGCTGCGCAGCTGGCGGCAGACCTCCGTGCCGGGCAGGCCGGGCAGCATCAGGTCGAGCAGGACGAGGTCGGCGCCGTTGCGCTCGAATTCGTCGAGTCCGTCCGGGCCCGTGGCCGCGATCGCGACCTCGAAGCCCTCTTTGCGGAGCATGTAGGACAGAGCGTCGCTGAAGGATTCCTCGTCCTCGACGACGAGCACTCGGGTCACGGAAGGACCTCCGGGGCAGGGATGGGTTCGTACGAAGTGGTCTCGTCGGGTGCGGCGTGCTCAGCGTCGAGCCCGCCGCCGTGACCTGGTCCGCGGTCGCGGTGCGCGGCCGCCTCCGGCAGCCGCAGGGTGAAGGTGGAGCCCTGTCCCTCGGAGCTCCACACGGTGACCTCCCCGCCGTGCGAGGCGGCCACGTGCTTGACGATGGCGAGGCCGAGGCCGGTGCCGCCGGTGGCCCGGGAGCGGGCCGGGTCGACGCGGTAGAAGCGCTCGAAGATGCGCTCCTTGTCCTTGTCGGAGATGCCGATGCCCTGGTCGGTGACCGCGACCTCGATGAGGTCCCCGCCGGGTGCGGTGACCCGGCGGGCGGCTATGCCTACGCGGGTGCGGGCCGGACTGTAGTTCACGGCGTTCTCGACGAGGTTGCCGAGGGCGGCGGCGAGCTGGCCGCGATTGCCCCAGATCTGTAGCTCGGCGGTGCCTCCGGCGGCCATGGTGATCTGTTTGTGGGAGGCCTGGTGCCGGCTGCGGTCGATCGCCTCCGCCACCAGTTCGTCGACGCGGACGGGCTCGGCGTCCTCCAGGGGGTCGTCGTTCTGCACCCGGGAGAGGTCGATCAGCTCCTGCACGAGGTTGGTCAGGCGGGTCGCCTCGATCTGCATGCGGCCGGCGAAGCGTTCGACGGCCTCGGGGTCGTCGGAGGCGTCCATGACGGCTTCGGAGAGGAGCGAGAGGGCCCCCACCGGGGTCTTCAGCTCATGGCTCACGTTCGCGACGAAGTCACGCCGTACGGCCTCGATGCGGCGGGCCTCCGTGAGGTCCTCGACCAGGAGCAGCACCAGCCGGGAGCCGAGCGGCGCCACGCGCGCGGAGACCGCGAGGGCCTCGCCGCGGCCGGTGCCGCGCCGGGGCAGGTCCAGTTCGACCTGGCGTATCTCCCCGTCGCGGCGGGTGTCGCGCGCCATCTGGAGCATCGGCTCGACGGCGAGCTTGCCGCCGCGGACGAGTCCGAGGGCGTACGCCGCCGAGCTGGCCTTGACCACGCTGTCGGCCTCGTCGAGGACGACCGCGGAGGAGCGCAGCACGGAGAGGACCGTGTCCACGCCGGGCGGCAGTACGGCATCGGTGTGCAGGGAGGTCCGGGTGGGGCGTTTCTGGTCGCGCTCGCTCCAGCGGAACGCCAGCATGGCGATGACGCCGGTGCACACCCCGGCGATCGCTGCCACTGCGGCGACCGCCGCGTTCACGTCCATGTGTCCAGGTTATGCGCCGGATCAATGCCGACCACAGCCAAACGGGTGCCGCCTCGAACACTCGTCGCTCAGAGTTCACCAGGGGGACGGCATCGGTTCATTTCCCCCGGACGGGCCGGGAGGAGCGGGGCCGGAGGTGCCGTACCGCGTCTCCCACAGTTCACCTTGATGACGGGGTCGGTTCATTCGGGGTGCCGGAAACGGACGGTTAGGGGCCGCACCGTGGGAGCGTAGGGGCCAGCCCCCTGAGACGTACGAGAGAGGGACAGCCACATGCGGGACGCGTACCACGAGGAACTTGACTCGATCGGCGAGAGCCTGGTCGAGATGGCCCGCCTGGTCGGGTCCGCGATCGGGCGCGCCACGACGGCCATGCTCGACGCCGATCTGAAGATGGCCGAGAGCGTGATCGCCGCCGACCAGCGGGTCGACGACCTCCAGCACGAGCTGGAGGCGCGCGCGATAGCCCTGCTCGCGCGGCAGCAGCCGGTCGCCACCGATCTGCGTATCGTCGTGACCTCGCTGCGGATGAGCGCCGACCTGGAGCGTTCGGGCGACCTCGCCCAGCACGTCGCCAAGCTGGCCCGGCTGCGCTTCCCCGACTCGGCGGTGCCGCGGGACCTCCAGGCCACGATCCTGGAGATGGGCCAGCTCGCGCAGCGCCTGATGGCGAAGGCGGCGGAGGTCATCATCACCAAGGACGTCGACCTCGCGCTCCAGCTGGAGCAGGACGACGACGAGATGGACCAGCTGCACCGCACGCTCTTCCAGCACCTGATGGACGACCGCTGGAAGCACGGCATCGAGACGGCCGTCGACGTGACGCTGCTCGGCCGCTACTACGAGCGCTTCGCGGACCACGCGGTGTCGGTCGCCAAGCGCGTCGTCTATCTGGTCACGGGCGAGCACGCGGACGAGATCCAGTCGGCGGGGCAGGCGTCGGTGGAGGGGGCGTAGGCCTTTCGCGGGCTCGCCCCTGGTGGGCCTGTCGCTCGCGGGCCTCTCGCGCGGGACGCGCTTGTTCTGTGCGCCACGCCCGCGCTTGTTTCTGTGCCGCACGCGCGCGTGCCCCGCACGACGTCAGTTGTCGTGCGGGGCACGCGCGGTTTCCGCCGGGTGTCAGCCGCAGCCGCCGCCGCACTGACAGGAGCCACCGGACTGGCAGCCGCACGAGCAGCTGGGGCCGCAGGAGCAGCTCATCTCTACGACGTCGGGCTTGGGGGACTCGGCCATGGGTCTCCTCCTCGAAGGCGTACGGGACGCACTGTCTGCCGCCATTTCATGCCCACGGGGCAGGGCGCATCAACGGCGCACGCGCGCGTATCTCCTTTTTGGGCCCCAGGGAGAGCCCCCCTGTGAAACTTCCTCCACAACTGTCACAGACATGTCATAGCCTGCGCTCTGACGGGGGTTTCGGCGCGGGCACCCGGCCCGCGCCTTCCATGTGGGGGGTCACATCACCGTGCGTACGCGCATCACCTCGACCGCGACCGCGCTCGCGGTCCTCTTCAGCTCGGCGGCGCTGGTCGCCCTGGCGTCCGGCCCGGCCGCGGCGGACTCCGACAAGCGCCTGGACATCCGGTCGGCCGGAGACGTACTGGTGGACGGCGAACACCAGCGCGTCTACGTCTCCGACCCCAAGGGCGGCAAGATCGTCGTCACGGACTACGCGGGCACCGTCAAGGCGACCCTGGACGGGCTGCCGGACGTCGAGGGCCTGGCGCTCTCGCCCGACTCCGGGCAGGTGTACGCGGCGGTCGCGGGCCTCAACCGGATCGTGTCCGTGGAGACGACCTCGTACTCCCAGACGGCCAGTTACGCCCTCGACGGCGCCGAGAAGCCGCGCACGCTGGCGCTGGCGAGCGGCAAGCTGTGGTTCGGCTACGGGGGGTCCGCCGAGGGCGGCATCGGCTCGCTCGACCTCTCCGGGGGCGAGCCGGTCATCACGCTCGACCTGGACGGCGCCGCCGACTTCTACGCCGCTCCCGAGCTGGGCTCCGACCCGGACTCGGGGATCCTCGTGGCGGGCGAGAAGGCGACGAGCAGCGACGCCCTGACGGTGTACGACGTCTCCGGGCCGAAGCCGGAGCTGCGGGTCACCAAGTCGGTGGAGGGCAGCTTCTTCGACGACATCGCGGTCTCTCCCGACGGTACGCAGATCGTCACGGCCAGCGGCGCCCCGTACTACCACCCGGTGTACTCCACGAAGGACCTGTCCCCCCTGGGCCGCTACGACTCCGGGGACTACGGCGCGGCCGTGGACATCGCCCCGGACGGCACCGTGGCGGCGGGCACCTTCTCCTGGTACCGGCCCGACGTGCACATCTACCGGCAGGGCAAGTGGTCCAAGGTGCGGGAGTACGACTTCCCGAACACCGCCCAGGGCAGCGGCGGGGACACCCTCGCCGAGGGCGGTCTGGCCTGGGCGCCGGACGGCAGCCGCCTCTTCGCGGTCACCTCCAACAGCGACGACGTCTTCTCGCTGCGGATCCTCACCGACCCGGCCAAGTCCCTGCCCACGCTCACGGTCGAGGCGCCCGAGAAGGCTCCCCGGGCCAAGCCGCTCACCGTCGAGGGCAAGCTCACCGGAACGGGCCTGGCAGCCGGTACCGAGCTGACCGTCACCCGCACGGACGTCGAGTCCCCCGACGGCAAGGCGCTGCCCCCGGTCAAGACCGGGGCGGACGGCTCCTACTCCTTCACCGACAGCCCGCCGGCGGGCGGCAAGGTGAGGTACAAGGTCGCGTACGCGGGTGACGCCACGCACGCGGCGGCCTCCGCGTCGGACTCGGTGGAGGTCTCGCGCACCAAGACCACGCTCACGCTCGACAAGAACGGCAAGGTGTTCGGCTACGGCGCGGACGTCGCCTTCACGGCCCACCTCGGTTCGACGTACAAGAACCGCACGGTCGAGATCTGGGCGGACCCGTACGGCGCCGACAAGCCCAACAAGCTGGTCAAGAAGGGCGTCGTGAACTCGCGCGGCGACCTGAGGGCCACGGTCGACATGAAGCGCGACACGAAGGTCACGGCCGTCTTCTCCGGGGACGCGCGCTCGGCCTCCGCGAAGGCGGTGTCGACGGCGTACGCCAAGGTCAAGATCTCCAGCTCCGTCTCCGAGCACTACAGGACGGGCAAGATCGGCTCCACGACGTACCACTACTTCCACAAGAACACCGACCCGGTGCTCGCCACGACGATGACGTACTACAAGGACCGCAAGCAGCGCCTGGAGATCCAGGTCTACGGCTCGGACCACAAGTGGCACTCCACGGGCTCGGATTACTTCAAGCTCGGTACGGACGGAAAGTCCACGGTCCGTCTGGAGGCCCCTGGCGAGTCGGGCATCCGCGCGCGGATCCGCTCGTCGTACGTGAACGGCACGTCGGGCGACAACGTGAACTCGACGACGCACGGGGCGTGGAAGTACCTGAACTTCACGAGGTAGCGCGGCGCGGCTTTGTGCCGCCGCCGGAACGCCGGGAAGCCCCCTGTCCACGAGTGGCTCGCGGACAGGGGGCTTCCCCATGGGCACATGCCCGGCCTAGTACCACATGTACAGGTGGTACTTGAACCTTCCGTCAGTGCCCAGCCCGGGGTCGCACTCCGCCACCCAGGAGGGGTTCCTGCTCATCCAGTAGTTGCCCCGGGCCTGGCACTCCCGAAGGGTCCAGTGGCTGCTGTAGAAGTGCCGGGTCGCCTGGGCACCCTTGGTCTCCTCCGCGCTCTGGGCGGCCTGGGCGGGGGCCACTTGGGCGGGGACGGGCTGGGCGGGGGCGGCCTGGGCGGGGGCCGCCATGAGGCCCAGTCCGACGGTGGTGCCGAGAGCGAGTCCTGCGATGGCCTTACGGGTGCGCATTCAGTACCCCTTCCTCCGGCGGAGGCCGACCCCGAAGGGCCTTTCCCTCCACGCCTGTTCGACGACCACTACGTTGCTCGGGGGGCCGTGGGGAAACCTTGGAGCAAGCTTGAACGCGCAGACGGGCGCCCGGTTTCGACGCCGTACGCTGCCCAAGTCGCATCACTCTGCCGTCGACCGGGAGCCCTCGTATGACCGAACCGTCCGCTGCGCGGAAGAAGCCCTTCCTCTACGTAGTCGTGTGCGCGTGCGGGATCGCCGCCGACGTCGGCGAACTGATCACCGCCGCGCAGGAACGGCACTGGGACGTCGGCGTGGTCGCCACCCCGCAGGGCCTCGGCTTCCTCGACACCGAGGCGATCCGGACCCAGACCGGCTATCCGATCCGCTCCGCCTGGCGTGCTCCCGGTGAGGCGCGCCCCCTGCCGCCCGCGGACGCGATCGCCGTAGCCCCGGCCAGCTTCAACACGATCAACAAGTGGGCCGCGGGCATCTCCGACACCCTCGCCCTGGGCATCCTGTGCGAGGCGTACGGCATGGGTGTCCCCATCGCCGTCCTGCCGCACATGAACGCGGCCCAAACGGCTCACCCCGCCTATCGGCAGAGCCTGGAGCGGCTGCGCGCGATGAACATCCTGATCGGCTCGGACGAACCCCGCCCGCCCCGGTCCGGTGATGGATCCGACCGATTCCAGTGGCAGGAGGCCCTGGACCTCCTCGAACCTCAGCTCGACCATCGGCCGGATCAGGTGCGCCGACGCACCCCATGACGTCGTACTGACGGCCCGGCGACCGCGCGTCCCTTCGACCGCACCGGGGACGTGCGCACCCGCCGTGCGCCGCACAGCACTACGGGCGCGGCACGGCCGCGGAACCCGTACGGGGCGCCGCGGAGCCCGTACGGGGCGCGAGGGAATCCGTACGAGACTCCACGGAGCCCGTACGAGGCGCGAGGGAATCCACACGAGGGGCGACTTGCTGTGCGGCGCCGGCATCCACCGTGGGAACGCCCTCGCCCTCCCGGCCCCCCTCCCCCTCCCCCTCATCGGGAAGCCCCCGCATCAACCCCCAGTACCCGACCGCGGCCACCGTGCCGAGCACCGCGCACGCCGCCCACAGCCACTCCGCCCCGAACCGGTCGATCATGAAGCCGGACATCAGCGGCGCGACCAGGCCGGCCACGGACCAGGACATCGTGTACATGCCCTGGTAGCGCCCGCGGCCGTGGGTGGGGGAGAGCCGTACGACCAGGCCGGTCTGGGTCGGCGCGTTGACGATCTCGGCGAGCGTCCACACGCACACCGTCAGCGCGAAGACCCCGAGGGACCCGGCGAAGGCGGTGAGACCGAAGCCGTACCCGGCGACGACCGAGGAGAGCACCAACAGGCGGCGCGGGTCCCGGTGTTCGATGAAGCGGGTGACGGGGATCTGGAGGGCGACGATCAGTACGCCGTTGACCGCGATCGCGAGGCCGTAGTCGGCGGACGTGAATCCCGCCTCGCCCATCGCGACCGGCAGTCCCACGGACCCCTGCTGGAAGATCAGTGCCACGAGGAACGACAGCCCCACGACCCCCATGAACCGCCCGTCCCGGAACACGGTCCCGAGCCCGACCTCCGGGTCCGCCGCCTTCTCCAGCGCCGTCCGCACGGGCCGCGACTCGGGCAGCTTCACGAAGACGAGGATCGCGCAGACCAGTGTCATGGCGGCCTCGATCAGGAAACCGGCGCGATAGCTGTACGAGGCGATGAAGCCGGCGCCCGCCGAGGAGATGGCGAACCCGAGGTTGATGGCCCAGTAGTTGAGCGAGAAGGCGCGTACGCGGTCCTCGGGCCGGACGATGTCCGCCATCATCGCCTGCACGGCGGGCCGCGACGCGTTGCTCGCCATGCCCACGAGGAAGGCGACGGCCGCGATCGCGACCGGGTGCTCCATGAAGCCGAGCAGCGCCACGGAACCGGCCGTCGACGCCTGCGCGATCAGCAGCGTCGGCCGCCGCCCGAGCCGGTCGGCCATCACCCCCGCCCCCAGCGAGGAGACGACCCCGCCGAGCCCGTGGAGGGCGACGACCAGCCCCGCGTACGAGGCCGAATAGCCGCGCTCCAGGGTCAGGTACAGGGCCATGAAGGTAGCGACGAAGGCCCCGAGCCGGTTCACCAGGGTGCTTGTCCACAGCCACCAGAAGGCCCGGGGAAGGCCCGAGACGCTCTCGGTGACGGCACGTCTCATGGCGGTGAACGGCATCGAGATTCCCCCGAATGTAAGCGTCTCTAATAGCTCTCACACATTACGACCCCGAGATCCGACCCCGCTACCCGATTGACGCGACCGATCAACGGTCACGCGCGCCCCATCCCCTTCACGCTCCCCTCACCCGCCTCACGCCCGCGCGCGGGGCCCGCGGGGCTTCGTTTACGCTCAGAGGCATGGCCGACGCACCGTACAAACTGATCCTCCTCCGCCACGGCGAGAGCGAATGGAACGCGAAGAACCTGTTCACCGGCTGGGTGGACGTCAACCTCAACGAGAAGGGCGAGAAGGAGGCGGTCCGCGGCGGTGAGCTGCTGAAGGACGCCGGCCTGCTCCCCGACGTGGTCCACACGTCGCTCCAGAAGCGCGCGATCCGCACCGCGCAGCTGGCCCTTGAGTCCGCCGACCGCCACTGGATCCCGGTGCACCGCAGCTGGCGCCTGAACGAGCGCCACTACGGCGCTCTCCAGGGCAAGGACAAGGCGCAGACGCTCGCCGAGTTCGGCGAGGAGCAGTTCATGCTGTGGCGCCGCTCGTACGACACCCCGCCGCCGGCGCTGGACCGCGACGCGGAGTACTCCCAGTTCGAGGACCCGCGCTACGCGACGCTCCCCCCCGAGCTGCGCCCCCAGACGGAGTGCCTGAAGGACGTCGTCGTCCGGATGCTCCCCTACTGGTTCGACGGCATCGTCCCCGACCTCCTGACCGGCAGGACGGTCCTGGTCGCGGCCCACGGCAACAGCCTCCGCGCCCTGGTCAAGCACCTGGACGGCATCTCGGACGCGGACATCGCGGGCCTGAACATCCCGACGGGCATCCCGCTCTCGTACGAGCTGGACGCCGACTTCAAGCCGCTGAACCCGGGCGGCACGTACCTCGACCCGGAGGCCGCGAAGGCGGCGATCGAGGCGGTCAAGAACCAGGGCAAGAAGAAGTAGCCCCAGCAGCAGGCCCGCACGCCCCGCACCAGTAGGCCCCCGACCTGTGTCTTATGGCAGGACGGGGGCCTACTTGTGGGCGCGGGCCGCCCGGCGCTAGCTCTTCGGCTGGGTCAAGTGCGTGAACGCGTCCAGGTTCCGCGTCGACTCGCCCCGCGAGACCCGCCACTCGTACTCCTTGCGGATCGCCGACGCGAAGCCCAGTTCCAGGAGGGTGTTGAAGGAGTCGTCCGCGGCGGAGAGGACCGAGCCCAGGAGGCGGTCCAGCTCGGCAGGGGTGACCGCCGTGAGCGGGAGTTTGCCCGCGAGGTAGATGTCGCCCAGGGAGTCGATCGCGTAACTCACGCCGTAGAGGCGGAGGTTCCGCTCCAGGAGCCAGCGATGCACCGCCTCGTGGTTCTCGTCGGGGTGGCGGATCACGAACGCGTTGAGGGAGAGCGAGTGCTTGCCGACCCGGAGCGAGAGCGTGGTCGAGAGCTTCCGGGTGCCCGGCAGCTTCACCACGTACGAGCCGGGCTCGGGTGCCTCCCACTCCAGCTCGGCGTCGTCCAGCGTCCGCTCGATGATCGTCGCGGTGTCTGCCTGCTCAGCCATGGTGCGAGCGTACGTGACGGTGGGTAGCGCGGAAATCGTGCATCGCCGCGATGTAGACATCCGCCGTGGCGGACGCCGCCGTGTCCCAGCCGAAGGACTGCGCGTGCCGGGCCGCCGCCTGCCCCATGCGGTCCACGAGCTGTGGATGGTCGGCGAAATCGCGCAGCACGCGCGCGTAGTGGGCCGGTTCGTGGCCGGAGATCAAGAAGCCTGTCGTCTCGTCGCGTACGGCGACGGGCAGGCCGCCCACCGAGGCCGCGAGGACCGGCGTACCGGCCGCCTGCGCCTCTATGGCGACGAGGCCGAAGGACTCGCTGTAGGAGGGCATCACGAGCACCGACGCCGCCCGGAACCAGTCCGCCAGCTGCTCCTGGCCGACCGGCGGCTGGAAGCGGACCACATCGGCGATCCCCAGTCGCGCGGCCAGCTTCTGGAGGCCTTCCGGCTTCGCGAGGCCGCTGCCGCTCGGGCCGCCGACGATGGGCACGACGATGTTCGAGCGCAGGGCGGGCCGCTCGTCCAGGAGCACGGCGACCGCGCGGAGCAGGACGTCCGGGGCCTTCAGGGGCTGGATGCGGCCCGCGAAGAGGGGGATCAGGGCGTCCTGGGGGAGCCCGAGGCGGTGGCGGGCCGCGGCGCGACCGTCGGCGGGGCGGAAGCGGTCGAGGTTGACGCCGGGGTGGACGACGGCGACCTTGCCGGCGTCGGCTTCGTAGTGGCGTACGAGTTCGTCGGCCTCTTCGGAGGTGTTCGCGATGAGGCGGTCGGCGGCGCGGACGATCTGCGTCTCGCCGATGACGCGGGCGGCCGGCTCCGGAGTGTCGCCCTCGGCGAGCGCGGCGTTCTTGACCTTGGCCATGGTGTGCATGGCGTGGACGAGGGGCACGCCCCAGCGCTCGGCGGCGAGCCAGCCGACGTGCCCGGAGAGCCAGTAGTGGGAGTGGACCAGGTCGTAGTAGCCGGGGCGGTGGCCGGCCCAGGCCTGCATCACGCCGTGCGTGAAGGCGCAGAGCTGGGCCGGCAGCTCTTCCTTGGCGAGGCCTTCGTAGGGGCCCGCGTCGACGTGCCGCACGAGGACCCCGGGCGCCAGTTGCACGCTCGGCGGAAGGGCGCCCGTGGTGGCCCGGGTGAAGATCTCGACCTCGATGTTGATCGCGGCGAGGCGCTTGGCCAGCTCGACGATGTAGACGTTCATCCCGCCCGCGTCGCCCGTACCGGGCTGGTGCAGCGGCGAGGTGTGCACACTCAGCATGGCCACGCGGCGCGGACGCCGGTGGGTGCCGGGGATGATGCGGAGCCGGGAGGGGGCCGCCGGGGAGCGACGCCCGAGCCTGGACACGTACTGGCTCACGTGGCGGTCCTCCTTGCGTACGGGCATGACGACGGGGAGGGCGTACGTACCTCCAGTGGCACAACACCGGAAGCCGTTACTCCATTTCCGCTCTCCTCCCCCGCTCTTCCTTTTTGCCAAAGCGTTACCCGGTGCCTCTCGGCCGCCTCACCCGCATACCCTTTCCCCATGGCCCCACGCACCCCTTCCCGCCCCGTGGGAACGGTGACGCGCGGGACCACGAACCCGAACCGGCTGCGCCGCATGGACCGCTGGATCGCCGCCACGCACGGCGCCGCCCTGCGCCGCTCCCCCGACCCTGTGGCCGTCGACCTCGGTTACGGCGCCTCCCCCTGGACCGCCGTCGAGCTGCTGCTCCGGCTGCGTACCGTCGCCCCCCACGCGCGCGTGGTCGGTGTCGAGATCGACCCGGCACGGGTCGCGGCCGCCGAGCCGTACGAGCGGGAGGGGCTGACCTTCCGGCACGGCGGCTTCGAGGTGCCGCTGCCGGGCAGCCCCGCCCTGATCCGCGCAGCGAACGTCCTGCGGCAGTACGACGAGGACCAGGTCGCCGCCGTCTGGGAGCGGCTGCGCACCCGGCTCGCCCCCGGCGGGCTGCTCGTCGAGGGCACCTGCGACGAGATCGGGCGACGGCACGTGTGGGTCGCGCTCGGGCCCGAGGGGCCGCGCACGGTGACTTTCGCGGCGCGGCTCGGCTCCCTGGAGCGGCCCTCCGATCTCGCCGAGCGGCTGCCGAAGGCGCTGATCCACCGGAACGTGCCGGGCGAGCCCGTACACGCGTTCCTACGCGACTTCGACCGGGCCTGGGCGGCCGCCGCGCCCTACGCCTCGTACGGGGCGCGGCAGCGGTGGATGAGGGCGGTACGCGACCTGAGCGCCGACTGGCCGGTGCTCGACGGCAGTTCGCGGTGGCGGCAGGGGGAAGTGACGGTGCGCTGGGGGGCGTTGGCGCCTCGGCTCGGGTGAACCCCGGGTCCATGGCGGCGCGGCTCGGGTGAACCCCGAGTCCATTTGGAGGACACCCGGGGTGAACCCCGACGCAACCCGGAGGCTGGACCCGGATACGACCCTGAAGCTCTGACCTGCGGGGAACGGACGCCGCATGCCGTTCGTCAGACGAGGCGGACGGGGGATCGGCGTTTGCTTTCGGGCTCTGTCGCATTGGGCGTCGGCGTGGCACCATCCCGTGGACGACCAGACGTTACTGACGGTAAATCAGCTTTGGGGGTGGCAGGGCGTGACCGGCAAGCGATACTCGACGGCGGCGACCGTGGCGCTGATCTGCGCGGCCGTGGTGATGACCGCGCCGGGAGCGGCGTATGCGAGCCCTTCTCCCCCTTCCAGCCCCGCGGAGCCGGCGCCGCCGTCGGACGCGTCACGTGAGTCGGACGCGTCGCTTGAGAAGGTCCGCAAGGAGATCGAGAAGCTGTACCACGACGCGGGCGTGGCGACGGACGCGTACAACGCGGCCGAGGAGAAGGCCGACAAGCAGTCCGAGCAGATCGTGAAGCTGGCCAAGGACATCGCCAAGGGCGAGGCGAAGCTGAAGAAGCTCAGGGCGCGGGCGGGCGCCGCGGCCCGCGCGCAGTACCGCGGCGGCGGGCTGCCGGACGAGGCCCGGCTGATGCTCAGCGACGACCCGGGGCAGTTCCTGGACGGCGCCGGGCGCATGCGGCAGGGCGAGAAGGCCACCAAGGGCATGCTGACGGAGCTGGCCAGGACCCAGGACGACCTGCGGATCTACGCCAAGGACGCCACGGCCCGCTGGAAGAAGCTGGAAGCCAACCGCAAGGCGAAGGCCGCGTCGAAGAAGAAGATCAAGAAGAAGATCGCGGCCGCCGAGAAGCTCGAGTCCAGACTGGAGAAGAAGGAGCGGGCCCGGCTGCGCGAGCTGGAGGAGGACGCGGCCCTCAAGAGGCAGTCGGCGTGGGTGGGTTCGGGCGTCCTGAAGGGCATCGGCGGCAAGGCGACGCCCCAGGGCAGGAAGGCCATCGAGTTCGCCACGGCGCAGATCGGCAAGCCGTACGTATGGGGCGCCGAGGGCCCGGGTTCGTACGACTGCTCGGGGCTCACGTCGAAAGCCTGGGCGAAGGCCGGGCGCGGCATTCCGCGGACCTCACAGGAGCAGTGGAAGCAGCTGCCGCGCATCGACGTGAAGAACATGCGCCCCGGCGACCTGATCATCTACCACTCGGACGCGAGCCACGTCGGGATGTATCTGGGCGACGGCGCGATCGTGCACGCGCCGCGACCGGGCCGGGACGTGACGATCGCGGGGGCGGGCTCCATGAGGATCCTCGGGGTCGTGCGGCCCGATAAGTAGCCTCGGGCTGCGGAAGCCGCAGGGGGCGCGGGATCCGCGGGGCTCGCGCAGTCCGCGGGGCTCGCGGAGACCGCGGGGCTCGCGGAGACCGCGGGGCTCGCGGAGACCGCGGGGCTCGCGGGGCTCGCGGAGACCGCGGGGCTCGCGGAGACCGCGGGGCTCGCGGAGACCGCGGGGCTCGCGGAGACCGCGGGGCTCGCGGAGACCGCGGAGACCACGGAGACCACGGGAGCCGCGAGCCCCGCGGAAGCCGCGGGGTGGCGGAGACCACGGGGGTCGCGGAGACCACGGAGGCCGCGGAGGCCGCGGGGGTCGCGGAGACTACGGAGGCCGCGGGGGTCGCGGAGACTACGGAGGCCGCGGGAGCCACGGGGTCGCCGAGACCGCCGAAGCCACGGAGTCCGCGGGGGCCGCGGAGACGGCGGGGGCCGCGGGGGTCGGTCGCGGGAGTCGCGCAGACCACGGAAGCCACGGGAGCCACGGGGGCGCGGGATCCGCGGGGGTCGTCGAGACCGCGGGAGCCACGGGGGCCGCGGGGTCGCGGGGTCGCGGAGACCACGGGAGCCACGGGGGCCGCGGAGACCGCCGAGGCTGCCGAGACCACGGAGACCGCGAGCCCCGGAGACCACGGAAGCCACGGAAGTCACGGAAGCCACGATCGGTGAGGCCGATATCGAGGCGGGCCGGGTGGTCTCCGGAGTGTGTGACCCAGTGCACGCCCCGGCCCCCCGCCCACCCCCTGGGGCGTGATGTTCGTCATCCGGCAGGGACCGTTCCGTGCCCAAGTGCGTTCCTGGATGCGGCATATGACGGTGGCCGTTCGCCGAGCGGCATTCCAATGGAGTCTCGGCTACCGCTAAGGTCCCCGTCGGTGCCGCGTCGACCTGCGTGGCGCCATGCCCTCGGGGGGAGGGAAGGAAGCCAGAGATGCCCGTACCCATACCGCGGCAGAGAGAGATCCCGGCCGCGGAAGGCGGTCAGGCTCACGCGGCGCCCCGCCACGGCCCGGCGGTGCCCGCCCACCACACGACCACTGACGGCCACGTAGGCGCCGGCAGCGGGCCAGGACCCAGGGGCTCCAGCCCCGGCACCGGCGCCAGCCGCAACCCGAGCGCCAGCCCCAGCCCCACTCCCAGCCCCAATACCTCGCTGAGCCTGCTGGTGATCGAGGACGACCCGGCGGGGTCACTGAGCGTTCCCGAGCTGCTCGACTCCGCGGGCAAGCCCATCCGTATCCGCACCGCGCGCAACCTCACCGAGGCCGAGCGGCTGCTCACGGACGACGTGCACTGCATCCTGCTCGACCTCGCCCTGACCGTCCCCGCTGCCCCCACAGGCCTCACCGGCCCCGGGCCGTCCGTCCCCGGCACCCCCGAGGTGGACGACGACGAGCTGGCCGCCCTCAAGCACGTACTGCGTCTCGCGCCCCGCCACGCCGTCCTCGCGCTCACCGCCAACGACGACTCCGAGCTGGGCGCCGAGGCCGTGCGCGTCGGCGCCCAGGACTATCTCCTCCGCGACGAGCTGGACGGCCGGCTCCTGAGCCGCGCCATCCGGTACGCGGTGGAGCGCAAGCGCGCCGACATCGCCCAGCGCCAGCTGACCGAGTCACGGCTGCGGGCCCAGGAGAACGCCCGGCTGGAGCGCGGCCTGCTGCCCACGCCGCTCCTGGACGGCTCACCGCTGCGGTTCGCCGCCCGCTACCGCCCCGGCCGCTCCCGCGCGCTGCTCGGCGGCGACTTCTACGACACCGTGCGCACGCCCGACGGCTCGGTGCACGTCATGATCGGCGACGTCTGCGGCCACGGCCCCGACGAGGCGGCGCTCGGCGTGGAGCTGCGGATCGCGTGGCGCGCGCTGACGTTCGCGGGGCTGTGCGGCGACGAACTGCTCTCCACCCTCCAGAAGGTCCTGGAGCACGAGCGCGCGGACGACGAGATCTTCGCGACGCTCTGCACGGTCGACATCGCCCCCGACGGCCGCCGCGCCGGGCTCTGCCTGGCCGGCCATCCGTCACCGCTGATCGCCCGAGAGGGCCGCCTCGCGGAACTCCTGCCGTACGAGGACGGGGGCCCCGCCCTCGGCCTGCTGCCGCGCGCACGCTGGCCGCGGCGGCAGGTGGAGCTGGGCGGGAAGTGGAGCCTGATGCTCTACACGGACGGCCTGATCGAGGGCCGGATCGGCCAGGGCAAGGAGCGCCTGGGACAGGAGGGCATGGTGGAGATGGTCCGCCGCCAGATCGCCGCGGGGCTCCAGGGCGACGAACTGCTCGAAGCCGCTGTGAACGAGGCGCGGGACCTCAACGGCGGGGATCTGACGGACGACGTGGCGGTCCTGCTCCTGGACCGGGCGCCGGGCGGGCGCTAGGAGGTCTGCGTGCCGGCGCCTGCGGGCTACCGGCCGCCGTTGTACGGCCCGTACGGCCCGTCGCTGCTGGAGCCGCCGCGGCGGCCGCCGCCACCGGTGATCTGCCGGAGGGCGGGCCGGACGTCCACCATGTAGACGATGGTGGCGATGAGGCCGAGGATCGGCAGGAACGACAGGATGTTGAAGATCAGGTTCACCACGAAGGCGAGCCCGAGGATGATCAGCCAGAACGGCTTGGTCTTCTTGTCGGCGGCCCGATAGGCGTCCTCGCGCCGGACGGCGGCGTCGATGAGCGCGAATCCGCTGAACACGATCAGGGCCAGCGACAGCAGCCACATGAAGTTCGCGAACCCCTGCATCAGCACAACGTCCACCACCAGTCTCGGCTGTCCATTACGCGGCCACGGTACCCGCTACCCCGTCAACGGGGCGGACACTCCCTGAGTGCCCGCCCCGCGAAACTGCTCCCGCGTAACTGCCTGACGGCCCTACTTGGCAGGCGGCGTGGTCTTCTTCGCCGTCGCCGGCGTCGTCACCGTCGTCGACTTGCGGGCGGCCGGCGTCTTCTTGGCGACCGGCTTCTTCGCCGGGGTGGCGGTCACACCGGTGGTCTCGGAGGCCCCGATCACCTTGGGCTCCGCCGTGGCACGGGCGGGCTCCGGCTCGGCGTCCGGCTCGACCGTCTCGGCCAGGTCGAGGATCTCCTCGGCGGCCTCGCCGCGCCAGGTCCGCACGGCCTGCTCGCCGTGCTCGGCGACCTCGTCGTACTTCTCACGCGCCTTGACCGCCAGCTCGGCCGCCACGCCGACACCGCGCAGCGCGAGGTCCTGGGCGGTCTCGCCGAGCTTCTTCAGGTCGGTGTCGATGGTGCCGAGCACCTCGGTGACCTTGGCCTGGATGGTCTCCTGCGCCTCCTTGGCGCGGGCCGCGGCCTTGTCCTGGACTTCCTTGGGGTCGGTGTTGCGCACCGCCTCGAAGCGGGACGGCGCCTCGGCGATCAGCTGCTCGACGATGCCCGGCACCTTCTTCGCCTGCTGGAACGCGAGGTCCGCGGACCCGGCGACGAAGTATGCGGGGGTGGTGTTGGTGAGGGTCTTGCGCAGGTCATCAGTGATGGCCATGACGATGGTCCTCCCGGATTCGCGTCAGCTGGTTCAGCTAGGGGGTGTCTGCTTCGGGCCGGCATCACTGCCATCGGCCGCGCGGGGGCCGTCAGCGGCCTCGGCGTCCTCATCGGCGCACGCCTGTTGCGCGTACGCCTCATCCGCGTCCGCCTCATCCGCGTACGACGAGGTCTCGAAGCCGTTCTCCTTGCGGAACGACTCGTAGATCTGCAACAGCACCTGCTTCTGGCGCTCGTTGATGGAGGGATCGGCGAGGATGACGGCGCGCGTCTCCAGCTCGTCCCGCTCCTTCTCGTCGAGGATCCCGGCCCGCACGTACAGCGTCTCGGCGGAGATCCGCAGGGCCTTGGCGACCTGCTGCAACACCTCGGCGCTCGGCTTGCGCAGGCCGCGCTCGATCTGGCTCAGATACGGATTGGACACCCCGGCGGCGTCGGCGAGCTGCCTGAGCGAAAGCTGCGCGGTGCGCCGCTGCTCGCGCAGGTACTCGCCGAGATTTCCGACGTTGAGTGATGCCATGCCTCGATGGTGCAGCACCCTTGCTAACTTTTGCAAGCACCTGCTTGCAAAAGTGCGCTACGCCACTAGAAGCGGCGGCCGAAGACTCCGCCTGGGTGTCCGTTCTCAGCAGATGTGGCGAGCCCCCGTGGTTCTGGCGAACGACCTGGCGGAGTCCCGGCGAAGCTGGCCGGTCTGTACCGTCCACCGCATGGTTGACGAGTTCGATGTGGCGCAAGCTCTGCGCGGTGGGATACCCGACAGGGCGCGAGCCTGGGCCTTCGTTCGGGAGTTTGCCGCAGCATGGGCGGAGCCGCTCGGCGACGGCGCAGGTACGCGAGCGGAGGAGCTGGAGCGAGCCGAGGGGATGCTGGGGCTCACGCTGCCGACCGCGTTGCGCGAGGCGTACTCGCTTCTCGGTACGCGTCACGACCTCACCGGCAATCAGGACCCGCTGCTGCGCCCTTCCGAGCTGTTCGTGCACGACGAGTTCGGTGGCGTGCTCGTCTTCCGCAGCGAGAACCAGGGGTGCGCTTTCTGGGGAGTGCGGCTGCGGGACCTCGGCCAGGACGATCCGCCGGTGTTCGTCCAGTCACAGGATGGTTGGGTCCGCTACCTGGACAGGGTCTCCCTGGCCTGCGTCGAACTCGTACTCAGCGAGACGCTGCTTGGCAGCGAAGGACGTCTCTACAACGCCTGCGAACTTTCCGCCGACCTGATTCGAGAGCTGCCGAGCCGGTTCGCGCCGGTGGAGTTTCCCGAGTACCCGATGTGGACGGGAAAGGACGAGTCACCCGTGTGCTGGTTCTCCGCGCCGGGAAAGCTCTTGCGGCTCGACGGACGGAGTGACCACAGCTGGCTGCACGTTCGGGGAAGGACGTTCGCCGACCTGGAGTCGCTCTGCGCCGCCCTCCCCGGCCACTGGGTACGTGGGTACTCAGAGCCGTTGGAAGCCGACGAACTGCCTTTCTAGGCTGCCGAGGGTCTGTTTGGATGACCGGTAAACACTGTGACGGTAAACACTGTGAATCGAGCGCGACGGGGGCGTGAGGATGGCTGATCCGTACATCATTCTCAACGAACTCGCCCAAGAGCTTCGGCCGATGACACAGGGAATCGAGTGGTTCGAGAGCCTCTCCGCTGAAGAGCAGACCAACACCCTGCGCCTCTTGTCCAATTTCTGCACTCAGGCCCGCGCCACCGCCGAGGACGGCCCGGAAAGTATCCGACGCGCCGGACTTCGCGCCACGCATACACCGGCAGTTCTGATCACACGAGGGCCGATCGACCAGCAACTCGGGAAGATCGCCAACCTCACCCCGCACCATGAGCGCCTCAAGTCATTCCGGCTACTGATCGCGGTACTGGCCGTCGCCGACGAACGCCGACGAGAGCGCTTCTGCTCCGACGGTTGCGGCCACGCGTGGCATCGCCTGTCTGTCGGCAACCCCGAAGCCTCGGCCTGATCTCGCACTTGGCCGACCGTGACGATCACGGGCGCTACACCGGCACCGGCACCGGCACCGAGGACACCATCAGCGATCACGGCGAGATCGAGGCGGGCTATCTTCCGGCGGTCAAGGCGTTCGCCGCGGACACCAGCATCGACCATCTGTCTGTCCGCGCAGTGACATCCCGCCTGCGCATCTCCTGGCCCCTGGGGGCACACGGCTGGGCCGACTGCACCCTTGCGGATCCTCCTGTCGTCGTGATCGCTCCGTGACGCAGTTCCAGCACGCGGATCCAGCTGTCCTCGCCTTCGCGGTACCGAGATCTGGTCCAGTCGGCTCGGCGTCGACCAGCTCGCCCGCACGGTGATCCGCTGCTTGACGAGGTCGCGCAGACCTATGGCGAGAGGCTATCGAGGCAAGTGGGGCGAGCCCTTCCCCCGGACCGAACTCGAAGCCCTCAGACATCTGTGCCCGCCGCCGCAGCGATGAGCATGGTTGACCTTCACCTCGGGTGAGCCCCCAGCATCGGTGGAGCCGGGCGGTGTGCCCGGTAGGAGGAGGAGGTGGGGATGGGGTTGCTGACCATCGGGGCGTTCGCGAGGGCGGCCCGGCTGTCGCCCAAGGCGTTGCGGCTCTATGACGAGTTGGGGCTGGTGACGCCCGCTCGCGTCGACCCGGTGAGCGGCTACCGCCTCTACGCGCCCGCGCAGCTGGAACAGGCCCGCCTGGTCGCCTGGCTCCGGCGCCTGGGGATGCCGCTGAACCGCATCCAGCGAGTCTGCGCGCTGGAGCCGGGCGAGGCGGCGCGGGAGATCCGCGCGTTCTGGGCCCAGGTCGAGGCGGACACCGCCGCGCGGCGGGACCTCGCCTCCCTCCTCATCGACCATCTGTCGCGAAAGGACCCCGCCATGTCTGTGGCCACCGAACCGCTGGGCATCCGTTACGCCGCCCTCTCCGACAAGGGCCTTGTCCGTGAGAACAACCAGGACACCGCCTACGCCGGATCCCGCCTGCTCGCCGTCGCCGACGGCTACGGCAGCGCGGGGGCCCCGGCCAGCGCCGCCGCCGTCGACGCGCTGAAGCGGCTCGACACCGGAGACCTCCCGGCGGGCGGTCTCCTCGACGTCCTGGAGGACGCCGTCGAGCAGGCCAAACAGGCCGTCGACGGCGTCGCCGGGCCCGGTACGGCGCACGAGGGCGCCGGCACCACCCTCACCGCGATGCTCTGGACCGGCTCGCAGCTGGCCCTCGTCCACATCGGCGACTCGCGCGTCTACCTCCTCCGTGACGGAGAGCTGTTCCAGATCACCCACGATCACACGATGGTGCAGACGATGGTCGACGAAGGACGGCTCACCGCGGAGGAGGCCGCCTCGCACCCCCAGCGTGCGCTGCTCGTACGAGGTCTCGGCCAAGGAGCCGACGCCACCCACGACATGCGCCTTCACGACGCCCGGCCCAAAGACCGGTACCTGCTCTGCTCCGACGGCCTGTCCGCCGTCGCGCGGATCGAGGAGATCCAGCGGGTGCTCTCCGAGGTCGGGGACCCCGAGCGGGCCGTCCGTGAACTCATCGCCCTCGCCAACGGCTCCGGCGGCCCCGACAACGTCAGCTGCGTGGTCGCCGACATCGTGGAGCCGGAGCAGGCGCTAACGTCAGGCTCATGATCGTATGGCTCAACGGCACCCACGGCGCCGGCAAGACGACGACCAGCGCGCTCGTGCAGCAACTCCTTCCGGATTCACGGGTGTTCGATGCCGAGAAGGTCGGCGAGACGCTCATGGACATCACCCCGGGGCTGCCCGGGACGGACAACTTCCAGCACTGGCCGCCGTGGCGGCCGCTCGTCGTCGAGACCGCCCGGCGCGTCCTCGACTACACGGGCGGCACCCTGGTGATGCCCATGACCGTCCTGGTCGAGGCGTACTGGCGTGAGATCAGCTCGGGCCTCGCCCAACACGGCATCCCCGTACGCCACTTCGTACTCCACGCCGACCAGGACACGCTTCGCGCGCGGATCGAGGGGGATACGGTCCTCGGCCCCTCCGCGTTCCGTCTGAAGTACCTGGAGCCGTACGCCGAGGCGGCCCGGACGTGGCTGCACGCCGAGGCCGAAGTCGTCGACACCACGCATCTCACGCCCGCCCAGGCCGCCTCGCGGATCGCGGAGGCCGTCAAGAGCTGAACCCCCGCGGCCGGACGGCTCAGCCCGCCGTGGCTGTACCGAACCACGTCGGCAGATGGTCGACCAGGTCCCCCTGGTCCTTGCCGACCCACGCCACATGGCCGTCCGGCCGCAGCAGCACCGCGGGGACGTCCAGCGCCGCCAACTCCTCACCGCCGTCGACCACATGGTCGATCCGGTCCTCCCAGCCCGCGACCGAGAGGTCGCCGGTGCGGTCGAGCAGCAGGCCGCGGCCGGTGCGCATCAGCTCGTAGAGGCGGCCCCGCTCCAGCTTGAGGTCCCGCATCCGGCGGCCGAGCAGCTCGTGTCCGTCGCCGAAGTCGTAGCGGATGTCGACCGCGGTGATGATGCCGGTCACGTACCGGTTCACCTCCTCGAAGTCCATCAGCTTCGAGAACAGCTCACGCAGCGCGGTCGCGCCCGGGTCGGTCCCGAGGAGGGTGATCTGCGCGCGGGTGTTGGCGAGCACGGCGGCCCCCACCGGGTGCCGTTCGACGTGGTAGGTGTCGAGGAGCCCTTCCGGCGCCCAGCCGTTGACCGCGGCGGCCAGCTTCCAGCCGAGGTTGAACGCGTCCTGCACACCGAGGTTGAGGCCCTGTCCACCGGTCGGCGGGTGGATGTGCGCCGCGTCGCCGGCCAGCATCACCCGGCCCACGCGATAGCGCTCGGCCTGCCGCGTGGCATCCCCGAACCGGGACAGCCAGCGCGGCGAGCGCGCGCCGAAGTCCGTGCCCGCCCAGGCCCGCAGCTGCTCCTTGAACTCGTCGAGGGTCGGCGCGGCGCGGTCCTCGGACACGCCGTCCGCGGGCACGACGACGCGGTACCAGCCCTCCCCAAGAGGCTGGGCGCCGAAGCGCAGTTGGGTCTTGTTGACCTCCGCGACAGCGGCGGCGATCGCCTCCGGGTCCTCGGTCAGCTCCAGCTCGCCCAGCATCGTCTCGACCTTGGCGGGCTCGCCGGGGAAGTCGACGCCGAGCTGCTTGCGGACCACGCTGCGGCCGCCGTCACACCCTACGAGGTAGCGCGAGCGCAGCTGGGTGCCGTCCGCCAGCTCGACGCTCACCCCGTCTTCGTCCTGGCTCAGCCCCACCACTTCGACGCCGCGGCGGATCTCGGTTCCGACCGCGACGGCGTGCTCGTCGAGCAGCCGCTCGGTGACCGGCTGCGGGGCGGCGACGCCGTACGGGTGTGCGCTGTCCAGCCGTTCCGGCCACGGCTTGGCCACACCGCCGAAGAGGCCGCCGACCTGGAACTTCTCACTGGTGGCGAGGAATTGGTCCAGCAGCCCGCGCTGGTCCATCACCTCGACGCTGCGCACGTGCAGGCCCTGCCCGCGGGACTGACCGGTCTGCTCGGTCAGCTTCTCCAGCACGACCACCCGCACGCCGTGCAGCCGCAACTCGCCCGCGAGCATCAAGCCGGTCGGTCCGCCGCCGACCACGATTACGTCAATCATCACTACGCCCATTCAACGAGTTCGCCATTTATGCAGGTCCTGGCCTTGGCCGGTCATTCTGCGGCACGGCCGGGGCCTTGCCGCAAGCCCCCCAGTGCGCTATAAGTTGAGAGTGGCAAGGAGCAGAGAACCTCCTTGCCTTCGTTATGTGTGCAGCCGTGTGGGCAGGCATGCGTGCAGCCATGTGTGTAGCGTTTTCCGTGTGGTGTCCCTTCCCGACCTCGTCCGGCTGCGCCGGGCCCGCGACCGCATGGACCGTGACTACGCGCAACCGCTGGACGTCCCCGCCCTCGCGCGGGACGCCCTGATGTCCGCGGGGCACTTCTCGCGCAGCTTCCGCGCGGCCTACGGCGAGACGCCGTACAGCTATCTCATGACCCGCCGCATCGAGCGCGCCAAGGCGCTGCTGCGGCGGGGCGACCTGAGCGTGACCGAGGTGTGCATGGCGGTGGGGTGTACGTCACTGGGGTCGTTCAGCTCGCGGTTCACCGAGGTGGTCGGGGAGAGCCCGAGCGCGTACCGGGCCCGGGATCACGGCTCGGGCGCCGACGTCCCGGCCTGCCTCGCCAAGATCTACACCCGACCGGTCAGGAACGGAGAAGCGAAACCTCCCGGCGCTGCCTAGCGTGGTGGGCATGGAAATCAATCTCGCACAGTGCTTCATCGCCGTCGACGACCACGACAAGGCGCTCGCTTTCTACCGCGACGCACTCGGCCTGGAGGTGCGCAACGACGTCGGGTTCGAGGGCATGCGCTGGGTGACCGTCGGCTCGCCCACGCAAGCGGGCGTGGAGATCGTCCTCGAACCGCCGCTCGCCGACCCGAACGCCACCGAGTCCGACCGGCAGGCGATGGCCGAGCTGATGGCCAAGGGCCATCTGCGCGGGGTCATCTTCCGGACCGACGACGTCGACGCCGCGTTCGAGCGGATCCGCGCCGCGGGCGGCGAGGTCCTCCAGGAGCCGATGGACCAGCCGTACGGCGTACGCGACTGCGCCTTCCGCGATCCCGCGGGCAACATGATCCGCTTCAACCAGCCGCGGAAGAAGTAGCCCCGCCGCTGAGCGCGGGGCCGGGCCGGCGGCTGAAGAAGGACCGCCGGTAGTCCCCCGGTGACACCCCGACCTGCTTGAGGAAGTGGTGGCGGAGGTTGTTGGCCGTGCCGAGGCCGCTCAGCTCGCCCACCTTCTCCACCGGCAGGTCCGTGGACTCCAGGAGGCCCTGGGCCCGCGCCAGGCGCTGGTTGAGCAGCCACTGGAGCGGGGTCGTGCCGGTAACCGCGTGGAGGCGGCGGTAGAAGGTGCGGGGGCTCATCGCGGCCCGGCGTGCCAGGTCGTCGACGGTCAGCGGCCGGTCCAGGTGCGCGCGGGCCCATTCCAGTACCGGGCCGAGGCCCGCGTCGTCCGTCTCGGGTACGGACAGGTCGATGAACTGGGCCTGCCCGCCGGGCCGGTGGGCGGGCACCACCATCCGCCGCGCCAGTTGGTTGGCGACGTGGGCGCCCAGGTCGCGGCGGACCAGATGCAGGCAGAGGTCGATGCCGGCGGTCAGGCCCGCGCTGGTCAGGACGTCGCCTTCGTCCACGTAGAGGACGGAGTCGTCGACCGTCACCTTCGGGTAGCGGGCGGCCAGTTGGGCGGTGTGCATCCAGTGCGCGGTGGCTCTGCGGCCGTCCAGGAGGCCCGCCTCGGCGAGCGCGAAGGCTCCGGTGCACAGCGACACCATCCGGGCGCCGCCCGCGTGCGCCGCGCTCAGGGCGTCGGTGAGGCCCTGCGGCAGCGGCTCGCCTTCCTCGACGCACGCGTCCGGTACGGAGGTCACGATGACGGTGTCCGCCCCGGCGAGGCCTTCGAGCCCGTAGGGGGTGCGCAGCGCCAGCCCGAAATCGCCGTCGCCCACGGCCTGTTCGCCCGACGCGCACAAGCGCAGGTCGTACCAGTGGTCGGAGAGGTCGGGCTGCGGCTTGCCGAACACTGTGAAGGGGATGCTCAGTTCGTACAGATCCCAGGACGGGATGCCTATCTCCTCGGCCACGACCACCGCGACGGAACCAGCGCTCATGCCGTGAGCGTACGAGGGCGGGGCCTCCCGGCGCGCACTGGCAGGAATTTGGTGGGCGCCGTCACCACTGTCACTGTTTCGCGTCCGCCGCCCCTGCGAGCGTGATCCCCATGAACGCACAGCACCCGCACCCCGCACCCAGCCCCGCCGCCACCACCGCTCCCCTCCCCGCTTCCCTCCCCGCCTCCCCTCCCGTCACCGTCATCGGCCTCGGCCTCATGGGCTCCGCCCTCGCCGCCACCCTCCTGGACCGGGGCCACCCCACCACCGTCTGGAACCGCTCCCCGCAGAAGGCCAAGCCTCTCGCCGACGTCGGCGCGCACGTGGCGGCGACCCCGGAGGACGCCGTCGCCGCGAGCGGCCTCGTCCTGGTCTGCGTACTGGACTACGACGCGCTGCACGCCGTCCTCGACCCGCTGGCCGAGGCGGGCGGCCTCGCCGGGAAGTCCCTGGTCAACCTCACGTCCGGCGCTCCTGAGCAGGCCGTGGAGATGGCGGCGTGGGCCGACCGGCACGGCGCGGGCTACCTCGACGGCGGCATCATGACGACCCCGCCGGGCGTCGGGAACCCCGAGATGATGTTCCTCTACAGCGGCTCGGAGGCCGTGTTCGAGGCACACCGCCCCACCCTCGAAACGCTGGGCGACCCGCTCTACCTCGGTGCCGAACCGGGCATGGCCTCGCTGTACGACTCGGCCCTGCTCGGCCTGATGTGGGCGACGTTCACGGGCTGGCTGCACGGCACCGCGCTGGTGACCTCCGAGGGGACGACGGCCACGGACTTCACGCGGATCGCCCTGCGCTGGCTCGCCGGCGCCGTCTCCGGATTCGTGACGACGTACGCGCCCCAGGTGGACGCCGGGTGGTATCCGGGGGACGACGCCACCGTCGACGTACAGATCGCCGCGATCGACCACCTCATCCACGCCGCGCACGCGCGCGGCATCGACAACTCCCTGCCCCACCTGCTCAAGTCGACGATGGAGCGCACCGCCGCCGCGGGCCACGGCTCCGACAGCTACGCGAGCGTGATCGAGGCCCTGCGCGCCCCGAAACGCCGGTAAACTCCCGGTTCCCCTCGCGCCGCGAGGCGCGAGCGGACAGGATGGGCCGGACACGTTCATCCATCGGCGCCGGGGGGAGCCACCACCATGAACCGTCCGCTGCGGCACATCGCCCTCTTCTGCGGACTCCTCACGCTCGCCCTGCTGCTGCGGGCGAACTGGGTGCAGTTCGCGCAGAACGACAAGCTGTCCAACCACGAGAAGAACCGCCGCGTGCAGATCGAGGCCTTCTCCCACCCCCGCGGCGACATCATCGTCGGCGGCAAGTCCATCACCGGTTCGAAGAAGACATCGGGCACCGACTTCGCGTACAAGCGGACCTTCAAGGAGGGTCCGATGTACGCGCCGGTGACGGGCTACTTCTCGCAGGCCCAGGGCAGCACCTTCCTGGAGGGCGTCCACAACGGCATCCTCAGCGGCAACGACGACCGCCTCTTCATCAAGCGCACCCTGGACATGCTGACCGGCAAGAAGCAGCAGGGCGGCGACGTCATCACCACCATCGACCCCAAGGCGCAGAAGGCCGCCTACGAAGGCCTGGTGCAGCTCGACGCCAAGGGGGCGGTGGTCGCGCTCGACCCGCGCACCGGCAAGGTGCTCGCCCTGGCCAGCACCCCGTCGTACGACCCCTCGGTCTTCGCGGGCATCTCGCAGGAGGAGGGGCGCACCTTCACGCGCCTGTCCGAGCGCGCGGACAAGCCGCTCAGCAACCGCGCCCTGCGCGAGATCTACCCGCCGGGATCCACCTTCAAGATCCTCACGGCGGCCGCCGCCCTGGAGCACGGCGTGGTGACGGACATCGACGAGCCGACCGGCGCGAAAACCCCGTACAAACTCCCCCTCAGCTCCACCCGCATCGGCAACGACGTGCCCGACGCCAACTGCGACGACGTCTCGATGAAGACCGGCATGCAGTGGTCCTGCAACAACGTCTTCCTCGACATCGCGCTCAAGGTCGGCAAGGACAAGATGCGCGAGACGGCCGAGCAGTTCGGCTTCAACGAACAGCAGTTCATCCCCGTACGCGCGGTCGCCAGCAGCTATCCGGAGCAGCTGGACAAGCCGCAGACCGCCCTGACCGGCATGGGCCAGGGCAGCCTGACCAGCACCCCGCTCCAGATGGCGATGGTCACGGCGGGCCTCGCCAACAACGGCAAGGTCATGAAGCCGTACCTCGTCGAGGAGCTGCGCGGCCCCGACCTGACCACGATCGAGAAGGCCGAGCCGCACGAGCTGAACCAGGCCGTCTCCGAGGACACCGCGAAGAAGGTGCAGGAGATGATGGAGAACACCGTCGAGAAGGGCACCGCCAACAAGGCGCGGATCGACGGCGTCACGGTCGGCGGCAAGACCGGCACGGCCCAGCACGGCGCGGACGTCAACGACGAGCGCCCGTACGCCTGGTTCGTCTCCTACGCCAAGAACAGCGACGGCGAGTCACCGGTCGCGGTGGCGGTCTTCGTCGACCCGTCGAATATGAACATCCCCCGCTCGGAGATCGCGGGCGGCAAGCTGGGCGCGCCGATCGCCAAGGCCGTCATGGAGTCGGTCCTGGAGCGCTGACCAGGCCGTTCTCCGTCCAGGACGCCCACGGCAGCGGCAGGCTGTGCACCACGTCGAGCCGCGAGACGGCCCGGGTCAGCACGACGTACAGCCGGTGCGGGCCGCGCCGCTCGGCCGCCGCGATCGCGGCCGGTTCGACGGCGACGACATGGTCGTACTCCAGGCCCTTGGCGTGCGAGGCGGGCAGCACGGTCACGCGCGCGCCCAGCTCGTCGGGGCCCGCGCTCGCGATACCGGCCGCGTCCAGGGCGGCGCGCAGCGACCCGGTCTGCGCGTCGGCGGCGATGACGCCGACCGAGCCCTCCCGCCCGAGGGCGCCCCGCACGGTCTCGACGACGGCGGCCGCCACATCGCGGGTCTCCCGCACCCGCAACTCGCCGTCCGCCCGCATCGACCGGGCGGGCGGCACGTCCACGTCGAGGTGCGCGAGGAGTTGGTTGGCGAGCCCGACGATGGCCTTCGGCACACGGAACCCCGTGGTCAGCGGGGTCACCGTGGCGTCCGGCCTGCCGAGGTGACCGAGCAGGTCGCGCCAACTGCGGGCCGCCCAGGGCGTGGTGGCCTGCGCGAGATCGCCGAGAACGGTCAGCGAACCGAAGCCGGCGCGGCGCGCGATGGCCCGGCACTCCATCGGCGACAGGTCCTGAGCCTCGTCGACGACGATGTGCCCATACCCCTCGGGCCGCTCCAGCATCCCCTCCACCTCGTCCATCAGCACCAGATCGGCGGGGCTCCACCGGGCGGACTTGTACGAGTGCGGAGCCCTGTCCCACACGATCGCCCGCTGCTCCTCGGCCCCGAGGACCCCCTCGGCGGCGGCGGCGAGCACACCCCGATCACCGAGCACCTCCGCGAGCACCTCATCGGCCCTGACCCTGGGCCAGACCTGCTCGACGAGGGCACTCACCGGACGGGACCGGCCGGTCTTCTGCACCCAGGTGTTACTACGCGGCCCGGACCGCCGCTCGGCCTGCTCCTGGACGGCCCGCACGACCCGGCTCCGCACCCGCTCGCGCCCCACGGCGTACGGCGGCTCCTCGCCCCGCACGCTCTCGACGATCCGCTCCAGCTCCTCGCGCGGCACCCGCCAGCGGTACGACCCGTCCGGTACCGCGAGGGGCCCGGCGGGTGCCCGGACGCGGGAGTAGAGCGCGCGGCGCAGGACCTCGGCCATCCGGGCGTCGTGCTTGACCAGCGCGGCCGCCTCGTCATCCTCGGCGCGCACCGGATGCCGCCCCACCTCGTCCAGCACGGTGGACTGCCGTACGCCCGTCTCGCCGAGGGAGGGCAGCACCTCGGCGATATAGCGCAGGAAGGTGCGGTTGGGCCCGAGGATCAGCAGCCCGGAACGCTGTACGCGCTGGGGGTGGGTGTAGAGGAGATACGCGGCGCGGTGCAGCCCGACGGCCGTCTTGCCGGTGCCGGGCGCGCCCTGCACACAGATGGAGGCGGTGAGTTCACCGCGTACGAGGTCGTCCTGTTCCGGCTGGATGGTGGCGGCGATGTCCCGCATGGGGCCGACGCGGGGCCGCTCGATCTCCCCGGCGACGATGCGGCTGCCTTCCTGTCCCTGGGGGGACTCGCTTCCGGCGGCATCGGCGTCGGCGTCGGCGTCGGCCAGGTGTTCGTCCTCCATGCCGGTGAGGTCGGCGGAGTCGCCCTTGCTGCCGGGCGCCCAGCCGAACCGGCGACGGACGGCGACGCCCCGCGGGTCACGGGCGCCGGCCTGGTAGAAGGCGCGGGAGACGGGCGCGCGCCAGTCGACGACCAGGGGCGGCGCGGAGGGATGTTCGGTGACGCGCAGCCGCCCGATGTAGTAGCGCTGGCCGCGATGGTCACCGGCTTCCACGGCGTGGGGCCCGTCGGCGGCGAAGTCGAGGCGGCCGAAGAAGAGGGGCGCATCGGGCAGCTCGCGGAGGGCCTTGGCGTGGCTGCGGAACTGGTAGCCGAGCACTTCCGCGTCCGCACCGGACGCGGACACGTCCGCCCCTCCGGCCACTTGTTCCTGGGCGCCTTCGACCATGCCGGTCAGGGCGGCGCGGCAGGCGTCGTGATAGCTGCGTTCGAGGGCGAGGGGCGAGGGGTCTGGCGCTTGCATACGCCCACATTAATGTAACCGAGTTAAATTCGATACCGAGTTACATTCGTAACCGAGTAAGCAACCTCATAGACTCCCTCCATGACCGAAGCGAAGCCCCCCGCCGCATCCCCCGCCCCACCCCCCGAACCAGGCCTGCGGACCCGCAAGAAGCAGCAGCGGTACACCACGATCTCCGAGGCGGCGATCGCGCTCTTCCTGGAGCGGGGCTTCGAGAAGGTGTCGGTCGCGGAGGTGGCCGCCGCGGCGGAGATCTCCAAGCCGACGCTCTTCCGGTACTTCTCGACCAAGGAGGACCTGGTCCTGCACCGGTTCGCCGACCACGAGGACGAGGCGGCCCGCGTGGTCGCCGGCCGCCCGGCCAGGCGGGCCGCGCTGGACGCGCTGCAACGGCACTTCCTGGACGGCCTCGAACGCCGCGACCCCGTGACCGGCCTCTGCGACGCCCCCGCGGTCCTCGCCTTCCACCAACTCCTCTACGAAACGCCGTCGTTGGTGGCCCGCCTGCACGGTTATCAGAGCCGCTCCGAACAGGCGTTGGCCGAGGCGCTGACCGCCGCGCACGGCGGCGACCGCCTGGAGGCGCGGCTCGCCGCAGGACAGATCGTGGCCGTGCAGCGGATCCTCGCGGAGGAGAACTGGCGCCGGGTCACCTCGGGCGAGACCGCGGACGAGGCCTGGCCCGACGCGGTCACTTCGGCCAACAGGGCGTTCTCCCAACTCCGCTCAGGCCTCACGCGCTACGCGTAGCCTCCACGCCGAGCCCGGCTCAGGCCTCCACCCCGAGCCCACCCCAGGCCGCCCCGCCCCCTTTAGCCCGACCCCTCCACCAACACCGCCACCCCGTCCAACACCCGGCCGAGCCCGAACTCGAACTCCGTGTCGTCCTCGTCCGCCACCTCCAGCACCCCCGCCCCCAACAGCCGTCGCACCCCGGGAAACCGCCCGGGATCCGCCGCGGTGAGCGCGTCCACCGTGCGGGCGTACCGCCGCATGACCTCGTCCGGCGCGGCCCCCCGCGCCCGCATCGCCGCCTCCAGGTCGGCCATGAGGGAGACCTCGTTGCGGACGTAGCCGCCGACCAGCAGCATCACGGAGATCTTCCGGCCGTCGTCGAGGCCGCTGCCGTCGAGGACCTCAAGGCCCCGCTCCATCCAGTCGAGGCCGTGCGGCGAGGCGGGCGGCGAGGAGATGGGGATGCGCAGCAGCCACAGGTTCCGCCGGAAGACGGCACGCTGCTCACGCGCCCACCATTCGAGACCGGCCCGCCAGCCGCCCGCGGTGGCCGGCCGCCGCGGAGGGGCGCCCATCGCCGTGTCCTGCATCAGGACGTACAGATCGTCCTTGGCGGAGACGTACCGGTAGAGGGACATGGTCGAGACGCCGAGTTCCTTGGCGAGGCGCCCCATGGAGACCGCGTCGAGCCCCTCGGCGGCCGCGACCCGGATGCCCGTCTCGACGATGCGCTCCAGGCTGAGGCCGGGCCTCGGCCCCTTGGAGGGCCGCTCCCGCAGCCCCCAGGCCGTTTCGAGCCCGACGGACAGCCCCGTCCCCTCGCTCCTGCCGGCCGTCACGCGCCACCCCTCTCCGCTCACCCGCTCCTGAACGCACACCTCAGGCGCGCTTGACGCACATCTCACCCGCTCTTGACGCACATCGTAGTTCTGCGTAACCCTTAAGCAGTAATGCGTATGCCTTACGCAGTAACCAGAGGAGATGCCCTCATGCCCGCCATCGAGGCCACCGGCCTGCACAAGTCCTACGGGCCCGTCCACGTCCTGCGCGGACTCGACCTGCACGTCCCGCCGGGCACGGTCTTCGCGCTGCTCGGCCCGAACGGCGCGGGCAAGACGACGGCCGTCCGCATCCTCGCCACGCTCACCGAGCCCGACGCGGGGACCGCGCGGATCGCGGGCCACGACATCCGCACGCACCGCCGCGAGGTGCGCCGTGCCCTCAGCCTGACCGGCCAGTTCGCGGCGGTGGACGAGAAGCAGACCGGCGCGGAGAACCTCCGCATGATGGCGCGGCTCGCCGGGCTCTCCCGCCCCGCGGCCCGCGCCCGCGCCACCGCGCTGCTCGCCCGCTTCCACCTCACGGACGCCGCCGACCGCCTCGTCGCCACGTACTCCGGAGGCATGCGCCGCCGCGTGGACCTGGCGGCGGGCCTCGTCGGCGACCCCGAGGTGATCTTCCTGGACGAGCCGACGACGGGCCTCGACCCGCGCAGCCGCAAGGAGATGTGGGACGTGGTCCGCGAACTGACGGACCGGGGCACGACGGTCTTCCTCACCACGCAGTACCTGGAGGAGGCCGACCAGCTCGCCGACCGCATCGCGGTCCTGCACGAGGGCCAGGTGGTGGCGGAGGGCACGGCGGCCGCGCTCAAGTCCCGCGTGGCGGGCCACCGCCTGGACCTCACCCTCACTTCCCGGGAGGCCTACCTACGCCTGACGGCCCAGGCCCCCGCCCCCACGAGCGCGAAGACCACGGCGGCACCGGCGGCGACACACCACTCCCCCTAGACCCTCACCCTCGGCTTCCCCACGGACGGCTCCGCCCACCACGTACGCGCCCTCCTCGACGAACTTGACCCCCACCACACCGAGATCGGGAACTTCGTCCTTCGCGGCGCCACGCTGGACGACGTCTTCCTGACCCTGACCCGGCCGAAGAACGCGCCCGCCACCCACCAGGACCGCACCCAGAACCAGGACCCCGCCCATGCCCACGTCTGACGCCCTCATCATGTCCGGCCGCTGCCTGCGTCTGAGCCGCCGCACCACGGACGCGCTGATCACGGCCCTCGCCATGCCGGTGATGCTGCTCCTGATCTTCGTGTACTTCTTCGGCGGCGCGATCGACACCGGCACGCGGTACGTGACGTACGTCGTCCCCGGCGTGCTGCTCCTCTGCGCCGGCTTCGGCTCCTGGAACACGGCCGTCGCCGTGACGGAGGACCTCAAGGGCGGCATCATCGACCGGTTCCGCTCGATGGACATCGGCGGCACGCCCATCCTGGCGGGCCACGTCCTCGCCTCCACGGTCCGCAACCTCGTCGCGACGACGCTCGTCCTCGCCCTGGCCTTCGCCATCGGTTTCCGCCCGTCGGCGACCCCGGCGGGCTGGCTGGCCGCGCTCGCCGTGCTGATCGCCTTCATCGTGGCCCTGTCCTGGCTCTCGGCGGCGGTGGGCATGCTGGCCGGGTCCGCCGAGGCGGCGGGCGGCTTCACCTTCTTCGTGAGCTTCCTGCCCTACCCCAGCAGCGCCTTCGTCCCCACGGACACGATGCCCTCCTGGCTCCGCGCCTTCGCCGACCACCAACCGGTCACCCCGGTCATCGAATCCCTCCGCGGCCTCCTCCTCGACCAGCCGGTGGGCAACACCCCCTGGCTGGCCCTGGCCTGGTGCGGGGGCATCCTCATCCTCGCGGTGGCCCTGTCGGCGTTCCTGTTCGGGAAGCGCACCCGCTAGGCGCCGAACGGACCCGCGTACCAGTCCCGCAGGGCCCGCTCCGCCAGCCGCGCGTCCGGCACCTCGGCCAGCTTCAGCGGTTCGGCGGCGCGCCGCAGGGCCCGGCAGACCCGCGCGGAGGCGAGCGCGTAGTCCGCGTCGTCCGGGCCACCGGCCGACGCGGTCAGGTCGAGCGCGGCCCGCATGATGTCGGGGAACACGGACTGGGCGTACTCGAAGTCCAGATAGACCGGCAGATCGGCGGCCATGCCCTCGGTCATGTCCCGGTGGCCCGCCCGGTCCATCGCCTCGGCCCACAGCTCCTGCATCCGGCTCTGCTCGTCCTTCTCGTACTCCATGCGTACGAGATGAGTGGCGAGGTCGTGCAGCGGGTCGCCGTACATGGCCAGCTCCCAGTCGATGACCGCCATGTGACGGCGGTCGACGACGATGTTGCCGCGGTGGACGTCGGTGTGGAGGAGACCGAAGGGGCGGGGCGTCAGGCGCCGGTGGGCCGGGTCGGCGCGGAAGGCGGTCATGACGTCGGGGTGGACGCCCACGGCGTCGAAGAGGCTTTCGAAGCGCCACCGGTTGGGCCGGTGTACCTGGTTCTCGGTGAAGCCGATCAGCCAGTCGAGGAACTCCTGGCTCCGCCCCGGCTCGGGCCAGCCGTCGGGCCTGGGCGGCAGCTCCTTCTCGGGCACGGACGCGGCCCTGGCGAAGAACTCGGCGAGGGAGCGCATCATCGCCTCCCCGACGGGCCCCTCGGGCTGGACCTCGGACAGCGCCTGCCCCGCCCGGTAGGAGTGCAGCGACCAGTCCCCGAAGTCCCGGAAGCAGCGCGGGACTTCCTTGAGCCGCCGGCTCACCACCGTGAGCAGCTCCGTCTCGCTGGGCCAGATGCGCGGCACCACCTCCACGGCCTCGCGCGGCATCCGGCATTTGACCCGGGCCCGGAACGGCATCGTGATCAGCAGCACGGCCAGGGGCCAGCTCAGCGGCACGACGTAGTTGATGTTGTGGTGACCCGCCACGACCTCGCGGTCCGGATGGTCCCTGTGCGAGTCGGCGAGACGTCGGATCCACGACTCGCGGCGACCGCTCTTCGGCGCCTCGTGGGGGAAGCGAGGCGGAGGTGACGGCATGAGCGCAGAGCGTAGCCCACCGAACCGTTCCTGCTGGCTCGCCTGTCGCGGTCCTGTCAGCATCTCCCGTCGCGGTTCTGTCAGCATCTCCCGTCGCGCACACAGCGCAGGACCGGCTCCAGGGACGACACGAGGTGCGTCCCGCCGGCGCCGCGCAGCAGTCCGGCCTTGCGCGGGTTGCGCGCGAAGCCCAGGAAGCCCACGCCCGCCCGTCGTGCCGCCAGGAAGTCCGAGGGCCTGTCGCCGATCATCAGGGCCGCCGCGGGGTCGGCGCCCATGGCGCGCAGGGCGCGGTGCACGCAGTGGGGGTGGGGCTTGAGCAGGCCGAGATCCTGGGTGCGGCCGTAGATGTGCGGGGCGAAGCACTCCAGGAGGCCGCGGGAGGCCAGGTAGGTGCGCACGGCGGCCGGGGCGTTGTTGGTGGTCACGGCCAGCCGGACACCGACGGCCGTCCAGGTGCGGATCAGCGGATCGACGTGCGCGGTGGGCCAGGCGTTCGCCACGGCCTTCAGCTCCTGCTGGGTGAGCCACGCCTCCAGCTCCTCCACCAGCTCGCCGCGGGGGCTGCGGCGGTCGACGGCGCGCAGCAGCACGTAGGGGTCGGGCTCCCGCCGCTCGTCCGTGGTGAGCAGGTCGCGCAGGCCCCACCCCTCCAGACGCCGCACCATTTCCCTCGCCACGTCCTCGGCCAGGAGTCCGGCGAAGAGGTCGCACATGGGACCGTCGAAGTCGAAGAGCACGAAACGAACAGGGCCGATCAGATCGCGGAGCCTTTCGGTCTCCTCGTCGAGCATCTCGGGCCACACCGTGTCGGATTGTGTCGGGTCAGAGGTCACCTAAGAGAGTGTCAGGTCAGTTGTGATGGTTGCCCATAGGGCGTCGAACCACTTCTGCGACTCGTCGACGAACGTGGTGTCGCGGGTGCCGTGCCCGGACTTCTCGAAGGAGAAGAGGGGCACCTTGACGCCCGGCACGTCGTAGAGGTCCAGCATCTCCCCGTCGCCGTCCGGGTCCATTTCGAGCTGCGCGGGCCCCAGCGTGTAGTACGCGAGGAGCGCCTCCCGGCCGTTGAGCAGGTACAGCTTCACCGGCGTGGTGAACGGCAGCGCGCGGAACGTGACGTCGACGTCGATGCCGTGCGAGGACCGCAGCGCGCGCAGGTTGTGCCGCAGCACCTGCCCCTGCGCGTTCCGCTGAGCGAGCCAGCGCTGGTGGAGCCGCTCCCTGCTCTCCGCGTCGCCCGCGATCGGCACCGGGAACGCCAGCTGGATATCGCTGCTCGGCAGCAGGATGCGCACCTTGATCGACTCGGGGCGGATGCGGCCCTCGTGGATCAGGCGGACCGGCTCGCCGAGGGCGACCATCAGGGTCTCGGCGGTGTAGGACACGACGTCGATCCGTACCTCCGTCGCCGCGAACGCCTCCGCGAGGCGGGGCGCGAGGACGACCATGGACGGCTGCGGGCCCCGGCTCGCGGGGGCCGGGCCCGCCTCGGCGACGCGGGGCGGGCTGCCCTTGCTGACGTTGGTCAGGAGGCCTTCGCTCTGGAGCTTCCGCATCGCCTGGCGCACGGCACCGCGCTCCACACCGAACTCCTCGGCCAGCTCCGCCTGGGTCGGCAGGCGGTCCCCCGCCCGCAGCTCACCCGCCCGGATGCGACCACGTACGGCGTCGGCGATGTCCTGGGACGAGAGCTTCCTGTTGCCGTTCACTGCAACATTCTCCTGGGTCACGGCCAAACGATACAACTGACCGCCATCTCAGGGCAGTTGATGGGAGTTGTTTATTCCGTCGGACCAAGTGGGGACAACTAAAGCAGAGTTGGTTGCCAACTTGGTCAAGATGGTAGAAGGGGGAACCACCATCATGCCCGTCATAGCCCTCCTCACAGCCCTGGTCGCCGTCACCGTCGAACAGCTCGTGCAGTGGAAGTACGGCCCGATGGGCATCGCCGGTCTCCTCCTGCTGACCATCGGCCTCAAGGCGAGGAACCACACGTGCAGCTCCATCGGCGCCGCGGTCCTCGCCCTGATGGTGACCGGCCCGGCGCTATGACCGGCCCGGCACTGCATCCGGCCCGGCACTGTGACCGCGGCGGTCAGCCCGACGCCAGCCTCAGATCCTGACTGATCGTGTTCCACAGGGCGTTGAACCACAGGTGGGACTGCTCCACGAACGTCGTGTCACGCAACCCGTCCCCTTGTTGGAACGGGAAGAGCATCGACCGCGTGCCCTGCGCGTCGTACATCTCCAGGGACTCCTGGCCGATCTCCTCGTCCCGCTTGGTGAGTGTGTAGTAGGCGAAGAGCGCCTCCGTGCCGTTGATCAGGTACAGCTTCACCGGCGGGGTGAACGGCAGCGCGCGGAACTGCACCGATACGTCGATCCCGTGCGAGGCCCGCAGCGCCAGGAGGTTGTGCCGCAGCACCTGCCCCTGGGCGTTGCGCTGGTCGAGCCAGCGGCGGTGCACCCAGCCGCCCTCCTCGTCGCCGCCGTCGACCGGCGCGGGGAACGCCAGATCGATGTCACGGCTCGGCAGCAGCACCCGGACGTCGACCTTGGCCGGTTTACGCCGCCCGGCGTGGATCTGCCGCAGCGGTTCGCCGATCGCCATGGTGAGGGAGACGGAGGTGAGGCAGAGGGCGTCTATCTCCACGTGGGGGGCCTCGAAGGCCGACGCGATGCGGGGCGCGAGGCCGACCATCGTGGGCTGGGGGCGCGCGGACGCCGCCCCGTCGTGCGCCCGCTCCGGGGCTTTCGCCACCGTGGCGGGGCTGCCCTTGGACACGTTGGACAGAAGGTGCTCACGGTGCAGGATCCGCAGCGCCTCACGTACGGCACCGCGCTCCACGCCGAACTCGTCGGCCAGCTCGGCCTGGGTCGGCATGCGCTGGCCCGGCCGCAGCGACCCGGACCTGATCCGGTCACGCAGCACGTCGGCCACCTCGCGGTGGGAACGACGCCTCTTGCTCCCGTTGACGGGGGCGTGTTCCGTACTCACAACCAAACAGTACAACTTCGCGCCATCTTACGGGAGTTGCAGGAAAGGTGGTTATGAGTCGACTCCCAGCGGAGATAAGTCAGTTGAAGTTGGTAGCCAACTTTGGCGACATGGTCAGGCCCTTCCGGGTTGGCCACCAAGGAGGGAACATCATGCCGCTCATCGCCATCGTCGTCGCCGCCCTCGCCATCGCTTTGGAGCAACTCGTCCAGTGGAAGTACGGCCCGCTGGGCATCGTCGCCCTCGTCCTGCTCACCGTGGGGGTCAAGGCCAGGAACACCAAGATCGGCGGGGTCGGGGCAGCTCTTCTCGTCCTGCTCCTCGCCCAGTCGGGCTGACGGCCCGGCTGCACGGACCCGGCCGGCCGGGCTCCCATCCGGAGGGGAGCCGGGAGTCCGACCGACCGGCGGAAAACCGAGCCCCGGCTCCCGGCTACGGGGGAGCCGGGGCTCACACACGCCCCACCTCAGAAGAGGTCCTGGCACCACGGACGCCGGGCCGTGGCGAACAGGGCGTCGGCGACCGCCGCCGCCCCGGCCCGCTCCTCCGCCGCCCGCCCCAGCGCCACCAGCCGCGCCACGGACTCGTCCCCGAGCCACAGCCGCCCCAACTCCGCTATGTCCAGGGCGAGATCGGGCTCCGCCCCCGTCGGCGAGCACACCGCCCCGCCGTCCGGCGCCGCCTCCAGCCGGTAGCGCCCGCCCGCGAGCCCCGCCGCGTCGGTGACCTCCAGGACGAGCGTGCCCGCCCCGCTGTAGGTCCGCGCCTCCAGGGCCCGTACGACATCCAGGATCCGCACCCACAGCCAGTCCGCGTGCCCGGTCACGCGGGCCGCGCGCGGGTCCGGCAGGAGGTGCGGGAGCAGGTCGTCGGGGGCCAGCCACCCGCTCTTCACCGTGACGACCTTGTCGACCGAACAGACGTAGTGCCACAGGGCACGCTCGGCGGCCGGCGTGACGGCGGTCATCGAGCGCACGGTCGCGGTGTTCCGCGGCAGCAGGGAGTCGCCCCACTCGTCATGCGTCGTCTCGTACACGAGCAGACCGTCGACGCGCCCCGACGGGTCGCGGTAAAGGGCGTAGAACGGCTCGTCCCACGGGAATTCGGGGGTCACCTGCTGCCCGGTGCTCCGCAGCCACCAGTGCTCGTCGCGGGTGATGGCGCCGTGCCGCACGGCCCTGAACCGCTCGTGCAGCTCGGGGCCGACCTTGCGTACGTCGTCGCCGTCGACCAGGTCGATACGGGCACCGGCCTCCTCAGGACCCGACCAGCGCGGGTCGAGCCCCGAGCGCGTCACGTCGACCGTCCACTCGGTGACCGAGGTCGCGGGCCCGAAGCCGAACCGGCCGTAGATCGCGTACTCGGCGGCGATGAGCGTGGCGACGACGTCACCGCGCTCCTTCGCCGCCGCCAGGTCGGCGGTCATCATGCGGGTGAGGATGCCGCGGCGCCGGTGCGTTGGGGAGACGGTCACGGCGGAGACGGCGTGGGCGGCGACGGGCGCGCCGCCCACCGCGGTCAGCTCCTGCGGGAAGGACCGGTAGGTGCCCACACAGCGGCCGCGGTCGAAGGCGCCCCGCATGCCCCCGATGTCACCGCGAGCGCGTATGTTCGCCACGGCCTCGTCCGACATGCCGGCCCGCGCCTGGAGGAACCCCGCCTGCACGGCCCTCAGCCAGGCGGGCAACTCGGCGTCGGTGATGGCCCTTACCTCGACATCGCCCTCAACATCACTCATGCGCCCACGCTAGGCAGCGCACCACCGCCGCCGCACCGGATTTTCACCCCGCCGCCCGCCGCGCTCACACCAGCAGGTCGTCCACCTGCGCCTCGCCCTCCCGGTACCGCCGGGCGATCTCCCCGCTACAGTCGTCGGCCGTGCGCTGGAGCGACTGCCTGCGCCGCGACACCTGCTGTTCGTAGCGGACGAGGCGGCCCATGGCCGTGCGCAGCTCCTCGTCCGTGCGGGCCGCCAGGTCGGACAGCTCGACCTCGGCGAGCATCTCCGTGGCCAGCAGGCGGTACTCCTCGCTGTGCGGGGTGCCGAGCGTGACGTGGCGGGCCGAGGAGCGGTGCCGGGCCGGGGCGTCCGCGAGGATCTCCGAGAGCCGGTCGACGACGGCCGCCTCCGGGCTGGGCGCCGGCGAGTCCCCGCGGCGCGCGATCTCGGCCCGCAGGATGTCGATGCGCCCTTGCAGCAGCCGCCGCACATAGCTGAGGTCGGCCTCGTCCTGCTGCGCGGCCCGGCGCAGCTCCCGAAGCTCGGGCAGGCGCCGCGCGGCCAGGTCGTGCTCGGGCACCTCGGGCAGCAGTGGGCTGCCGGTGCGCTGCTGCGGCGGACGCGGGACCGCCGTACGCCGCAGCGAGACGCGGCCGGGCGACTGCCCCGTACTTGGTGTGCTCATATCGCTCTACCGTCCCCTCGACCGGCCGACGCGGGTGCACCGCGTGTGAGCATGGTGCCACCCCGAGTGGCCGCTATGTGAATGAGTGCCCGGAATCGGCCCCGGATGGGGGGATCCGGAGCCTCTGGATGGGCCACCGGCACGGCATGATGGCCCGTATGCGAGCAGTGGTGCAGAGGGTCGACGGCGCGAGTGTGGTCGTCGAGGGCGAGGACGGCCCCGAGACGGTGGGCGAGATCAGCGGCGAGGGCCTGTGCGTCCTGGTGGGCGTCACGCACGACGACACCAAGGAGAAGGCGGCCCAACTGGCCCGCAAGCTCTGGACGTTGCGCATGCTGGCCGACGAGAAGTCGTGCAGCGACATCGACGCGCCGCTGCTCGTCATCAGCCAGTTCACGCTCTACGGGGACGCCCGCAAGGGCCGCCGCCCCACCTGGAACGCGGCCGCCCCCGGCCCCGTCGCCGAACCCCTGGTCGACGAGGTGGTCGCCCGGCTGCGCTCCCTCGGCGCGACGGTGGCGACGGGCCGCTTCGGGGCGCGGATGCGGGTGGGCCTGACGAACGACGGCCCGTTCACGGTGCTCCTGGAGATGTGACCTAGGGCTGAACGACCACTTCCTGAGCAGCGGCGATGTCCCCGGCGACCAGCTCCGCGTCCACGGGCACGTTCCGCTTGATGAGCCCGAGCGCGATCGGCCCCAGCTCGTGGTGGCGTACGGCGGTCGTGATGAACCCGAGCTTGCGGCCCTCGGCCCCGTCGGCGGCGAGCTGGAGGGGCGTCCCCGCGACCGGCAGATGCACCTCGCTCCCGTCCAGGTGGAGGAAGACGAGGCGGCGCGGCGGCTTGCCCAGGTTCTGGACGCGGGCGACCGTCTCCTGTCCGCGGTAGCAGCCCTTCTGTAGGTGCACGGCCGTGCCGATCCAGCCCAGCTCGTGGGGGATCGTGCGGTGGTCGGTCTCGAAGCCGAGGCGCGGCCGGTGGGCCTCCACGCGCAGCGCCTCGTAGGCGAGGAGCCCGGCCGCGGGGCCGTTCTCGGCGGCGTACGCCTCCAGGTCCGTACGCGGCAGGAACAGGTCGCGGCCGTGTGCCGTCTCGCGTACGGCGACGCCCTCGGGGGCCGGGGCGATCGAGCCGGCGGGCAGATGGACGACGGCGAAGTCGTCGGTCCGGTCGGCGACTTCGACGCGGTAGAAGAACTTCATGCTCTCCAGGTACGCGATGAGCGCGTCCTGGGTGCCGGGCTCGACGTGCGCCCAGAGGGTCTCGCCGTCATCCACGAGATAGAGCGCGTGTTCGATATGGCCGTTGGCGGAGAGGATCAGCGCCTCGGTGGCCTGACCGGCCGGCAGCTCGCTGACGTGCTGGGTGAGCAGCAGGTGCAGCCAGCTCAGCCGGTCGGAGCCGGTGACGGTGACCACCCCGCGGTGCGAGAGGTCGACGAATCCGGCGCCGTCGGCGAGGGCGCGCTGCTCACGGAACAGTTCGCCGTAGTGGGCGGCGACGCCTTCGTCCACGCCCTCGGCGGGGACGGCGCCGGGCAGGGACAACAGGGGGCTCTTCATGTTCACAAAGACTACGACCAGTGGGCGGCGGCTTTTATTTCTGCCGGCACTTCTCGCACTGCCCGAAGATCGCGAAGTGCTTCAGGTCGGTGTCGAACCCGAAGGTCTCCCGCAGCTTGGCGGTGAACTCCGCGGCCACGGAGGTGTCGGCCTCGATGACGCCCGTGCAGTCCCGGCAGACCAGGTGGATGTGGTGGTGCCGGTCCGCCAGGTGGTAGGTGGGCGCGCCGTGCCCGAGATGGGCGTGCGAGACGAGGCCCAGCTCCTCCAGCAGCTCCAGCGTGCGGTAGACCGTGGAGATGTTGACCCCCGACGCCGTCTTGCGCACTTCGCAGAGGATGTCGTCGGGGGTCGCGTGCTCAAGGGTGTCGACGGCTTCGAGGACAAGCTGGCGCTGCGGCGTCAGCCGGTAGCCGCGCTGCCGCAGGTCGCTCTTCCAGTCGGAGTCGGTGCTCGCCACGCCGACAAGTCTAGGTCTACTTGGCGAAGACTGGAGAAGACTGGAGGAGACGACCTCTACTTGAAGAAGGCGATGCCGTCGTCGGGCAGATCGCCGAGGTTGCGCGCCATGTCGGCGACCTCCTCGGGCGTGACGACCTTCTTCAGCTGCGCCGACATGTAGGGGCGCAGCGACACCTCGGGGGTCTGCTTCTCGCCGACCCACATCAGGTCGCCCTTCACATAGCCGTAGAGCCGCTTGCCGCCGGTGTAGGGGCCGGCGGCCGCGGTGCGCGCGACGGCGTCCGTGACCAGGTCGATCTGCGGCTTCTTGTCGGCCAGCTCGCCGTACCAGACCTCGACGACGCCGTCGTCGCGGACCATCACGACCTCGACCTTGCGGTCCTTGTCGATGCGCCAGAAGCCGGACTCGGTCTCCAGCGGCTTGACCTTGTTGCCCTCGGAGTCGAGCACCCAGGTGTACGAGCGGTACTCGATGAAGTCCCGCCCGTCGTGCGTGAAGGAGACCTCCTGGCCGAAGTTCGCCTTCTCGGCGCCGGGGAAGTCGGTGACGCCCGCGCCCGCCCAGTTGCCGAGGAGGAAGGCGAGGGGGACGAGGTCGGGGTTCAGGTCGGACGGAATCTCGATCATGGGAAGCTCAGACGATCTGTGGAGGGGGTGGTGGCGGTGGTCAGCGCTGGCCCTGGTACAGCTTCTTCACGGTGAGCCCGGCGAAGGCGAGAACGCCGATGCAGACAAGGACCAGCAGGGCGGAGAAGAAGGCCTCAAGCACGGGGTGCTCCTCGGTGAGCTGTTGGGGCAGGTATCAGAGCCGGTCCCACTGTAGTCGGGCGGCGCCCGTCCCTCTCTGTGAGGGGCCTTACGATGCGGCCATGGCGAAGAAGCTCGTGATCAAGGTGACCGCCGGGGCCGACGCCCCCGAGCGCTGCTCGCAGGCCTTCACGGTGGCGGCCGTGGCCGTGGCCAGCGGGGTGGAGGTGTCGCTCTGGCTGACCGGTGAGTCGGCGTGGTTCGCGCTGCCGGGCCGGGCGGCGGATTTCGACCTTCCGCACGCGGCGCCGCTGCCGGACCTGATCGACTCGATCATGGCGGCGGGCCGGATCACGCTCTGCACGCAGTGCGCGGCACGCCGGGACATCTCGGAGCAGGACGTCATCGCGGGCGTACGGATCGCGGGCGCGCAGGTCTTCGTCCAGGAGGCGACGACGGACGGCGTCCAGGCGCTCGTGTACTGAGGTATTGCTCGGCTGCCTACCGCGGGTGCCGCTTGCCGTCCAGCTCGTCCCACCACTCGTCGGACTTCGGATCGCCCGAGGGATCGTCCCACCAGCGGTCCTCGGGCCCCCGCCGGTTGGCGACCATGGCGGCGACCGGCGGGATCACCATCGCCACGACGCACATGCCGACGGCGACGGGGATCGACCACAGCCGCACGACGCCCCAGGCCAGGACGAACAGGGCGATACAGCTGCCCATCATGACGAAGTACATATGACGCCGCCGTGCGTACATACGTCCAGCGTAGGCCCGTACGCGCCGAAGAGCCGCACCCCGTTCCAGTGGCGTCCAACCCCCTGGGGTGCGGCCCTTCAGCCGTTCACGGTGCGCCGCGGATCAGACCGCGATCGCCACCTCCGCGAGGCCGCCCGTCTGGGCGACGACCGTGCGGTCGGCGGTGCCGCCGGGGATCAGCGCCCGGACGGTCCACGTGCCCTCGGCCGCGTAGAACCGGAACTGGCCGGTCGCCGAGGTGGGCACCTCGGCGGTGAACTCGCCGGTCGAGTCGAGCAGGCGCACGTAACCGGTGACGGGCTCGCCGTCGCGGGTCACCTGGCCCTGGATCGTGGTCTCACCGGGCTTGATCGTCGAAGCGTCGGGGCCGCCGGCCTTTGCTCCACACATGTCGTACTCCTGAGGATGAGGGGGAGGGGACGGGAGGTCCGCGATTACTTGTTGGCGCCCAGCTCGATCGGCACGCCGACGAGCGAGCCGTACTCGGTCCAGGAGCCGTCGTAGTTCTTGACGTTGGTCTGGCCGAGCAGCTCGTGCAGGACGAACCAGGTCAGGGCCGAACGCTCACCGATGCGGCAGTAGGCGATCGTGTCCTTCGACAGGTCCACCTGCTCGGCCTCGTAGAGCGCCTTCAGCTCCTCGTCGGACTTGAAGGTGCCGTCGTCGTTGGCGTTCTTCGACCACGGGATGTTGCGGGCGCTCGGCACGTGGCCGGGGCGCTGCGACTGCTCCTGCGGGAGGTGGGCCGGGGCGAGCAGCTTGCCGCTGAACTCGTCGGGCGAGCGCACGTCGACCAGGTTCTTGGCGCCGATGGCCGCCACGACGTCGTCGCGGAAGGCGCGGATCGAGGTGTCCTGGGCCTTGGCCTTGTAGTCGGTGGCGGGACGCTGCGGGACCTCGGCGCCGTCGACCAGGTCGCGGGAGTCCAGCTCCCACTTCTTGCGGCCGCCGTCGAGGAGCTTCACGTCCTGGTGGCCGTAGAGCTTGAAGTACCAGAAGGCGTACGAGGCGAACCAGTTGTTGTTGCCGCCGTAGAGGACGACGGTGGAGTCGTTCGCGATGCCCTTCGCCGACAGGAGCTTCTCGAAGCCCTCCTGGTCGATGAAGTCGCGGCGGACCGGGTCCTGGAGGTCCTTGGTCCAGTCGATGCGGACCGCGTTCTTGATGTGGTTCTTGTCGTACGCGGAGGTGTCCTCGTCGACCTCGACGATGACGACCTTCGGGTCCTCGATGTGGGCCTCGACCCAGTCGGCGTCTACCAGGACGTCGCTGCGGCTCATGCTTCTCTCCTCCGGGGCAGTTACGGCGGTACGGCTGTGCGAGGGGACGTGCGGGTACGGCGGACAAGCGCGGGGAGGCGCGGCGTACGTGGCACGGGGGTGGCCCTGACCGAAGTCGTCGACGGGCCGGGGGAATACGGGAGTCGATCTCCCGCTAGAAGGTGCGACAGAGCATGGCGGCGACGCGGCACAGGTCTACTGCCCGCCGCTTCGTGAGGTCCGCCTGTCGGTTCATAGGGCCGATCGTAGGGATGCGGAGGCGGCTGTGTCACCGGGGCTCCGCATACTGAGACACGATCGTCCACCATGTGGGAATGGTTGAAGCCCGGGGCCGCCCCGACGGGGCCCCGGGCTCCATGTCACGCCCATCACATCCGCCCGCCGGACGGGTCCGTCTCGCTCTGCGGACGAAGCCCCGGCGGAAGCCGCGGCCGAAGCCGCGGTGAAAGCCCCGGCGGCGGGGTTCAGCCGGTCAGGCTCACGTCCGTACCCGTCACGGACATGTCCACGCCGTCCGGCGCCGCCTCGACCTTCTCCAGCTTTATCCCGGCCGGCAGGTCGTCGACCTTCTGTTTGAAGTCGGTGACGTCGCGGACCATGCCCTCGGGCAGCGGGAGGGAGACGCCGAGGACCTCCAGCTTCTTCGGGATCTCGTCCGCGTGGACCACGATGCTGTCGCCCTCGACCCGCACCGAGCTGAGCACGTGGACGGGCTTGGGCAGCTTCGTGCCGCCCTTGCTCACCTCGACCTCGACCTTGACCTTGCCGTTGCCGCCGTCGGAGAGGCCGACCACCTTGCCGGTGGCGCCGAGCGGCAGCTCCACGGGCTCGGACTTGCCGGCCTTCAGGAGTTCGTCGTACGAGACGCGGGCCGTGCCCGTGGCGGTCGCGGCGGTCGCCGAGCTGTAGTCGCCGGAGAACTTCACGCCCTTCATGTGGGCCGTCAGATCGGCGATGCGGATCGAGTCGGAGCCGGACCTGGCGTCGTAGTCCTTGATGCCGACCTCGACCTCGTCCAGCTCACCGCCCGCGACCTGCGTCAGGAACGGGAACCCCTTGATGGAGACGTCGGGCGTCTCGCTCAGCCCCTCGTTGGTGCGCAGCTTCTTCGCCGCCTCGCCCTCGGCGAAGTTCACGGCGAGCCGGTCGGCCGCCACGAAGAGCCCTCCGAGGATCACCACGACGACCAGAAGTATGCGTATGGCGCGCTTGCTCATGTCCGGCGTTCCCCCACCTTGTCCCCCGCCTCAACTGTCCTTTCCGCGAGCCTAAAGGACAGGTCCCCGGCCGGTGGGACCGGCCGGGGACCTTGTCGATCAGCTGTGACGGTGTACGGCCGTCAGCCGATGGCCCGCCCGAGGACGTAGACGGCCGGCGCGGCGGCGGCCAGCGGCAGCGCGACGCCCGCCGTCATGTGCACGAAGCGGGACGGGTAGTCGTAGCTCGCCACGCGGTGCCCGATCAGCGCGCAGACCCCCGCGCCGAAGGCGAGCAGCGCCCCCTTGCTCCCCAGGTCGGTCATCCCGCCGACGGCGACCCCGGCACCGGTGGCCGCGAGCAGCGCGACGACGACGGAGACGGGCGTGGGCAGCGGCAGCGCGCGGGCGAGGACCGCGACGGCGACCGCGGCACCGCCCACGGTGACGGCGTCGGACGCGGCCGCGAGGTGCCCGGCCGCGATGATCGCGAGCGCGGCGGAGACGACGGTGGCCATGAGCCCGTACATCCGCTCGTCGGCACCCGCGCGGCTGCGCAGCTGGAGGACGAGCACCAGCAGCACCCACACGCCGAGCGTGCCGAGGATGGCGGCGGGCGCGTTCTCCTTGCCGACGCCGAGCAGGACGGCGTCGGCGACGACCCCGCCGAGGAAGGCCAGCGCGATGCCCTGCCGCGCCGGCCACATGCCGTTGAGCCGGAACCAGCCGGCCGCGGTCACCGCTTGCAGGATCACCAGCGGTACGAGCAGCGCGTACGACCCGACGGCGGCGCCCGCGGCGAGCAGCAGCCCGAGGACCGCGGTCAGGGCCGCGGGCTGCATCCCCGGCTCTATGACGGGCGAGCGGCCCTCGGCGCGGGCGCGCTGGGCGTCGGTGACACGGGCGTTGCCGGTGGTGGTGGCGGGGCCGTAGGTGGGCGCGTCACCGGAGCCGCCGTCGAAGTCCCCACCCGGGCCCTCGGCGGGCCGGTCGTACGTGTCGCCCTGCGCGGGCAGATACGCGGTCTCCGTCACGTCCACCGCGACGACGGGCGGCTGCGCCTGCGTCTCCCAGGTCTGCCCCTCCCACTGCTGGGTGGAGTGGTCCTGGGCGTACGCCTGCGGGTACTGCTGCTGATCCGGATACGGCTGCTGGGCGTACTGCTGCTGATCCGCGTACGGCTGCTGCCCGTACTGCTGCTGATACGGCTCCTGCGCGTACTGCTGCTGGTCCGGATACGGCTGCTGGGCGTACTGCTGCTGGTCCGGGTACGGAGCCCCGGGGTACTGCCCCTGCTCGGAGTACGGGTCGTACCCCTCGTACCCCTCGTGCCCCTCGTACGGCTGATTGGACATGGCGCTCATCCTCCTGCGAACGGCGGGAGCACCTCGACCGTGCCGCCCTCGGCCAGCCGTACGGTCTCATGCCCGCGGGTCCCGACGGGGTCACCGTCGATCAGGAAGGAGCAGCGCTGGAGCACCCGGACCAGTTCTCCCGGGTGCCGCTCGCGGGCGGCCTCCAGCGCTTCGGCGAGCGTCGCCGCCGCGTACGGCTCCTCGGCGACGCCCGCGGCCGCCTTGGCAGCGGCCCAGTAACGAATGGTGCCGTTCACCATGCGACTCCCCTTTCAGTCGGCGGTCGCCGAGGCCTCGGTCGGCGTTGCCGACGTCCATGATGCCGTGGCCCCCGCTCTCGACCGGCGAAAGGGGGACAGGGCCCCACTCGTGCGGGTGGATTCGCGTGCGGAGCCCGAAGGCGAGTGATCGGCCGCACAGAAGATCGCACCGCTCGACCTGCCGGACCGGAACTCATGTGGGCTATTCTGCTGGGCAGAGGATCCGGGCAGCGCAGCCCCCGGGTCCTTTTGTGCTTTCAGAACCCCGGGCGCGGGTTATGGAAGACAGCGTGACCCAGTACGAAGCAGTGCCGTAAACGCCCCAAGCTCTGAATGAGCAGGGGGACCCCTCCGCAGGGACCGAGGAGGAACCAGACGTTATGGGCGAGCGAAACGTGCACGACAGTCAGACGACCCGGGCAGGTGGTCGGCGGTGAGTTCTCTGCTGCTCCTGACCAATGCCCTCCAGCCGTCGACGGAGGTGCTCCCCGCCCTCGGCCTGCTCCTTCACAACGTGCGCGTCGCCCCCGCGGAGGGGCCCGCTCTCGTCGACACCCCCGGTGCCGACGTCATCCTCATCGACGGCCGCCGTGACCTCCCCCAGGTGCGCAGCCTCTGCCAGCTGCTGCGCTCCACCGGGCCGGGCTGCCCGCTGGTCCTCGTCGTGACGGAGGGCGGCCTCGCGGCCGTCACCGCGGACTGGGGCATCGACGACGTACTCCTCGACACGGCGGGTCCCGCCGAGGTCGAGGCGCGGCTGCGGCTCGCGATGGGCCGCCAGCAGATCACCTCCGACGACTCCCCCATGGAGATCCGCAACGGCGATCTCTCCGTGGACGAGGCGACGTACAGCGCGAAGCTCAAGGGCCGGGTCCTCGACCTGACCTTCAAGGAGTTCGAACTGCTCAAGTACCTGGCGCAGCACCCGGGCCGGGTCTTCACCCGCGCCCAGCTGCTCCAGGAGGTCTGGGGCTACGACTACTTCGGCGGCACCCGCACGGTCGACGTCCATGTGCGGCGGCTGCGGGCGAAGCTCGGTGTCGAGCACGAGTCGCTCATCGGCACGGTCCGGAATGTCGGTTACCGCTTCGTCACCCCGGAGAAGGTGGAACGGGCGGCCGACGAGGAGAAGGCGAAGGCGGCGACACCGCGGACCGAGTCCGCCGAGGAGGAAGCCGCCGTACGCCCTACGGCACGGTAGGTCCATCCGCGTAGACTGCGCGCGTGGCCAAGGTGACGCGGGACGATGTGGCGCGACTGGCGGGTACTTCGACCGCTGTCGTCAGTTATGTCATCAACAACGGACCCCGGCCGGTCGCCCCGGCCACGCGCGAGCGCGTACTCGCCGCGATCAAGGAGCTGGGCTACCGCCCCGACCGGGTCGCCCAGGCCATGGCGTCCCGCCGCACGGACCTCATAGGCATGATCGTGCCGGACGCGCGCCAGCCGTTCTTCGCGGAGATGACGCACGCGGTCGAACAGGCGGCGGCCGAGCGCGGAAAGATGGTCCTCGTCGGCAACTCCGACTATGTGGAGGAGCGCGAGACGCACTACCTCCGCGCCTTCCTCGGCATGCGGGTCTCCGGCCTCATCCTCGTCAGCCACGGCCTGACCGACCAGGCCGCCGCCGAGATAGACGCGTGGGACGCGCGCGTGGTGCTGCTGCACGAGCGGCCCGAGGCCATCGACGACGTCGCGGTCGTCACGGACGACATCGGCGGCGCACAGCTCGCCACCCGGCATCTGCTCGAACACGGCCACGAGTACGTCGCCTGCCTCGGCGGCATGGCCGAGACCCCGACCGTCGGCGACCCCGTCTCCGACCACGTCGAGGGCTGGCGGCGCGCGATGCGGGAGGCCGGGCGGTCGGTGGCGGGGCGGCTCTTCGAAGCGCCGTACAACCGCTACGACGCGTACCAGGTGGGCCTGGAGCTGCTCGCCGGGCCCGACAGGCCCTCCGCCATCTTCTGCTCCACGGACGACCAGGCGATCGGCGTGCTCCGGGCGGCGCGGGAGCTGCGCATCGACGTCCCCGGGGAGCTGGCCGTGGCCGGCTTCGACGACGTCAAGGAGGCGGGGCTGACGGATCCCCCGCTGACGACCGTGGCCTCGGACCGGCCCGCGATGGCCCGCGCGGCGGTGGACCTGGTCCTGGACGACGGCCTCCGCGTCGCCGGCTCGCGCCGGGAGCGGCTGAAGCTGTTTCCCTCGCGGTTGGTCGTACGGCAGTCCTGCGGCTGCGAGTAGCTGGCCTCTGGCCTTGGGCGGGGCCCCCGGGCCTTTATAAGGGGCATACGTACTTCTGCCGCCCTTCTCAGGACGTACTCAGCCCGCTCTCATGTACGCCGGTCAATCTCAAGGGCATGACCGAGACCTTCCGCCCGAGCGGCGAGTACCCCCCGCAGCAGTCGTCCGCGCCTGTGCACCACGGCGGTACGCAGGGCGCCTGGCCGCCCCCGCCCGCCCACGCGCCGGAGGCACCACGGACCGGGCCCGCCCCGAGGCGCCGCCGTGCCAAGGGCCCCGTCGCCCTCCTCGCCGCCGTCGCCATCGCGGCCGCGGCGGTCGGCGGCGGAACCGCGTACGCCGTGCAGACGCTCACCGACCAGGGCACCCACTCCTCCGCCACCAGCACGGACGCCGTGCCGACCAGCAAGAAGGGCACCGTCTCCGGTGTCGCCGAGGCGGTCGGTCCCAGCATCGTCGAGATCAGCGCCGCCACCGCCCAGGGAAAGTCCACCGGCTCCGGTGTGATCACCACGAGCGGCGGCGAGATCGTCACGAACAACCACGTCATCGCCGGGGCCACCTCGATCAAGGTGCGGACGGCCGACGGGAAGACGTACGACGCCGAGGTCGTCGGCACCGACAGCAAGAAGGACCTCGCGCTCATCCAGCTGAAGGGCGCCTCCGGGCTCAAGCCCGCGACCCTCGGCGACTCCGACAGCGTCAAGGTCGGCGACGAGGTCGTCGCCATCGGCTCCCCCGAGGGCCTGACCGGCACCGTCACCAGCGGCATCGTCTCCGCGCTCGAACGGGACGTCACCGTCTCCACCGGCGAGGACCAGGAGCAGCCGCGCAGTCCGCGGGGCGGCTGGCCGTTCGAGTTCGGCGGGCAGGAGTTCAACGGCGACACCGGGTCGTCGAAGACCACGTACAAGGCGCTCCAGACCGACGCCTCCCTCAACCCCGGCAACTCCGGTGGCGGCCTCTTCGACATGAACGGCAATGTCATCGGCATCAACTCCGCGATGTACTCGCCCAGTTCGGCGCAGGCGGGCGCCGAGTCGGGATCCGGCAGCGTCGGCCTCGGCTTCGCCATCCCCATCGACACCGTCAAGGACGACCTCGGCAAGCTCCGGTCCGGCTCGAAGACCTGACCCGCGCCGCCCGTGCCCGCGTGCGAGGCTGATAGCGGCCCCGTTTTCGCCCCTTACCCGAGGAAGTCCGAAGCCCATGAGCCCCGCCGAAGGCGACCGCACCGGTGACCGCGAGCAGCTGCGCATCCTGATCGTGGACGACGAACCCGCCGTGCGGGAGGCGTTGCGGCGCAGCCTCGCCTTCGAGGGGTACGGCACGGAGGTCGCCGTCGACGGCGCCGACGCGCTGGAGAAGGCCGCGGACTGCCGCCCCGACCTCGTCGTACTCGACATCCAGATGCCCCGCATGGACGGCCTCACCGCCGCCCGCAGGCTCCGCGCCACCGGCTCGACCACGCCGATCCTCATGCTGACCGCGCGCGACACGGTCGGCGACCGCGTCACGGGCCTCGACGCGGGGGCCGACGACTACCTGGTCAAGCCGTTCGAGCTGGACGAGCTGTTCGCCCGTATCCGCGCGCTGCTGCGGCGCAGCTCGTACGCCGCCGGGGCGGGCAGGGCCGCGGAGGGCGACACCCTCGCCTTCGCCGATCTGCGGATGGACCTGGCGACGCGCGAGGTCACGCGGGGCGGGCGCACCGTCGAGCTGACCCGCACGGAGTTCACCCTCCTGGAGATGTTCCTCGCACACCCCCGCCAGGTCCTGACGCGCGAACAGATCCTCAAGGCCGTCTGGGGCTTCGACTTCGAGCCCACCTCCAACTCCCTCGACGTGTACGTGATGTACCTGCGCCGCAAGACGGAAGCGGGCGGCGAGCCGCGCCTGGTGCACACCGTGCGGGGCGTGGGGTATGTGCTGCGGGGCGGCGAGTGAGCGGGCTCGTCCGGCGGTTCCGGGGGCTGCCGTTGCGCTCCCGGCTGGCGTTGCTGGTCACCGTGGCGGTGGCCCTCGCCGTCGCGGCGGTCGCGGTCTCCTGCTGGGTGCTGACCCGCGCGCAGCTGCGGGACCAGCTGGACGCCTCGCTGCGCAGCCTGAACGTGGGCCGCGTCTACCTGGACGTGACGGCCGCGGACTGCAACGACGGCCGCACCCGCCCCGACGGTGAGACGGCCCCCGGCACCACCACCGTCTTCGTCCAGATCATCCGGCCGGACGGCTCGCGCTGCGTGGGCCGCGACTCCACGCCCGTGGTGGTGCAGGACTCCGACGTCGAGGTGGCCCAGCACCTGCGGGCGGAGAGCCTGCACGACGCCAGGACGGACGACGGGGCCGCGGTGCGCGTGCTGACCCTGGTGGACCCCGACAGCCGCTACACGGTGACCCTGGCCCGCCCGCTCTCGGAGATCGACGAACCGCTGAGCAAGCTGGCCCTGCTGCTGACCGCCGTGGGCGGCATCGGCATCCTCGGCGCCGGCGCCGCCGGCCTGTGGGTGGCCCGCACCGGACTCCGCCCCGTGGACCGCCTCACCGAGGCCGTGGAGCACGTGGCCCGCACCGAGGACCTGGACCTCCGTATCCCCGTCGAGGGCGACGACGAGATCGCCCGGCTGTCGGAGTCCTTCAACTCCATGACCGCCTCGCTGGCCTCCTCCCGCGACCTCCAGCAGCAGCTGATCGCCGACGCGGGCCACGAGCTGCGCACCCCGCTGACCTCCCTGCGGACGAACATCGAACTCCTTGTCCGCAGCGAGGACACCGGCCGGGCCATCCCGCCCGACGACCGCCGCGCCCTGCTCGCCTCCGTCAAGGCGCAGATGACGGAACTCGCCGCGCTCATCGGCGACTTGCAGGAGCTGTCCAGGACCGACGCGGGCCACGGCAGCAAGGTCCAGGTCATCGCCCTGCACGACATCGTGGAGGCCGCCCTGGAACGGGCCAGGCTGCGCGGCCCGGAGCTGACCTTCACCGCCGACGTGGCCCCCTGGTACGTCCGCGCGGAGCCCGCCGCCCTGGAACGAGCCGTGGTCAACCTCCTGGACAACGCCGTGAAGTTCGGCCCTCCCGGCTCCGCCGTCGAGGTGGCCCTGCGCGGCGGCGAGCTGACCGTACGCGACCACGGCCCCGGCATCCCCGCGGACGAACTCCCCCACGTCTTCGACCGCTTCTGGCGCTCCCCCTCCGCCAGGAGCCTGCCGGGTTCGGGCCTCGGCCTCTCGATCGTGGCCCGCACGGTGGGCCAGGCCGGCGGCGAGGTCACTCTGGGCGCGGCGGACGGCGGCGGCACGGTGGCCTCCGTACGCCTGCCGGGCGCGTCGACACCCCCTCCGGACGCGATGCCACCGGGCGCGCCCTGACCGGAGCCCGGCGGCTCAGCCCCCGAAGCCCAGCCCCACTCCCGTCAGACGCACCCGGATCCCCTCCTTCTCCACCGTCACGTCCCGCAGCGACACCGTGCCCTCGCCCGGCAGCTTCGGCAGCTGGAAGGCGAGGGTGAGGCGGTCGGCCAGGGCGGGGCGGGTGAGCTGGGAGAGGCCCTTGAGCAGGGCGGGGTCCAGGCCGAGCTTCTTGAGCAGCCAGGGGTGGCCCATCGCCACGTCGATGAGGTTCAGGCCCATCACGTCGTTCACGAAGCGCGGCGAACCGGTGAGGTCATGGAGCTTGGCGTCGCTCTTGAGGGCCTCCCGCACCACGGACTCGGGCACGCCGAGCCGCTTGACGATCGCGGGCACGGACAGCAGTGCCTTCGCCTTGGCGGTCTCCTTGGCCACGCGGTCCGCCGAGGCGCGCGACAGGTGCAGGCCCTCCTTCTCGCGCGTGCCCGGTCGGTAGGTCGCCAGGTCGCCGAGTTGCAGGCTCATGCGGCCGATGTCGGTGGAGATCCCGCGCTCGCCGTTGCGCTGGATGCGGGCGTCGGCGCGCACCTTCAGGTCGTGCCCCGCGACGGGCAGCGTGCCGCGCGCGAGGACCTGGTCGCGGCCCTTGCCGGTGAACGTGACCTGGGAGGCGCCCAGTTCGCGGTTCAGGTCCTCGAAGGAGAGCAGCACCTCGCCCTCCATCGCGCCGATGCGGGCGCCCTTGACCGAGGTGGGCCCATCGCCCTGGATCGTGATGTCCGTGGCGGTCGCGGAGACCTTGGCGAGCGAGACGCGGTCGGCGGCCACGTCCGGGACGGTCACCTTCACCTGGTCCAGGCGCTTGTCGAGCACCTGCGTGAGGAACGGGAACCCCTCGATCTCGACCTCGGGCGCCGCGCTCAGGTCCATCTGCTCCTTGAGCTTCTCCGCGGCCTCGTGCTCGGCGTAGAGCAGGGCCCAGCGGTCGCCCAGGACGAGGAAGGCGGCGGCGACCAGGACCGCCACCAGGGCCTTCGCGGCGAGCGGCAGCCCGGCGAAGCGGCCGCGGGCCCTGCCCCTGCTACGGCCGCGGCCCCTGGACCTGCTTCGGCGGCGGCTGCCGCGCCGGTGGTTGGGCGGCTCCCAGGGAGCCTCGTCGGCCGCGTCGGGCTTGTCCTCGTGGAGGAACTCGTCGAGCGGGTTCGGCGCGAGTGCGGCCAGCTCGTCGTACGGGTTGGTGTAGGGCTTGTCCGGGGGTGGTTCCGTGGTTATGCGGTGGGGGGAACGCATCAGATGATCTCACCATACGTTCACACCCCACCCCAAGTTCAGCCGGACGTCGGCTGCGTCACTTCACGATCGTGATGCGGTCCGCCTTCGGCGGCGCGATCGGCTTGTCCGCCGAGGAGTTGGCGGCCAGATAGTCGTTGAACGCCTTCAGGTCGTCGGCGCCGACCAGCGGCTTCGTGCCCTTGCCCAGCTCGGGGAAGCCGTCGCCGCCGCCCGCGAGGAAGGAGTTCAGCGCGACGCGGTAGGTGGCCGCCGGGTCGAGCGCCTTGCCGTTCAGCTTGATGGAGTCCGTCACGACACGGTCGGCGCCGGTCTTGGTCATGTCCAGCGTGTACGTCAGCCCCTCCGACACCTGAAGGATCTTCGGGGAGGCCTGGTTGGCCCCGCCGACCTGCTGCTTCAGGGCGGTGACGAGCTGCGCGCCGGTCAGGTCCACGAGGTTGACCGTGTTGCTGAAGGGCTGCACGGTGAAGGCTTCGCCGTACGTGACGACCCCGTCGCCCTCGCTGCCGCTCGCCTTGTGGACGAGGTCGGAGCGGATGCCGCCCGGGTTCATCAGCGCGAGATCGGCCTCGGGGTCGAGCGACTTGGCGTGGGCGAGCTGCGCGTCCGCGATGAGGTCGCCGAGCGGGGCCTCGGGCACTCCGGCGCCACGGCCGGGGATGTCCCCGGAGATGTAACCGACGGGCCTGTTGGCGATGGGCGCGGCCAGCTTGTCCCAGCGGTTGATCAGCGAGGTCATGTCCGGCGCCTTGGCCTGCTCCCTGCTGACCACGTGGTTCGCGGACTTCACGCTCGTCCGCACGATGTCCTTGGTCCTGCGGTCGTACGTGAGTGTGGTGTCGGTGTAGAGCTTCCCGTAGGACGACGCCGAGGTCACCATGCGCGGCTTGCCCGCGGGGTCGGGGATCGTACAGACGTACGCGGCATGCGTGTGCCCGGTGACGAGCGCGTCGACCTTGGGCGTGATGCCCTTGGCGATGTCGGTGATGGGCCCGGAGATGCCGTCGCCCGCGCCCGGCGAGTCGCAGTCGTAGTTGTACGACTGGCTGGCGGGGGCGCCGCCCTCGTGGATGAGCGTGACGATGGACTTCACGCCCTGCTTGTCGAGGATCTCGGCGTACTTGTTGACCGTCTTGATCTCGTCGTGGAACTTCAGGCCCTTGATGCCCTCGGCGGAGACGATGTCCGGGGTGCCTTCGAGGGTGACGCCGATGAAGCCGACCTTCACGCCCTTGTGCTTCCACACCCAGTAGGGCTTGAGGATGGGCTTGCCGGTCTTCTCGTCGGTGACGTTCGCGGCGAGGTAGGGGTAGTCGGCGCCCTCGAACTTCTTGGGCCTGCCCTTCCCGTCCTTCTCGAAGCAGCCGTCCTTGGGGTGGCAGCCGCCGTTCTGGATGCGGGCCAGCTCCTTGGCGCCCTCGTCGAACTCGTGGTTGCCGACACTGCTGACGTCCAGGTCCAGCTTGTTCATCGCCTGGACCGTCGGCTCGTCGTGGAAGAGGCCGGAGAGCAGCGGGCTGGCGCCTATCAGGTCACCGGCGGCGGCTGTGACGCTGTAGGGGTGCGCCTTGCGCGCGGTGCGCAGCGAGGTGGCGAGGTACTCGACACCGCCGGCGTCGATCTTCTTCTCGGTCCCGTCGTGCTGCTTCTCCGTCACCTGCCCGGACGAACCGGCGGGCGGCTGGAGGTTCCCGTGGAAGTCGTTGAAGGACAGCAGCTGCACGTCCACCGTGCGCTTCTTGCCGCCCTTGCCCCCGCCCGCCTGCTCCTGACCCGCGCTTGCGGGAAGCGCGGCGGCCAGCGCGCCGAGCGTGGCGAGCGAGGCGGCCGCGGCGAGTACGCGCGTGGCGCGGCGTCCGGGCCTGCGTGGATGGGGTGTGGTTGACACGTGTCCCCCCTGGGGGTGGTGTGAGACGACTGGGAGGGCGATTCCGCCGAGCGCAGCCTAAAGTCAACGCGCGTAGCGCAACAGGGGGTTACGGGTTACGAGGTGGTTGCCATCGGGAGCGATACGGGCACTTCACCCGATGTCCGGTTCTGTCACCCGGCTGGGCCGCCCCGCTGGGCGGTTCGGTTCGGTACGTAACCGAAGTCCACCGGAGTGGGCGCCGCGCCGCCCGCCCCGCGCAGGGGCGCGAGCAGCTCAGGCAGCCGGGGCGGCCACAGCGCGTCGGCCGTGGCGGCCAGCTCCGCCGGGGCCCACCAGCGCCAGTGGAGGATCCTGTCCGCGGCACGTGCGGCGGCCGCCCGCTCGGCCGGCGCCCGGCGCGGGCCGTGGGCGAGGTAGATGTGCTCGTGCTGGCGCACCGGCACCCCGGCGCGCGTGAAGTCGTGCTCCCATGTGCACAGCAGCGGTCCGGGCGCCACATCCGCCCACCCCGTCTCCTCGCGCAGCTCGCGCAGCGCGCCCTCCTCGGGCGACTCCCCGGGCTCCAGGCCGCCGCCGGGCATGGCCCAGTGGACTCCGACCTCCTCGTTGTCGTAACGGAAGAGGAAGACGGCGCCTTCGGGGTCGACGACGGCAACTCGCGCCGCCTCACGGGGAGTTCTCATGCGCGCACCCTAGGGCGTGGCCGCGAAGTCCCGTTGTTCGCCCGGCGGGCGGGCGGGCGTCGCGGAGTCCGGTGCGTGCTCTCGGCAAGCCGGCCGGAAGCCCTCGTACCGGGCTCACTTGGGCTTTCGGCCGACGCGGCGAGAGTCGTGCGTGCCGGGCGTCGCGGCGCAGGCGGGACTTCACTGCCACGCCCTAGGACGTGTCCGGCCACCAGCCCCGCCGCCCCCGTGTGCGTCCCGCGTTCCCGGCGGTCCGTCCCTCCCGTGGCCCGCCGCCGTACCCTCGACCCATGACTGACGACCGGCCCGCCGAGGCTCCCGCTCCCCTCCGGAAGATCGACACTCTCGCCGCCCTCGCCCCCGCACAGGCCGATGCCGTGCTCGGGCTCCTCGCGGAGGCCGCCCGCGCCGACGGGCAGCAGGCGGTGTCCGAGCAGGGGCGGCTCCAGCTCCGCGGCGGCGCGCGGGAGGGGGTGCGGCACCTGCTGCTCAGCGTCGGCGACCAGCTCGCGGGGTACGCGCAGCTGGAGGACACCGACCCCGTGGAGGCCCCCGCCGCCGAGCTGGTCGTGCACCCCGCGCACCGCGGGCGCGGCCACGGCCGGGCGCTCGGCGCGGCGCTGCTCGGGGAGTCCGGGCGGCGCCTTCGCGTGTGGGCGCACGGCGGCCACTCCGCCGCCCGGCACCTGGCGCAGGTGCTCGGCCTCGCCCTCTTCCGCGAACTGCGGCAGATGCGGCGCCCGTTGGCGGATCTGGACCTGCCCGAGCCGGCCTTCCCGGAAGGCGTGTCCGTACGCACCTTCGTCCCCGGGCAGGACGACGCGGCCTGGCTCGCGGTGAACGCCGAGGCCTTCGCGCACCACCCGGAGCAGGGCTCCCTCACTCAGCGCGACCTGGACGACCGCAAGGCGGAGCCGTGGTTCGACCCGGCCGGCTTCTTCCTCGCCGAGAAGGGCGGGGAGCTGGTCGGCTTCCACTGGACGAAGGTGCACGCGCAGGAGAACCTCGGCGAGGTGTACGTCGTCGGGGTGCGCCCCGACGCCCAGGGCGGCGGCCTCGGCAAGGCCCTGACCACGACGGGCCTGCGCCACCTCGCGGGGGCGGGCCTGCCGACGGCGATGCTGTACGTGGACGCGGACAACAAGGCGGCCGTGAGCGTCTACGAGCGGCTCGGCTTCGTGACGCACGAGACGGATCTGATGTACCGCACGGAGTCCTGACCGGGGTCGCGCGGGGGCCCTTGCCCGGACCGGCAGGCTCTTCGAGGGGCGGCGTCACTTGACGCCGCCCCTCTTTTGCACCACCCTTTCACTACTCAATTAGTGAAAGGGTGGTGCAAGGCAGTGGTCGAATACCGCATCGACCGGCGCAGCGGCGTCGCCACCTACCTCCAGATCGTCCAGCAGACCCAACAGGCCCTGCGCCTGGGCCTGTTGGCGCCCGGCGACAAGCTGCCCACGGCCCGCGAGGTCGTCGAGGCGACCGCCATCAACCCGAACACCGTGCTCAAGGCCTACCGCGAACTGGAGCGCGAGGGCCTCGTCGAGGCCCGCCGAGGCCTCGGCACCTTCGTCCGGAAGTCACTGGGCAGCGCGCCCGCCGACTCGCCGCTCCGGGGGGAGCTGGCCGAGTGGGCCGCGCGGGCCCGCGCGGCGGGCCTGGAGAAGGACGACATGGCGGCGATCTTCACCGCCGTACTCGAAGAGCAGTTCGCACTGCCGCAAGCGCCGACGGCCACCCGCGCATCGGCCGCTTCACCGGCACCGGCCGCCTCACCCGCACCGGCCGCTTCACCCGCACCGACCAGGGGGAACTCCGTATGACCGACACCGCCATCGAGGCACACGGCCTCACCAAACGCCACGGGCGCCGACGCGCCCTGCACGACTGCTCGTTCCGCCTGCCCGTCGGGCGGATCTGCGCGGTCGTCGGCCCCAACGGCGCGGGCAAGTCCACGCTGCTCGCCCTCGCGGCGGGCCTCGACCGGCCCACCGAGGGCGCCCTGACCGTCCTCGGCGCCAGCCCGGCGCAGGCCCGCGCCCGCGTGGCGTACGTCGCCCAGGACAAGCCCCTCCACCCACGGCTGACCATCGCCGACACGCTGCGCCTCGGCGCCGAACTCAACCCGGGCCGCTGGGACATGGCCGTCGCCGAACGCGTCGTCGGCGGCAGCGACCTCGACCCCGGCGCCCGCGTCCGCACGCTCTCCGGCGGCCAGCGCACCCGCGTCGCCCTCGCCCTCGCCCTCGGCAAGCGCGCCGAACTCCTGCTCCTGGACGAGCCGATGGCCGATCTCGACCCGCTCGCCCGGCACCAACTCATGGGCACGCTCATGGCGGAGGCCGCCGAACACGGCACCACCGTCGTCATGTCCTCGCACATCGTCGGCGAACTGGCCGACGCCTGCGACCACTTGCTTCTCGTGTCCGGCGGGCGGATCCGGCTCGGCGGCGGCATCGACGACCTCGTCGCCGCGCACGCCCTGGTGACCGGCGCCCGCCCGGCCACGGACCTCGCCCCGCACACGGTCATCGAATCCCGCGCCACCGGACGCGGAGTGACCGCCCTGATCCGCCCCGAGGGCCCACCCGACGACGGCTGGGAGGTCGAGGAACCTTCCCTGGAGGAACTGTTGCTGGCCCATCTCCGATCACCGGACGCACCCGTGCTCCTGACGCCGAGCACGACCGCCCCGTCCCGGGCGGGGGTGAACGCGTGACCACGCTGACGACGGCGCCCGCGAAGCCGACGGGTCGCCGCACCGCCTTCACCCTGCCGGGCCCGTACCGCGCGGTCCTGCTCCAGCACCGGACCGCCCTGTGGATCGCGCTCGGGCTCTTCGCGCTCGGCGCCGCGGCGCTGATCGCCGACCGTCTGTGGGTCGCACACGCGGCCGATGCCTTCGCGGCGTCCGACTGCTCGATCAGGCAGACCGCGAAGGAGTGCGGCGGCCCGGTCCGCGGCTACCTCGACGCCGAGATGCAGTTCGGCAGAAACCTCGACTACATGGGGATGGCGATCCTCGCTCTGCCCTGTCTGATCGGTGTCTTCGTCGCGGGCCCGCTCATCGCCAGGGACCTGGAAACGGGCACGTACAAACTGGCCTGGACCCAGTCGTACTCCCCGGCCCGCTGGCTCGCCGCCCGCCTCGCCGTGTGCGCCGCAGTCGTGATCACCGGAATGGGTCTCCTCGCCGCCGTGCAGCGCTGGGCATGGACCAGCGGCCCAGAACTCGAGTACGACAGGGCGGCCTGGTACGAGCGCGCGATATACGGATCGGTCGGGCCGGTCGCCGTCGGGTACGCCCTGCTCGGGCTCGCCGTGGGAGCGCTCGCCGGAATCCTGCTGCGCCGCACGCTGCCCGCGATGACCGGCGCCGGGGCCGTCATCGTGAGCGCGGTCGCCGTACTGCCACTGGCGCGGCCCCACCTGTGGGCCACCGAGACGGTCAGCTGGTCGCGCACCTCTCCCCCGGCCACCCCCGGCTCCGGTTACCCGGTGGAGCGGGGCATGCTCACCTCCGACGGGAGCCGGCTGCCGGAGTCGCTGTGCTGGGACCCGGTACGGGACTCCGACCCGTGCTTCGCCGAGCACCAAGTCACCGGGTGGTACAACGACTTCCACCCCTCGTCCCACTTCTGGCCGCTCCAGCTCATGGAGACCGGCATCGTCCTCGCCCTCGCGGCCGCCGCAACGTACGCCGCGTTCCTCCTCCTCCGCCGCCGTACCCCCTGAAACGTACGTTCCCCGAGACCCCCGGCACCACGAACCCCCGGGGGTCCCCCGTCGATGTCCCGCACGTCATATCGCCGTAACCGCTGATTCAGACAGGCTTGCGACGCTCGGCCAATGCAGCCCGCCGTGCCCGACCCGCCCCCGGAGAACGGGAAGCTCCGCCTCACTCCCGCGCTCTCCGACGCGCCCATCGGCGTACCCACGCGGAAGAATGGCTCTATGAGCCAGCAGAACACGCATGGACAGGTCCAGCACGCCCAGCCTTCCGTCGGTTCCATCGCCGCGCACAGGCCGCACACCATCGCCGCCACCATCTCCGACCTGGCCCCGGACATCGACGCCGATCTGGACGCGTACGACGAGGACGCCCAGGTGGGGCACGACGGCGTCGAGCTGCCGCAGGGGCGGTTCCTGGACCGGGAGCGCAGCTGGCTCGCGTTCAACGAACGGGTCCTCGAACTGGCCGAGGATCCCCAGACACCCCTCCTCGAACGGGCTAATTTCCTCGCCATCTTCGCCTCGAACCTTGACGAGTTCTTCATGGTCCGCGTGGCCGGGCTCAAGCGCCGCATCGCGACCGGCGTCGCCACCCGCTCGGCCTCGGGCCTCCAGCCCCGCGAGGTCCTCGAACTCATCTGGAACCGCTCCCGCGAGCTGATGGCCCGGCACGCCGCCTGCTACCACGACGACGTCGCCCCCGGCCTCGCCGAGGAGGGCATCCACCTGGTGCGCTGGCACGAGCTGACGGAGAAGGAGCAGTCCCGGCTCTTCACGCTCTTCCGGCAGCAGATCTTCCCCGTCCTGACGCCGCTGGCCGTCGACCCCGCGCACCCCTTCCCGTATATCTCGGGGCTCTCGCTCAACCTCGCCGTGGTCGTACGCAACCCGGTCTCAGGACACCAGCACTTCGCACGCGTGAAGGTACCTCCGCTGCTCTCCCGCTTCCTGGAGGCCTCCCCCCAGCGGTACGTCCCCATAGAGGACGTCATCGCCGCTCCCGCGCACCTCCAGGAGCTGTTCCCGGGCATGGAGATCCAGGAGCACCACATGTTCCGGCTCACCAGGAACGAGGACCTGGAGGTCGAGGAGGACGACGCCGAGAACCTCCTCCAGGCCCTGGAGAAGGAGCTGATGCGCCGCCGCTTCGGGCCTCCGGTGCGGCTGGAGGTCGAGGAGACCATCGCGCCCAACGTCCTCAGCCTCCTGGTGCGCGAGCTGAAGATCAGCGAGGCCGAGGTCTACCCGCTGCCCGGTCCGCTCGACCTCACCGGCCTCTTCAGCATCGCCAAGCTGGACCGGCCCGAGCTGAAGTACCCCAAGTTCGTGGCCGGCACCCACCGCGACCTGGCCGAGGTGGAGTCGGCGTCCGCGCCCGACATCTTCGCCGCCCTTCGCGAACGCGACGTACTCCTGCACCACCCGTACGACTCCTTCTCCACGTCCGTGCAGGCGTTCCTGGAGCAGGCGGCCGCCGACCCGGACGTCCTCGCGATCAAGCAGACGCTGTACCGCACCTCGGGCGACTCCCCCATAGTCGACGCGCTCATCGACGCCGCCGAGTCCGGCAAGCAGGTCCTCGTCCTCGTCGAGATCAAGGCCCGCTTCGACGAGCAGGCCAACATCAAGTGGGCGCGCAAGCTGGAGGAGGCGGGCTGCCACGTCGTCTACGGCATCGTCGGCCTGAAGACCCACTGCAAGCTCTCCCTCGTCGTACGCCAGGAGGGCGAGACCCTGGTCCGCTACTCGCACGTGGGCACCGGCAACTACCACCCCAAGACCGCCCGCCTCTACGAGGACCTCGGCCTGCTCACTTCGAACGCGGAGGTCGGCGCGGACCTCTCCGACCTCTTCAACCGCCTCTCCGGCTACTCCCGCAGGGAGACCTTCCGCCGCCTCCTCGTGGCCCCCAAGTCCCTGCGCGACGGCCTCGTCTCCCGCATCGACAAGGAGATACAGCACCACCGCGCGGGCCGCCCCGCCTACGTCCGCATCAAGGTCAACTCGATGGTCGACGAGGCGGTCGTCGACTCGCTGTACCGCGCCTCGCAGGCGGGCGTCGAGGTGGACGTGTGGGTGCGCGGCATCTGCGCGGTGCGGCCCGGCGTCGCGGGGCTCTCGGAGAACATCCGCGTACGATCCGTCCTCGGCCGCTTCCTGGAGCACTCCCGCGTCTTCGCCTTCGGCAACGGCGGCGAACCGGAGGTGTGGATCGGCAGCGCCGACATGATGCACCGCAATCTCGACCGCCGTATCGAGGCGCTGGTCAGGGTCCAGGACCCGGCGCACCGAGCGGCCCTCAGCCGGCTCCTGGAGACCGGCATGTCGGACACCACCGCCTCCTGGCACCTGGGCGCGGACGGCAACTGGACCCGCCACTCGGTGGACCCGGACGGCCAGCCCCTGCGGAACGTCCAGGAGATGCTCATAGACGCCCGGAGGCGCCGGCGTGGCACAGCAACACCATGAGATGACGGGTACCACCGGCACGGCGGGCGAGGTCCTCGCGGCCTACCTCCAGGAGCAGGCCACGGAGTTCCTGCGGTCGCTGCGGCAGCACCGCGAGTCCACGACGGACGCGCAGGGCGCCGAGGCGTCCCTGGAGGCGGCCCGCGCCCTGCGCCGCGCGGCCCGCCGCATCGGCGCCACGCTGCACACGTTCCGCCCGCTCCTGGACACCGAGTGGGCGGCGTCCCTGCGCCCCGAACTGTCCTGGCTCTCGGACACCCTGGCCCAGGAACACGCGTACGCGACGCGCCTGCACCGCCTCCTGGACGCCCTGCACCGCCTCTCGGGTCCGCCCTTGGTGCCGAGCCCGGCACAGCCCCCAGCGCGGGGTGCCGACGAAAGAGGCAGCACCCCCCGAGGCCTAACGGTCGGCGCAGCCAAAGCCGCGGCCCTCCTGGAACGCCAACTCACCCTCGCAAGGACGAGGGCCCACTCCACAGCCCTGCAAGCCATCGGCTCCTCCCGCTTCCACGCGGTAGCGGACAACGTGGCCGTACTCGCCAGCGAGGTCCCCCTGCGCGACGGCGCGGACGACCTGAAGCCGCCGGCCGCCAAGGCCGACGCCGACCTCGCCGAAGCGGTCGCCGCACTCCCTCTCGGGCAGGCCGGACACCCGTACAACGCCGAGGCCCTCGTCCACGGCCTGGCGGCCGAAACCGCGCCGGACGCCCAGGACGCCCCCTGGCTGACGGTCCGCTCCCTGCTGCGCCTGCACAGATACGCCCTGGAGGTCCTGCACGGCCACGCCGCCCCCGAGCCCCGCCTGACCGAGGCGAGCCACGCCCTGAACATCCACCGCGAGGCCGCCGCCGCCGCGTCGGCGGCCGCGCAGGCCGCCCGCACCCCCCGCATCGCCCCCGCCACGGCGTACGCCCTGGGCGTGCTCCACGCCGACCAGCGCCACGAGGTCGAAGCGGCGAGGTTCGCCTTCCAGCAGGCCTGGCAGCACGAGACGGTGAGTACGAGGTGACGCGCGCCGGTGGCTCCGCCCCCGCGGCGGGCTCCGTCCACGCGGCAGGCTGCGTCCTGTGGCGCCGCTCCCCGGCGAACGGGGCGCTGGAGATCTGCCTGGTCCACCGCCCGAAATACGATGACTGGTCACACCCCAAGGGCAAGCTGAAGCACGCCGAGGAGCCCCTGGCCGCCGCCGTGCGCGAGGTCCTGGAGGAGACCGGGCACCACTGCGTCCCCGGCGCCCGCCTCCCCACGCTCCACTACCTCGCGCAGGGCCGCCCCAAGCAGGTCGACTACTGGGCGGCCGAGGCCGGCGGCGGCCACTTCGAGCCCAGCCGCGAGGTCGACCGCGTCAGCTGGCTGCGTCCCGCCGCCGCGCGCGCCCGGCTCACGCACCCCCGCGACCGGGACCTCGTAGACGCCCTCCTCAGCGCCCTTCACTTGGCGTAACCTGTCGGATACGTTCCGTGACGTGATGTCGCACCAGGCCGACCGCCGAGGTTCACCCTCCGTTCACTCCTGTCCATCGGCGCCTTCACCTGTCCTGCCTAATTTCGGCCTTACACAAGACAGACATCGCACGCCGCCAGCACAGGGCCGGCGGCTCCCGGAAGGAAAATCCGAAAGTGAAGCTTCAGCGCAAGAACCGGCTCCGCGCCCTCTCCCTCGGCGCCCTCGCCGTCTCCGGCGCCCTGGCCCTCACGGCGTGCGGCTCCGACGACACCAGCGGCTCGGGCGACGGCGGCAAGGAGACGAACGCCAACGCCAACATCAAGTGTGACGACGCAAAGGGCCAGCTCGCGGCCTCCGGTTCGTCCGCGCAGAAGAACGCGATCGACGCCTGGCGGAAGGTCTACACGACCAACTGCAAGGACGTGCAGCTGAACTACAACCCGACGGGTTCGGGCGCCGGCATCACCGCGTTCCTCCAGGGCCAGACGGCGTTCGCCGGTTCCGACTCGGCGCTGAAGCCCGACGAGATCGAGAAGTCGAAGAAGGTCTGCAAGGACAGCCAGGCCATCGGCCTGCCCATGGTCGGCGGCCCGATCGCCGTCGGTTACAACGTCCCGGGCGTCGACAAGCTGAACCTCGACGCCAAGACCCTGGCCGATATCTTCAACGACAAGATCAAGACCTGGGACGACAAGGCGATCGCCAAGCTCAACCCCGACGTCAAGCTCCCGAAGACCAAGATCCAGGCCTTCCACCGCTCCGACGAGTCCGGCACCACGGACAACTTCACCAAGTTCCTGAAGGGCGCCGCCCCGAGCGCCTGGCCGTACGAGCCGGGCAAGTCGTGGGAGCCCAAGGGCGGCCAGTCCGCGAACGGCTCCGCCGGTGTCGCGAGCCAGGTCAAGCAGACCGCGGGCGCCATCTCGTACTTCGAGCTGTCCTACGCGGGCGACGGCATCAAGACCGTCGACCTGAAGACGCAGGCCAAGGAGCCGGTGAAGGCCACCGTCGACAACGCCTCCAAGGCGATCGCCGAGGCCAAGGTCGTCGGCAAGGGCAAGGACCTCTCCCTGGCGCTGAACTACAAGCCCACCGCCGAGGGCGCCTACCCGATCACCCTGGTGACGTACGAGGTCGTCTGCGAGAAGGGCAACAAGGCCGACACGCTCGCCGCCACCAAGTCCTTCCTGACCTACATCGCCAGTGAGGACGGCCAGAACGTCCTCAAGGAGAACGACTACGCGCCGATCCCGGCCGAGATCATCACCAAGGTCCGCTCCACCGTCGCGGGCCTGAGCTAGCCAAACCGCGTGCGGCCGGCCCCGCAGGACCGGGCCGGCCGCACCGTCCGGTGCACCGCCGCCACGGAGCGCCCGCAGCACACGCGCGGCAGCTCCGCAGACCGGAGAACCCCATGGACATAGCAAGCAACACGACCGCACCTCCACCCGTCGACGACGCCAAGCCCGTCGCCCCCGTGGACAAGGCCGCCGCCCGCGGCGCCACCCGTCCCGGTGACCGGATCTTCCTCGGATTCTCCCGGGGCTCCGGCATCGCGCTCCTCGCGATCATGGCCGCCATCGCGGTGTTCCTCACCTACCGCACGGCCCTCGCCCTCGCCGACAACACGGGCAACTTCCTCACCACCTTCGAGTGGGACCCGGCCGGTGCCTCCACCGGCGGCAAGCCGTACTTCGGCATCGCCGTCCTGGTCTTCGGCACCGTGGTCAGCTCACTGATCGCCCTGGTGATCGCCGTCCCCGTCGCCATCGGCATCGCGCTCTTCATCTCGCACTACGCGCCGCGCAGGCTGGCCACCCCCATCGCGTACGTGATCGACCTGCTGGCCGCCGTGCCCTCGATCGTGTACGGCCTGTGGGGCGCCCTCGTGGTCGCGCCCAACCTCACCGGGCTCTACAGCTGGCTCGACGACTACTTCGGCTGGACCGGGATCTTCGAGTACAACGGCGGCGCCCCGCGCTCCCTGATGACCGTCGGCATCCTCCTCGCGATCATGATCCTGCCGATCATCACGAACGTGAGCCGCGAGGTCTTCCTCCAGGTCCCGAAGATGCACGAGGAGGCCGCGCTGGCCCTCGGCGCGACCCGCTGGGAGGTCATCCGCATGTCGGTGCTCCCCTTCGGCCGCTCCGGGATCATCTCCGCCTCGATGCTGGGCCTCGGCCGCGCGCTCGGCGAGACGATCGCCGTCGCCACCGTGCTCTCCCCGTCCTTCCTGATCAACGCGTCCGTGCTCGACTACGGCGGCGGCACCTTCGCACAGAACATCGCCAGCAAGTTCAACGAGGCCAGCGAGTACGGCCAGGACGCGCTCATCGCCTCCGGCCTGGTCCTGTTCATCATCACGCTGCTGGTCAACGGCGCGGCCCGCCTGATCATCGCGCGCCGCAAGGAGTACTCGGGGGCCAACGCATGAGCACCACGACACCCACCCCGACCGGGCCGCTCACCAAGCGCCCCTCGACGCTCAAGGCGGCCAGCCTCCCGCGCTGGTCCCCCCTGGCCGTGGCCGCCGGCTCGGCCGCCGTCGCCATCGGCATCGGCGCGGGCGCCGGACTGCACAGCCGCATCCAGTGGGGCCTGATAGCCGCGATCCTCTTCATCGTCGGCTCGTACGCCCTCGCGGTGACCGTGGAGGGCACCCGCCAGGCCAGGGACCGCCTCGCCACCTCGCTGGTGTGGGTCATGTTCCTGCTGGCCGTCGTCCCGCTGGCCTCGCTGATCTACGAGACGGTCCAGCGCGGCATCAAGGTCTTCGACGTCTACTTCCTGACCCACTCGATGGGCGTCCTCTCCGACGACGAGACCGGCGGCGGCATCTACCACGCCCTCATCGGCACCCTCCAGCAGGTGCTCCTGGCCTCGGTCATCGCCGTGCCGATCGGCCTGCTCACCGCGATCTACCTCGTCGAGTACGGGCGGGGGAAGCTCTCCAAGGTCATCACGTTCTTCGTGGACGTCATGACCGGCATCCCCTCGATCGTCGCGGGCCTGTTCGTCCTCAGCTTCTGGATCCTGATCCTCGGCTTCGGCTACTCCGGCTGGGCCGGTGCGATGGCGCTCGCGATCCTGATGATGCCGGTGATCGTCCGCTCCACCGAGGAGATGCTCAAGCTCGTCCCGAACGAGCTGCGCGAGGCCTCCCTTGCCCTCGGCGTACCGAAGTGGCGGACCATCCTGAAGGTCGTCCTGCCCACCGCGATCGGCGGCATCACCACAGGCGTCATGCTCTCGGTGGCCCGCATCGCCGGTGAGACCGCGCCGGTCCTGCTGCTGGTCTGGGTGAACCCCCTGATCAACACGAACCCCTTCGACGGTTCGCAGGCCTCGCTGCCGCTGTACGTCTACCAGCAGTACGCGGCAGGCACCGACGCGTCGTACGACCGCGCCTGGGCGGCAGCGCTCGCCCTGATCGCCTTCATCATGATCCTCAACCTGGCGGCCCGTGGCGTAGCCCGCTGGAAGGCCCCCAAGACGGGCCGCTAAGTGTCCATGAGTCGGCTCCGCCGACGGAGGCCAGTCAGCGACCCTCGTAGTAGAGACCCGAAAGAAGCAGTGATCCCCATGGCCAAGCGAATCGACGTATCGGGCCTGACCGCCTACTACGGTTCCCACAAGGCGATCGACGACATCTCGATGACCGTGGAGCCCCGCTCGGTGACCGCCTTCATCGGCCCGTCCGGCTGCGGCAAGTCCACGTTCCTGCGCACCCTGAACCGCATGCACGAGGTCACCCCCGGCGGCCGCGTCGAGGGCAAGGTGCTCCTGGACGACGAGGACCTGTACGGCAGCGGCGTCGACCCGGTGGCCGTGCGCCGCACGATCGGCATGGTCTTCCAGCGCCCGAACCCCTTCCCCACGATGTCGATCTTCGACAATGTGGCGGCGGGCCTGAAGCTCAACGGCTCGTACAAGAAGTCCGAGCTGAACGACGTCGTCGAGAAGTCCCTCAAGGGCGCGAACCTCTGGAACGAGGTCAAGGACCGCCTGAACAAGCCCGGCTCGGGCCTCTCCGGCGGCCAGCAGCAGCGTTTGTGCATCGCGCGGGCGATCGCGGTCGAGCCCCAGGTCCTCCTGATGGACGAGCCCTGCTCGGCCCTGGACCCGATCTCGACCCTCGCCATCGAGGACCTGATCGGCGAGCTGAAGGAGCGCTTCACGATCGTCATCGTGACGCACAACATGCAGCAGGCGGCCCGCGTCTCGGACCGTACGGCCTTCTTCAACCTCTCCGCGGTCGGCCAGCCCGGCAAGCTCGTCGAGATCGACGACACGGAGCGGATCTTCTCCAACCCGTCCGTCCAGGCCACCGAGGACTACATCTCGGGCCGCTTCGGCTAGCCGCCCCGGGCTCGGCCCACCCCGACTCCCCGCGGTGCTGCATGGCGGTGCCACCGCAGGGACAACAAGAAAGGCCCGCCCCTGGCTCCCGGGGGCGGGCCTTTCCAATGCACGGGGGGGCGCCCCGAAGGGGCGCGGGGAACTGCGCGAGCAACCCCCACCAAGCCGCGCCTAGAGGAATGCGAGGTTGACGATCCAGAAACTGACCGCCGCGACCAGGGCGGCCGCAGGCATCGTGATGAACCAGCCAAGAATGATGTTCTTGGCAACCCCCCACCGCACCGCGTTCACCCGCTTCGTCGCGCCCACGCCCATGATCGCGGAGGTGATGACGTGCGTCGTCGAGATCGGCGCGTGGAACATGAACGCGGTGGTGAACATGATGCCCGCGCCGGTCGTCTCGGCGGCGAAGCCCTGCGGCGGGTCCAGCTCGATGATCTTGCGCCCGAGGGTCCGCATGATGCGCCAGCCACCCGCGTACGTACCGGCGGAGAGCATCAGCGCACAGGCGACCTTGACCCAGATCGGGATGGGCGCGTCGGCGCTCTGCACATCGGAGATGACCAGGGCCATCACCACGATGCCCATCGTCTTCTGGGCGTCCTGGAGGCCGTGGCCGAGCGCCATGCCGGCCGCCGACACGGTCTGCGCGATACGGAAGCCGCGCTTGGCCTTGTGCGGGTTGGACTTGCGGAACATCCACATGATCGCGCACATCACGAGGTAACCGACGGCGAGACCGACGAGCGGCGACAGGAACATCGGAATGACGATCTTGTCGACGACCCCGGACCAGATGACTCCGATCCCGCCGGCGAGCGCCGCTCCGACCATGCCGCCGAACAGCGCGTGCGAGGAGGACGAGGGAAGGCCGAAGTACCAGGTGATGAGGTTCCACACGATGGCGCCGATGAGCGCCGCGAAGAGGATCCACATCCCCTTGTCACCGTGCGGGGTCTCGATGATCCCCTCGCTGACGGTCTTGGCGACCCCGCTGCCCATGAAGGCACCGGCGAGGTTCATCACCGCGGCCATGGCGAGCGCCGCGCGGGGCGTCAGCGCACGGGTGGAGACGGAGGTGGCGATGGCGTTCGCGGAGTCGTGAAAGCCGTTCGTGTACGTGAATCCGAGCGCGACGCCGATCGTCACGATCAAGGCAAAGGTGTCCATGGCTGGGCCTCAGGACTCCTTGACCGCGATGGTCTCCACAGTGTTCGCCACATGCTCGAAGGCGTCGGCGGCCTCTTCCAGCACATCCACGATCTGCTTCAGCTTCAGCACCTCGATGGCGTCGTACTTGCCGTTGAAGAGCTGGGCGAGGAGCTTGCGGTGAATCTGGTCGGCCTGGTTCTCCAGGCGATTCACCTCGATCCAGTACTCGGTGAGGTTCTCCATGGTCCGCAGGTTCGGCATGGCCTCGGCCGTCAGCTCGGCGGCCCGGGACAGGACCTCGATCTGCTGCTCGACGCCCTTGGGAAGTTCCTCGACCTGATACAGGACGACCAGGTCGACGGCCTCCTCCATGAAGTCCATGATGTCGTCCAGGGACGACGCGAGGTTGTAGATGTCCTCGCGGTCGAACGGCGTGATGAACGAGGAGTTCAGCTGGTGGAAGATCGCATGCGTCGCGTCGTCTCCCGCGTGTTCCGCGGCCCGCATACGCTCTGCGATCTCGGCCCGCGCGGAAGAGTCCGCTCCGAGCAGTTCCATCAGGAGCTTCGAGCCCGTGACGATGTTGTCCGCGGATGCGGCGAACATGTCGTAGAAGCTCGTCTCCCTGGGGGTCAGACGAAAGCGCACGTGGGGTCCTCGGGGTGCTCTGGATGCGGTCAGGCTGATGCTAGGCGCATCATCCGGCCACGGCTAACCGGCCGCCCCCCAGTGTCGCCCATCAGGCACAGTGATCAGCACACCCCCCGAGAAATCGGCTAAGATATACCCACCGGGGGTATATGGATCAGCGGAAATGCCCCAGGCCCCTTTTCAGGAGGAGGACGCGATGACGACCACCGACGCGGCAGCGGTGACCCCGGAGACGCCCGAAGCGCCCTCCGGCCAAAGTGACCACGCTCATGGTGTGCACGGGTACCACAAGCAGAAGGACGAACACCTCAAGCGCCTGCGCCGCATCGAGGGCCAGATCCGCGGCCTCCAGCGCATGGTCGAGGAGGACGTCTACTGCATCGACATACTCACGCAGGTCTCGGCGAGCACGAAGGCCCTCCAGTCCTTCGCGCTCCAGCTCCTTGAGGAGCACCTGCGGCACTGCGTGGCCGACGCGGCGGTCAAGGGCGGTACGGAGATCGACGCGAAGGTCGAAGAGGCGACGAAGGCGATCGCACGCATGCTCCGCACGTAACGCTCCCGCGAGGGGAACAGCCCAGGCCCGCTCCGGCGGGGCCCGGCCCCCCGCGCCCACGCGGCGGCGAGGGAGCCTCCCCCGCCGCCCAAGCGACTAGCCGCGCTCGCCCGCCGAGGGCGGCGCGTTGTCATGGGGGTCCCAGACCCTCAGTACCTCGTCGATCCGGTCGACACTGAGCCGCTCGGCCGCCGCACTCGCCGCGATGATGAGTTCGCCGCACAGCTCGATCTCGGCGAGGGCGACGTGGTCCTGAACCGCCGTACCGCCACGCAGAGGAGCCACGTTCATCACCTCTTCCCGATTTACCGACTTCCTAGAGTAGGGAGCGGCCCACACGCCGCGCATGGCACGGACGGACCATTTCCTCCAGCCGTACGCGACTAGGAACCGGCGATCTTCCCGGCGAAGATGTCCTTCTCGGCCGGAAGTCGCACCCCGACGGGCACCCCGAAACCGTAGAGCAGCGTGGTCGACGCCACATCGGCGTTGGCCACGGTGAACTGCTGGCGCAGCTTCCGCACCCGCCCCCGCTCATCGAGATAGGCCTCGAAGGGCACCTTCCCCCCGCTGAACCCCTTCGCCGCGGCAGCCCCCAGCGCACCACGCTGACCTGCGGAGGAAGCCTTCGCCGCAGCCCGCAGATCGGCGACCCCGCGGTAGTGCCGCACCTCCGCGCCGCCGACCCGCTCCTCCCCCACGTAGGTCACCTTCCGCGCCCCGCGCAGCAGTTCCGCCGCCGCGAGCGGATCCGTGGCGCCGCCGGTGACCAGATTCCCGTCGGAGAGCGAACGTGTCTCGATCCGCACCCACTTGTCGGCGGGCACCCCGGCCCCCCGGTTCTTCATGTAGAGCGCGCCGTCCGACATCAGCTCGGTGACCGGACGCCGCGCCCGGCCCCCTGCGGGGTCCTGGGGGAGCACCACCTCGAACTCCCCGAGCTGCCGCCGGAAGTCGTACACGCCCTCGCCCCGGACGGTCACGCGCGTGCCGCCGCTGGCCATCTCCATGGACGTACGCGCCTTGGCGCTGCCCGCCCGGACCAGGAAGTCGGCGGACCTCCGCACCATTTCGCGGGGGTCACCGGGGGCGCCCGCACCGCTGCCCTCGGCGACGGCACCGCCCGAACAGCCGGTGGCGACGGCCATCAGCGCCACCGCCACGACCGCGGTGACCGCCCGGCCCGTGCGCCTGTGCTGCTGCCCCATCGCCTGTGTACCCCCAAGCGTTTCCGCGCTTGTCGATCCCCCCGTCGTACGGGATAACGACCGGTACGTTGACCCGTCACGCCGCGGCGCCCGTGGCGGACCGGCCGACGCGGCTTCACCCGGGGTCGGTACCGTGACGGCGTGGCCGAACAGGAAGTCTCCGCCCCGCACCGCACGACGACCGTCGAGAAGGGCCGTTTCATAGCCGCCCACTGTTCCTGCGGCTGGCGCGGCCCGGCCCGCAGAGCCCGCAGCAAGGCCCGTACGGACGCGGCCGAGCACGAGGCGTCCCCCTGAGAGCACCCGGCACCCGGCACTCGCCGAGGGAGCCCACCGAGGGAACCCGCCCGCCCCGCGCACCGTCTCGTTCTCCGGGAAGCAACGGGAGGCGTCATGGAACGACGTACGTTCATCGGTACAACGGCCGCCACGCTCGCCGCGGCCACGGTCGCGGGCTGCACGAGCGGCGCCGGGGAAGGGGGCACCGCGACGCGCAGCAGCGGCACCGGCGCCGGCGGTGGCAGCGGTACGCCCATCAGGACGTCCAGCGCCGCCGCCGCGGCGCCCGCGAGCCTCAAGGCCCTCGCCAAGGATCTCGACGGCACCCTCGTGCGTCCCGGCGAGGCCAAGTGGGCGGCGGCCCGGCAGCTGTACAACACCCGCTTCGACGACCTGCGGCCCACCGCGGTCGCCTATGTCGCGCACCCGGACGACATCCGCACCGCCCTGACGTACGCCCGCGCCCACCACACCCCCGTCGCGATCCGCAACGGCGGCCACTCGTACACGGGTTGGTCCTCCGGCACCGGCCGGCTGATCATCGACGTATCCAAGCTGAGCAGGATCCGGGCGAGCGGGAGGACGGCCACGATCGGCGGCGGCGCCAAGCTGATCGACGTCTACCGCTCGCTCGCCGCGAAGGGCGTGACGATCCCCGCGGGCTCCTGCCCGACCGTCGGCATCTCGGGGCTCACCCTCGGCGGCGGCCAGGGCGTGGTCTCCCGCGCGTACGGCCTGACCTGCGACAGCCTCACCTCCGCCACCCTCATCACGGCGGACGGCAAGCAGCTCACCGCCTCCAAGTCCGAGCACAAGGACCTTTTCTGGGCGCTGCGCGGCGCGGGCAACGGCCAGTTCGGCGTCGTGACCGAGCTGTCCTACCGCACGCACCCCGCGCCCCAGGCCGTCTCCGCGTACCTGACCTGGCCCTGGTCGAAGGCGGCCGCGGTCGTCAAGGCGTGGCAGGCGTGGGGCCCGGACCAGCCGGACGAGATCTGGTCGTCCCTCCACCTGGCGAACACCCCGGGCGGCACCCCGACCGTCTCCGTCGCCTGCTTCTCGCTGGGCACGTACGGCGAACTACAGAACGCCGTCGACCGCCTCGCCGACAAGATCGGCGCCCCCGCGCGCAGCGTCTCCCTGAAGCGGCGTACGTACGAGGAGGCGATGGAGGTGTACGCGGGCTGCTCGTCGTTCGCCACGGACGCCCAGTGCCATCTGCCCGGCACGACGCCCGGCCGCAGCCCGCAGGGCGCCCTCAAGCGGGAGACGTACGCGGCGAGTTCCGACTTCTTCGACCGCTCCCTGTCGGCGGCGGGCATCCGCACGCTGCTGTCGCAGATCGAGAACGTGACGGGCGCGAGCGCGGGCAGCGTCGCGCTGACGGCGCTCGGCGGCGCGATCAACCGCGTCGACCCGACGGCGACGGCGTTCGTGCACCGCCGCTCGCGGATGCTGGCGCAGTACATCGCGTCGTGGCGCGCGGGGACCTCGGGCTCACCGGCACGGGCGTGGCTGAAGTCGGCGCACGGGGCGATGGGGCGTTACGCGTCGGGCGCGGCGTACCAGAACTACACGGACTCGACGCTGACGAACTGGCGCGAGGCGTACTACGGGGCGGCGGCGCCGCGCCTGAAGCAGCTCAAGAAGCAGTACGACCCGGGCCGCTTCTTCGACTTCCCGCAGGCGCTCTGAGCCTCCTGGCTGACGGCTGAGCCCGCTGGGCGGCCGCCGAACCTCCTGGGCGGCCGCCGGACCTCCTGGGCGCTCGGTCTAGGCCGCGAGGTCCCGCTCGTCCGGGTCCGCCGCGGCCTCCGACGACGACGACGCCGGGGATTCGCTCACCGCCGATGGGGGAACCGGCCCGGCCTCGCGGTCCCACACCAGCCACCCCGCGTGCCGCGAGCGCCCGATCGCCTTGGCGAGCGGGGTGAGCAGCGCCATGGCGAGCGGGGAGAGGAGCAGGGCGACGGCCGTGCCGAGCGCGAAGCCGCCGATGACGTCCGTCGGGTAGTGGACGCCCATGAAGACCCGGCAGAAGCCCTCGACGGCGGCGAGCCCGAGGCCGACGAATCCGAACTTGCGGTGGGCCACGAAGAGTCCGGCGCCGATGGCCATGGCGAGCGTGGCGTGGTCGCTGACGAAGGAGAAGTCGCTCTTGCCCTCGACCAGGACGTCGATGCCGCTGTGGTCACGGAATGGGCGGGGCCGCTCCACGAACCCCCTGATGGGGACGTTCACGAGGACCGCGATGCCGGCGGCGAGCGGTGCCCAGACGACGGCGGCGACCGACGAGGCGGCGTCGTCGAGGGTGCCCCGCTTGCGCTGGCCCCACCAGCACCACACCACGAGCAGGACGAGGGCGAGCAGCAGTCCGTACTCACCGGCGAACGCCAGGGCGCGGTCGAGCCAGTGCGGCGTATCCCGCGTCAGGCCGTTGATGTCGTAGAGCAGGCCGACGTCGGGGTTCGACCCGGATTCCTCGAGTCCAGCCATGGCGCTGCGGCCCCTTGTCTCCTAGCCCATGGACGCACTTTTCCGTGCGCCCTTCCATCAACCCCCGCGGTCGGTCCAGTCAAGGGAACGCACGGTCCCCACCCCTACGTTCCACTCTCCACCGAAAGATCACTCAGACGTTATCGAAGAGAGACACATCACCGCAGCTCAGGGGAGTGTTTTTACAGAGAGTTCAAGCCACGTCACACCCCGCGTGCGCCCTCCGCACGCCCCTGCCCGCGCCCCCCTCAGACCGCTGTGGGCTTGACCGGGGCCGCCTTGGCGCCCTCATCCGTCACACGAGTCGCGCCAAAATAGTCCGGCGTGTCGATCGGGTCGAAGCGGATCACGGCGCCGGCCCGCGGGGCATTGATCATGTAACCCCCGCCGACGTAGATCCCGACGTGCCGGATGGCGCGCGAATTGGTGAGGTCGTCCGAGAAGAAGACCAGGTCACCGGGGAGCAGCTCGTCCCGCTTGGGGTGCGGTCCCGCGTTGTACTGGTCGTTGGCGACGCGCGGCAGCGTGACGCCGACCGTGCGGTAGGCGGCGAGGGTGAGACCGGAGCAGTCGAAACGGCCGTTCTGCTCGGGCGTGCCGTTGCCACCCCACAGGTAGGGCGTGCCGAGCTTCTTCTGCGCGAAGGCGATCGCCCCCGCCGCCTGCTGCGACGGCTGGACGCGCCCCACGGGCTTGGCGAAGCTCTTCGAGAGGGTGGTGATGGTCTTCACGTAGTTCTGCGTCTCGCGGTAGGGCGGCACGCCCCCGTATTTGATGACGGCGTACGCGCCCGCGTTGTACGCCGCGAGCATGTTCTTCGTGGGGTCCCCCGGGGCGTCCTTCACATAGCCCGCGAGCTTGCAGTCGTACGAGGCCGCGGAGGGGATGGCGTCCTTGGGGTCCCAGACGTCGCGGTCGCCGTCACCGTCGCCGTCGAGGCCGTGCGTCGCCCAGGTCCCGGGGATGAACTGCGCTATCCCCTGCGCCTTGGCGGGACTCGTCGCCCGCGGGTTCCACCCGCTCTCCTGGTACAGCTGGGCGGCGAGCAGGGCGGGGTTGATGGCCTTGCAGAGATTGCCCCACTTCTGGACGAGGGGCTGATAGGTCGCGGGCACGGCTCCCTTGGCGAGCCCGACGGACCCGCCGCCCACGCCGCCGGCGATGCTTCCCGCGGCCATGTACGTCCCCAGGACGAGGAGCGCGATGAAGCTGAGGGCGCCACCGATCCCGACGGCCGCGACCAGCCACGCCTTACGCACCGTCAACCACCCCTCACCCGACGGGAGTCCACCGCCGCTCAGTGTAGAGGCCGGGTACGACAGCGCCAGCGCGCTATGCGGGCGGGGCCCCGCCGGGTCACCCGGGCGAGACCTCCGCCCACAACAGCTTCCCCCCGCACCTTTCCTTTATGGCCCCGGCCCCCCAGCTGTCCGCACAGGCCCGCACGAGGTGCAGCCCCCGGCCGCTCTCCGCCGTTCCCGGCGGGTAGGGGTCGAGGACGCCTCCGTCGCCCCCGAACCCGGGCGGGATCCGCGGATCGGAGTCCCATACGGCCACGCGGATCCCCTGCGGGGAGCGGGAACGGACGCGAAGGGCGTAGGGCCCTTCGGTGTGGCAGTGCGCGTTGCTGAGCAGTTCTCCTGCGAGGAGTTCGGCGGTGGGGGAGAGTTCACCGAGCCCGTACGCCTCCAGGACCGCGCGGAGGGTGGCGCGGGCGATTCCGGGTGCGCGAGGGTCGTGGGGCAGCTGGAGGGTGTAGGTCCAGGGCGGCGATACGGTGGCGTTCATGGAAGTCTCCCCTGCGGGACGGTAGTTGCCGGGTAGGCCCAGTGACCTTGCCGCTCCGTCGAGCGGGGTTCTTCTGGGTGGATGACCTGAGCTATAAGGTAGCGAGGCCCGGATAAGAAATTATCGGCATCGCGTAAAAGGGCTGATCTGCCACTCGTGTGGGTGACCAGTCGTGGTGAGAGGCGAGCGAACGGTGAGATCCAACCCGACGGGCCGTCAACTCCGACTCGGCGCGGAGCTGCGCAAACTCCGTGAACGCGCGGGCCTGACGTCGACCGAAGCGGGTCAACTGCTCGGCGTTAAGCAGAACCAGGTCAGCAACATGGAGTCCGGCCGCATGGGCGTAAGCCCCGAGCGCGTACGGATGCTTGCCTGTCACTACGAGTGCCCGGACAAGGCCCTCGTCGAAGCCCTCACCCGCATGGCGAGCGACCGCACGCGCGGCTGGTGGGAGGACTACCGTGAGCTGCTGCCCAGCTCACTGCTCGATTTGGCGGAACTGGAGCATCACGCCCGGGCGTTGCGTGACAGCGTCACCGCACGGATCCCCGGCCTGCTCCAGACGCACGACCATGCCCGCGAGATCTTCCGCCAGGCCGTTATCGAGCTTTCGCCGCCCGACATCGAGCACCGCCTCTCGTTCCGCATCAAGCGCCAGTCCGTGCTGTACCGCGACGCCCCTCTCCCCTACGAGGCAGTCATTCACGAGGCCGCGCTCCGCATGAAGGTCGGCGGCTCCGCCATTGCGCGGCGTCAGCTGCAACATCTCCTCGACATGAGCGAGCGTGACGGAGTCACCTTGCGTGCGGTCACGTTCGACGCCGGTGCTTACCCCGGGTCCGGACAGTCGATCTACTACGTACACGGGCCGGTACCCCCGCTCGACACGGTTTATCTCGACCAGTCTCACGGGCTCGCGTTCCTCGATGCCGAGGCGCAACTTCACAAGTACCGGACCCTCTTCGACCGTCTGGAGGCAGTTGCACTCGTCCCCGGAAAAACCCGAGACCTTATCCACGCCGTGATGAAAGATCTGTAGGGGAAGCACTTATGAACCGTCACTGGCAGAAGTCCTCGTACTGCTCCGAGGGCAGCTCCTGCGTGCACGTCGCCGCGACAGCCACCGGCACAGTCGAACTCACCGAAAGCAGCGACCCCACCGGCGCGATAGTCAGCGCCACGCCCAGAGCCTTCGCGGCGCTGATCCGCACCGCCAAGCAGCCCGCAGGCGCCGAACCGGCCTGAGGGGACGTGGGGGTATGTGCGCACGGAGCACCGAGCACTCCGCGTCCCGAGCGGCCGCGAGGGCAGCACAGCAGAGATGGCGAGTACGCACATACCCCCGCGGCCCCGCCCCACAGACGAAGAAAGGGCGCCGCCCCCAGCCATGACCGACAGCCCCCGCCCCACGCCCACGCCCCCGGCCGGCCTCGACTGGATCCGCGCCGCCCCCGAGGACGAGCAAGGCCCCGGCCCCTGGATCGAGATCGCCTTCGGAGAGGGCGACGCCGTCTACCTCCGCGAGACCAGCACCCCGGACAACGTCGTCACCACCACCCAGGAAAAGTGGGACGCTTTCGTACTCGGCGTACAGGCAGGCGAATTCGATCATTTCGTAGAAGGAATCGACCAGAACTGACACCGCCCGACGGACACATCCGCTCGAAAACCGCTGACCACCCTCGGGCCAACTGCTGTTACCGTCCCGCCATGTCTGAGCCCTCTCACTGCCCCAGCCCCGTAACCGCCGACGACGTCACCCGAGCCGTCCGCCAGGCCGTAGCGACCCTCCGGGCAGCTCCCGCCGACGCCGACTGGAGCGTCAAAGCGGGCGGCCTGGAGTGGGACTGCTGGGAGACCGGCGAGCACCTCGCCGACGACCTCTTCGCGTACGCCGCCCAACTCGGCCCCGAACACCCGCCGCTGGACGGAGAGGTCCCCTTCCGCTGGGTCAGCCGGACCCCGGGCGGCCCCGCGAACGTCACCCTCGCCGACCCCGCGGCAGGCCCGGCCGGACTGCTCATGGTCGTGGAGGCGTGCGGCGCACTGCTGACCGCCATGGTCGCCACCACCCCGCCGACCGTCCGCGCCCACCACGGCTTCGGCGCCTCGGACCCCGAGGGCTTCGCCGCGATGGGAGTCGTAGAGACCCTCGTCCACACGTACGACATCGCGAACGGACTCGGCATCGGGGCCGCCTGGACCCCGCCCGCGGACCTCTGCACCCGAGTCCTGCGCCGCCTCTTCCCCGACGCCCCCACGGACACGGCCCCCTGGCCCACCCTCCTGTGGGCGACGGGCCGAGGTGAACTCCCGGGCCGCGAGCGCCTGACCAAGTGGCGGTGGTACGGAGAGCCCAGGGCCTGAAAGGGGCTGAACGGGCCTGAACGGGCCTGACACACCGGCCCGTCCCACCCCCGCATCCCACCCCCACGTCCCACGCGAAGTGCGTCACCCCAGGTCGGACCCCCTGGAAGCATTCCAGCGTCCCCGATCGCCCAGCGTCCCTTGCCCCCGCCCGCCGGGGACGGCTTCGCTGTTGGCCAAGCCAGGAAACACGGCTTCACACAAGGCCAACACCAATGCCCACGCCACTTCGCACTTCGCGCTTCGCATCTCACCGGGGACCCCATGAAGCTCACGCACGCCTCCAAGACCCTGCTCGCCGGCCTCACGCTCCTCGGCGCGCTCTCGCTCACCGCCTGCAACAACGACGACGGCGGCGTGAAGGCGGGAGACACCCCGTCCGGTGCAAAGCCGACGGTGTCCACGGGGGCCGACAGCAGCGGCGGAACGGGCGACTCCGGCTCATCGTCCGGCTCCGGCTCCTCCGGGGAGGGCAACACCGACAGCGAGGTCGGCAACTGCCGCAGCGACGAACTGGAAGTGACCGCCGCCGACAACACCACCGACAAGACGGAAGGCGTCATCACCGTCCAGTTCAAGAACGGCGGCGGCCGCGACTGCGCCATCAGCGGCTACGCGGGCGTCGACCTCAAAACGGCCACCGGCGACACCCTGTCCGTCGACCGCGACGGCGACCAGCCCCACCCCGACGTCCTCAAGGACGGCGAGTCCGCCGCCTTCAACATCACCTTCCCGGTCAACACCACCGGCGGCTCCGGTGTCCGTATCACCAACATCCTGGTGACCCCGCCGAACGAGACGAAGACCGTCACGATCGCCTGGCCCGCCGGCTCCCTCCCGGTGAGCGGCGAGGACTCCTCGGACAGCGGCCCGAAGCTGTCCATCGGCCCGGTCGGCAAGGTCAGCGACTCCCCCGCGAGCTGAGGTACGCGCGTGCCCGCCGGGGCCGGCGAAACCACCCGGTCACAAGAGAACGAGGCCCTTCCCCGCGCGCGATTGACGCACCCCCAACCATCCCCGATGGTTGGGGAATTGGGCGTTACGCGGCTGCCGGGCGCGGCATGGCGCGGTGCCACGGCTGGGAGCGAGGACGCCCGCGGGCCGGGCCACTTCGGCCCCCCACCCTGGGCCCCCGCCCATCCGCCCCCCGCCAGCCAGCCACCCCCAACCCCACAAAAAAAAAAGAGAACGCCCCCCCCCCCCGCGCGCGATTGACGCACCCCCAACCATCCCCGATGGTTGGGGAATTGGGCGTTACGCGGCTGCCGGGCGCGGCATGGCGCGGTGCCACGGCTGGG